>NZ_CP014750.1:307833-615666 GCF_001592435.1 Thermococcus peptonophilus
CGTCCTGAGTACGATCGGCTACGGCATCGACGTAGAGCTTCTGCCATCGCAGGTCGCTCCAGAGCTCTACATCATTCCTCTCTGGGAGAACAGAGAGACGCTCAAGGCCCTTGAGGAGATAGGGGAGCTGACCGGCGAGGGCAGCGTTGCCGGCGAGATTCTCGAACACCTGGCACCCTTCGGGGAGGTCGTTGAGAAGGAAAAGCTTCTAGGATCTCTGGATGAACTCATAGCCGAGAAGGAGAGGGCGCTGAACGAGAGGATAGAGGAGAAGCTTGAGAAGTTCAGCCTCACCCTCACTGGAAGAGACCTCGTGAAGTTCCTGAACGAGCTGAGGGAGGGCAACTACGAGGCCATTTTCTCTCACTTCCGCGAAATTGAAGGGGAAATCCTTGACATGATAAACGAGGCCGAGAGCGAGCTTTCAAAGGTTCTTGGCCTTCACGTGGAGCTTTTCTCGCGCGAGGAGCTTTACCCGGTCAGAGTCCCGCCAGAGGTCGTTGAGAGTCTGAGAACCGAGCTTGAGCGGGAGCTGAAGGTCGAGGTTTACATGAAGGCGAGGGGGATAGCGGAAAAGGTGAGACCGCTCCTTCCAAAGCTCAGGGAGGAGCTTTCAAAAATCAGGGAGCTCGACTTCCTCCAGGCGGTGAAGGCATTCACGGAGGGCTTCACCTTTCCAGAGATAGCTGAAAGAGGGATAGCCTTTCTGAACGGGCAACACCTCTTCATAGAGAACCCGCAGCCGGTTAGCTACATTGTCGGAGAAAAGTCAGAGTGGTTCAACGTTCCAGACGCAGAGAACGTGATGGGTGAGAACGTCGTTATCCTAACTGGAGCCAACAGCGGTGGAAAGACGAGCCTGCTAGAGCTGATAACTCAGATTTCCATTCTTGCCCACATGGGCTTTCCTGTTCCTGCCGAGAGGGCCCGCGTCGGAGTCCTCGACGAGCTGTTCTTCTTCAGGCGGAAGAGGAGCGTCTACGGCGCCGGTGCCTTTGAGACTGCCCTCAGGTCGTTTGTGAGGTCTCTCCGCGGAAAGGGGAACAAGCTCATTCTCATAGACGAGTTTGAAGCAATCACAGAGCCGGGAGCGGCCGTCAAGATAATCGGCGAGCTGTTGAAGGTCGCCCACGATAAGGGCTTTCACGTGGTTATAGTCTCCCACCTGGGGGAAGACCTCAAGAAGGAACTGCCCTTCGCGAGGGTTGACGGGATAGAGGCGAAGGGCCTTGACGAAAACCTGAACCTCATAGTGGACAGACAGCCTGTATTCGGAAGGCTCGGAAGGAGCACGCCCGAGCTGATCGTCGAGAGGCTAGCGAGAAAGGCCAGAGGTGCAGAAAAGGAGATATACAAGAGGATCCTGAGGAAGTTCAGGTGATCCAGCTCCTCTCCCTGTACCTACCCCTGCTCTCTATCTCCCTCATCTTCTCCTCGACCTCTTTCCTGGCTTCCTCGCCGAGAACCTCTGCATAGCCCTCAAGGACGGCTTCAAAGCCCCTCTCGAACCAGGTGTAGTGGGTGCTCTCCATCGCCCTCCTGAGGAGGTGAAGGTCAACGCCCCTGGCTTCAAGGGTCGAGTCGAAGTCAGCTAAACCGAAGTCTATCAGGTAAACTTTTCCCTCTCTGAATATCATGTTCGAGGTCGTTAAATCTCCATGCACTATTCCAGCCTTGTGTAACTTCCCAATCTGCCTCCCGACCTCGCGGCACAGCTCAAGCCTCTCTTCCATCGGGACGCTCTCAAGGAGCTCCTTGAGCCTCTGTCCCTCTATGTACTCCATCACGAGCTTCATGTCCCCCAGGTCAACCTCGTAAACGTGGGGACAGTTGACGCCGAACTCCTTTGCCCTGTGGAGAATTCTCGCTTCCCTAACGGTTCTCTCCTTCCTCAGCTTCACGTCTATCTCCTTGATCCTATACCTCTTCGGAATCCTGTGCTTTACGATGACTCTTTCTTTGAGCAGGGGAACGCCGAAGACCTCCTCAAAGCTCGCCTCGTATATCTTCGCCTCGGCCCCCTGGGCTATTAGCTTCACCCTATCACCCACTGTTAATGGGCCTTCAACGTTTTAGTTCTTTCCTCTGCTTTTTGGAATTTATTCGTCATTTATTCAATTTTAAACAATTTTTATGAACTTTTTGACCCAAAAGCTTTTATAGAGCACTAACGAAGCGTTTCTGCAAAAAGCAATTCGATAGGAGGAATGTTAAATGGCACAGCTTAGTGGACAGCCGGTTGTTATTCTGCCTGAGGGGACTCAGAGGTACGTTGGTAGGGACGCCCAGAGGCTGAACATTCTTGCCGCGAGAATCATCGCCGAGACTGTCAGGACAACCCTCGGCCCGAAGGGAATGGATAAAATGCTCGTCGACAGCCTCGGCGACATAGTTGTCACGAACGATGGCGCTACGATCCTCGACAAGATCGACCTCCAGCACCCGGCTGCTAAGATGATGGTTGAGGTTGCTAAGACTCAGGATAAGGAGGCTGGTGATGGTACTACTACTGCTGTCGTCATCGCTGGCGAGCTTCTCAGGAAGGCTGAGGAACTCTTAGACCAGAACATTCACCCGAGCATAATCATTAAAGGTTACGCCCTCGCCGCTGAAAAAGCCCAGGAAATACTCGACGAGATAGCCATAAAGGTTGACCCGGACGACGAGGAGACCCTCCTCAAGATCGCCGCCACTTCAATCACCGGAAAGAACGCCGAGAGCCACAAGGAGCTCCTTGCTAAGCTTGCCGTCGAGGCCGTCAAGCAGGTCGCCGAGAAGAAGGACGGAAAGTACCTCGTTGACCTCGACAACATCAAGTTCGAGAAGAAGGCCGGCGAGGGCGTTGAGGAGAGCGAGCTCGTCCGTGGCGTCGTCATCGACAAGGAGGTCGTCCACCCGAGGATGCCGAAGAGGGTCGAGAACGCTAAGATCGCCCTCATCAACGAGGCCCTTGAGGTTAAGAAGACTGAAACAGATGCGAAGATCAACATAACCAGCCCCGACCAGCTCATGAGCTTCCTTGAACAGGAGGAGAAGATGCTCAAGGACATGGTCGACCACATCGCCCAGACAGGTGCGAACGTCGTCTTCGTTCAGAAGGGTATTGATGACCTTGCCCAGCACTACCTGGCCAAGTACGGCATAATGGCGGTCAGGAGAGTCAAGAAGAGCGACATGGAGAAGCTCGCCAAGGCCACTGGAGCTAAGATCGTCACCAATGTGAAGGATCTCACCCCAGAAGACCTCGGCTACGCTGAGGTCGTTGAGGAGAGGAAGCTCGCCGGCGAGAACATGATCTTCGTTGAGGGCTGCAAGAACCCGAAGGCCGTCACCATCCTCATCCGCGGTGGAACCGAGCACGTCATTGACGAGGTCGAGAGGGCCCTCGAAGATGCTGTCAAGGTCGTCAAGGACGTCATGGAGGACGGTGCCGTTCTTCCGGCTGGTGGCGCTCCGGAGATCGAGCTCGCCATCAGGCTCGACGAGTACGCCAAGCAGGTCGGTGGCAAGGAGGCCCTCGCCATAGAGAACTTCGCAGAGGCCCTCAAGATAATCCCTAAGACCCTCGCTGAAAACGCTGGTCTTGACACCGTTGAGATGCTCGTCAAGGTAATCAGCGAACACAAGAACAGGGGCCTTGGCATCGGCATAGACGTCTTCGCCGGTGAGCCTGCCGACATGCTCGAACGTGGAATCATTGCTCCTCTAAGAGTCACCAAGCAGGCCATCAAGAGCGCCAGCGAAGCAGCTATAATGATCCTCAGGATCGACGACGTCATCGCCGCAAAGCCCTCCAAGAATGAGGGCAACCAGGGCGGCGGAATGCCGGGCGGAATGGGCGGCATGGACATGGGCATGTGATGCCTCTCTCACTTCTCTTTTCCCTCCAGCAGGAATTATAAGTCTAAAGTAAAAACTTCTGCACAGAGGCCGGCAATTAATACTAGACCAAAGCTTTTAATACCAGATTGTTATTTTAGTCTGGAGGTGAGAGGGCATGGGACTTGTGATGTGGCTGAGAACCGGAGTGCTCATGGCGATCCTCACTGGCCTGCTAATGGGGATAGGTTACCTCTTCGGCGGACCGAATGTGGCGTTCATAATGTTCCTGTTCTCAATGTTCTTCAACTTCATAACATACTGGTACAGCGACAGGATAGTGCTGAGCTGGTACAACGCAAGGATAGTTGATGAGTACGAAGCCCCAGAGCTGTACGCGATAGTGAGAGACCTCGCCCAGAGGGCCGGCCTTCCAACGCCCAGAGTGGCAATAATCCCAAGCGAGACCCCCAACGCCTTCGCAACCGGAAGGAACCCAAAGCACGCCGTAGTGGCCGTAACCCAGGGACTGCTCAGGATACTCAACCGGGACGAGCTTGAGGGAGTCATAGGGCACGAACTGACCCACATAAAGAACAGGGACATACTAATAGGGACTGTGGCAGCTGCAATGGCCGGCGCGATAATGCAGCTCGCCTACTGGGCCCGCTGGATAGCAATATTCGGCGGCTTCGGAAGAGACAGGGACGATAGCGGAGACATCATAGGTGCAATACTAGTGGCGGTCTTGGCTCCAATAGCGGCGATGCTCATCCAGGCGGCGATAAGCAGGTCAAGGGAGTTCTTAGCGGATGAAGGCGGTGCGAGGATAAGCGGTAAGCCGCACGCATTGGCGAGCGCGCTGATGAAGATAGAGCAGGCCGTCCGCTATAGACCGATGAAGGACGGTAACCCTGCAACTGCCCACATGTTCATCGTGAACCCGTTCAGGGGCATGAGCATAGCGAACCTCTTCTCAACCCATCCGCCGACCGAGGCGAGAATAGAGAGGCTCAGGAAGATAGCGGAGGAGATGGGGATTTACTTCTGAGTCAGTTTCTCTATCTCTTCTAACCCTTTTTGGTGTGTTGAGGAAAATGTAAACTATTCCGTCAGATGTCCACCGCCCTCGTCATTGCCCCGTCTATAACGACCGTCGAGCCGAGCATGTATTCGGCTTCCTTGCTCAGCAGGAAAGCCACCAGCGAGCCAAGCTCCTCCCACCTGCCCGTCCTATGGAGGGGCGTCCTCGAGAGGACTTCCTTCTCCCAGGTCTCCTCGAAGAATTCTCCTCTTTCATCAGCCAGCTTTCTCAGGTTCTCCCTCGCTCCCGGCGTGTCGAAGCTTCCCAACAATACCGAATAAGCCCGAATGCCGTACTTCCCATAGGTTCTTGAAACACTCTTCGCCAGCTGGATTAGTCCTGCTCTCGTCACGTCCGCCAAAACAAGGGGTGGCATAGGCTCCTTCACCGAGACCGAGTTGAGGTAAATTAAAGTTCCCTTCATCTTCTTCTCAAGCCAGGTTTGAACCAAGAGCGTGGTCAGGTATCCTGGTGCAACCGAGTGAAGTGCGGCCGCCTCAAGCCAGTCCATATACTCTGCCTCGTGGAGGAAGCAGGGCTCACACCTCACGTTGCCGGCGTTCCAGATTAGGGTATCAATTCCGCCGAGGAGTTCCCAGGAAGTTTTTACAAGGTTCTCCAGCTCCCGCTGGTCGTATAGGTTCGCCCTTACAGCGTAAACTTCCCCAACTTCTTCGAGCTCTTTCTTTGCCCTTTTGAGATTCTCAAGGTTCCTAGAGCTGATGACAACCCTTGCGTTCCTCTTCAAGAGTTCGCGCGCGACGTTGAAGCCTATTCCCCGCGATGAGGCCGTCACGATGATCCTCATTCCCTCTAGGTCTATCTCCACGCTCATGGAGTATCCTTGGAAATAGCAGTTAATAACCTTGTCTTTCCGACGAATTAGGCTTTCCGAATTTGAGGAGTTTTCGCCGTTTGTACAAGCTTTTCACGAAAAGTGCCTTAAAGTTGAAAACCTTTTGTTAAAAACCAGAAGTTCTAAAAAAATCTTGGGGGGTGATTGAGTGAGGTTATACATCTGCAGGGAAAAAGAAGAGCCAAAGCCCTTCAAGATAGCGATCATCGGTGCTGGGCCGGCAGGATTATCGGCGGCTGGTTATCTAGCCTGCAGGGGCTACGAAGTCCACGTTTACGAAAAGATGTCAGAGGGCGGGGGAATGGTTGCCTTTGGAATCCCAGAGGCCAGAATACCAATAAGGACAGTTAGAGAAGGAGTTAAAGACCTTGAAAGACTCGGCGTGAACTTCCACTTCAGGACGAAGGTGGTCTACGATTCTCCCAGAGAGCTGGGCGATGAATGGGCCGAGCACTTCGTCTCGCTTGAGAGACTTCTGGGTGAGTTTGACGCAATTCTGATAGCAACCGGGGCATGGAGGCCGAGAAAACTGAAGGTGCCGGGTGCAGACCTTCCCAGCATTTACGACGCCCTCAGCCTGCTCCACCATATAAAGATGGCGAGGATAGGTTATTATCCTTGGGACAGGATACCCGACCTTAAGGGCAAACACATTGTGGTCATAGGCGCCGGCTACACGGCGGTTGACGTCGCCATTGAGGGCAGACTCCTTGGGGCGGAGAAGATAACGATGGTCTACAGAAGGGGATTAGAACACAGCTACGCAAAGACCGAGATCAGAAAACTCATTGAGGAGGGCGTTGAGTTCATAGAGTTTGCCACCCCAGTGAGGATAATTGGAGACGAAAGGGTTCACGGAGTCGAGTTCGCAAGGACTAAGATTGAAGAAGGCAACGTTGTCACTACGGACGAGCGCTTCATTCTCGATGCTGACATCGTCGCCTACGCTATTGGCCAGCTCCCCACTAGCCCGATAAGGGAAGTGGTCTGCGCCAACGAGAAGATCCTCAAGGAAGCTGGCATTTTCTTCGCGGGCGATGTTGTAGCTCCGAGGAACATTGGAACGGCCATGAGGGAAGGAAAGGCCAAGGCGAAGGAGATAGAGGAGTGGCTACTCAAGAAGGCTCCAAAGAAGGTGTTCCCGGTTCCTGTGGCGGCAAGGCTTATCAGCGAAGTCGTCAGCGGGAGGTGCTAATAAGTTTAAGATGGTCTATTCGTAGGTGATGATAACACTTCTTATAATCCCTTCTTTTTTCGCGTGCAGTTTTCAATGCCAAAGCAAAACTTAAAAAGAGTATTCTGAGTCTAAAAGTGGAAAAACATTTCATCCAACGAACCGCCCAGGAATATGCGGCATGAAGGTGGTAAAAATGGTCGATATAGACTTTAATGCCGCAGCCGAACTGTTCGCCGCAACCTCAACGTGGGTCGGGGACGGCAGAACAAAAACAAAACTGGGCAAAATTGAACTTGAGGTGGATAATCCGCTATCAGTTCTTCCAACGAACTCCGAAGAGATGATAACTTGGCCGGAGCAGTTATTACCGGCGGCCTTAGCCGCGTGCTTTATAACTACAATGACAACAGTAAGTGAGAAGATGAGGATTAATCTCAAATCACTTCAAGTCACCGCCAAACCCCTTCTCGCTAGGGATAACGATGGAGGATTTAAGTTCGACAAGATTTTCATCACGATTGAACTTTCCATCCCACGGGAGGACCGGCCTAAGGTCGAAAGACTTGTAGACCTGACCCACAGGTACTGTCTCATAAGCAAGGCAATAAAAGGCAACGTGGAGGAGATCATAGAAACGAAGGTCCATGATGTTTAATCTCCATCGCCTTTTATAGTGAAAAGATTTAAACGCTTTTTCCCCAATTCTTCCTCATGACGGAACCAAAAGACATCGTCCTTAAGGAGAGCGAAGAGGTAGAGGGGACTCCAATAGAGGGGCCGTGGCTGGATGAGGTTTCCAGCCTCGAAGAAGTCATCGACTACTACGAGCGGATAGGCTTCCAGGCAACCCATCTCGGGAAGGCCATCGAAATCTGGAAGAAAGTTGAGAAGAGGCGCGCCGAAGGGAAAGAAGTCAGAGTATTCCTTGGATATACCTCCAACATAATCTCCTCAGGCCTGCGCGAGCTGATAGCCTGGCTCGTGAAGGAGGGTAAGGTTGACGTCATTGTAACGACCGCAGGGGGAATCGAAGAGGACTTCATAAAGGCCCTGAAGCCATTCATCCTCGGAGACTGGCACGTGAACGACGCCCTGATGCGCGAGAAGGGCATAAACAGGATAGGCAACATCTTCGTGCCCAACGACCGCTACATCGAGTTTGAGAAGTACATGATACCCTTCTTCGAGCGCGTTCTTGAGATGGAGAAGGAGCGCGGAAAGCCGCTGACTGCCAGCGAGTTCATCTACGAGCTCGGAAGATACATGGATGAGAAGCTGGGAAAGGAGAAGGAGCGCTCGGTGATATACTGGGCCTACAAGAGAAACGTGCCGATTTTCTGTCCGGCAATAACTGACGGCTCGATAGGGGACATGCTCTACTTCTTCAAAGAGGAGCGCGGAGATAGAGAACTCATCATAGACATCGCCAACGACATCGTGAAGCTCAACAACATTGCAGTTACCGCGAAGGAAACCGCCTCGATAATCCTCGGTGGCTCACTGCCAAAGCACGCCATAATCAACGCAAACCTCTTCAGGGGCGGAACCGACTACGCGATCTACATCACAACGGCCGTCCCCTGGGACGGTTCGCTGAGCGGCGCGCCTCCGAGTGAAGGGGTCAGCTGGGGTAAGATACGAGCTAAAGCGGACTACGTTGAGATATGGGCTGACGCTACCCTCGTCTTCCCACTGCTGGTGTGGATGGTGATGAAGGGCCGCTGAAGCCCCTTCCTTCTTTTTGCTCTCTGCCAAACAACCATAGCCCAGAAAAGGTTTTTTAACGTCCCTGCTAACTTTCGACCATGAGAGTAGCGATTATGACCGACAACGTGAGGGTCTATTACCTCGCCACCAAGGTGTTAAAGGAGTATGGAATACCCTTTCTGAGCCTTAGGGTTGGCGAGAGGATTCCCTACGATGTTGAGGTCGTTCTCACGGGTGAGAAAGATAAGGTCGAGTTCCCGGTTAAGGTCATCGTGAGGGATGAAAACTTCATAGACGACCTTCTCGCCAGGCTGGAGGGGAGAAAGCGCTTCCAGAACGTCTTCATAGCCATAGACCCCGGGGACAGGCCAGGAGTGAGCGTTGTCGCCGACGGAAGGGTTATAGAAGTCCACAGGCTTAAAAGCCCCAAAGATGTTGAACCTGTGGTGGGACTGCTTGAGAAATACCCGACCGCTAAGCTTAAGGTCGGGAACGGCGCTAAGAGACAGAGGACTATGATGCTGAAGGCCCTTGGAGAAGTACTAGGGCATGACTACCCAATAATCATTGTGAACGAGTCCAGGACGACGCCAAAGGTCGGTGGGGTTGAAAGCTCCTCCGTGGTTGATATCGTTGCATCCATAAACATCGGACTCAGGGAAGGCAGGGAGACCACCATAGGCGACGTTCTTGAGGTAAAAGAACCCACAAAAAAGGAGATAGAGCACATAAAGAGGAGGAGCCGCGAGCTGAGCGGAAACATTACGATTTCCTCAAGACTGGCCAGGGAGGTTGCGCTCGGGAACCTCACGCTCGAGGAGGCGATAGAAATTCACAGGAGGGGGCGTTCAAGATGATATTCGGTAAAGAAGATGAAAGGGTTGACGAGATTAAGCTCCGCGTCGCGGAGGCCCTGAAAAGGGACGTTGGAAGGGGAATAGTCAGGTTCGACAGAAAGTACCAGAGAAAGCTCGGCGTTGAGCCTGGAGATATAGTTGCGCTCAAGGGAGAGAGGGTTACGGCGGCAATAGTCGCCAATGCCCATCCAGACGACAGGGGGCTTGACATAATCAGGATGGACGGCTACATCAGGAGAAACGCGGGAGTGAGCATAGGGGACTACGTCACGGTCTCCAGGGCGGAAGTCCAAGAGGCCAAAAAGGTCGTTCTGGCTCCTGCCCAGAAGGGAGTCTTCATCCAGATTCCGGGAGAGATTGTAAAGCAGAACCTCCTCGGAAGGCCCGTCGTTAAGGGCGACCTCATAGTGGCCGGCGGACAGAACGAGGCTGTGTACTCACCCTTTGACGAGCTGCTCAGAGGGTTCTTTGAGGCCATGCCGATAGGCTTCGGTGAGCTGAAGTTCGTCGTGGTAAACACAGTTCCAAAAGGCATCGTTCAGATAACATACAACACCGAAGTCGAAGTCCTTCCGCAGGCAGTCGAAGTCAAGGAGGAGAGCATCCCGGAGGTCACTTACGAGGACATAGGCGGCCTCAGCGACGCCATCCAGAAGATAAGGGAGATGGTCGAGCTTCCTCTCAAGCACCCGGAGCTCTTCGAGAGGCTTGGGATTGAGCCGCCGAAGGGAGTTCTCCTCTACGGCCCGCCCGGAACGGGTAAGACTCTGCTCGCTAAGGCCGTCGCCAACGAAGCCAACGCTCACTTCATAGCAATCAACGGACCGGAGATAATGAGCAAATTCTACGGCGAGAGTGAGGAGAGACTGAGGGAGATATTCAAGGAAGCCGAAGAAAACGCTCCGAGCATAATCTTCATCGACGAGATAGACGCGATAGCCCCGAAGAGGGAAGAAGTAGTTGGAGAGGTCGAGAAGCGCGTTGTCAGCCAGCTGCTCACCCTGATGGATGGTCTCAAGAGCCGTGGAAAGGTCATAGTCATTGCCGCTACCAACAGGCCCGACGCACTCGACCCGGCCCTGAGGAGGCCAGGAAGGTTTGACAGAGAGATTGAGGTCGGCGTCCCGGACAAGCAGGGCAGGAAAGAGATCCTCCAGATCCACACCAGAGGAATGCCCCTCGAACCGGACTACGACAAAGAGGCCGTCCTCAGAGTGCTCCGCGAGATAAAGGAGAAGGGTAATTTTGACGCCGAAAGGGTAGACAATATCATCGCCGAAGTTGAAAACGCGAAGACTGAAAGCGAAGTTAAAGAGGCTCTCAAAAGGGACGCCGAAATATACTCGGAGGTCAGGAACAAGCTGATAGACAAAATGCTCGACGAGCTGGCTGAAGTTACGCACGGCTTCGTCGGTGCTGATTTAGCTGCCCTTGCAAGAGAAGCGGCCATGGTCGTTCTCAGGAGGCTTATCAAAGAGGGTAAGATAAGCCCAGAACAGGAGAGAATCCCGCCAGAGGTCCTTCAGGAGCTCCGCGTTAGAAGGGACGACTTCTACGAGGCCCTCAAGATGGTAGAGCCAAGCGCCCTCAGGGAGGTACTCATCGAAGTCCCGAACGTCCGCTGGGACGACATCGGCGGCCTTGAGGATGTGAAGCAGGAGCTCAGAGAAGCAGTAGAATGGCCCCTCAAATACCCCAAGGCCTTTGAGAGGCTCGGAATTGAGCCGCCGAAGGGAATACTCCTCTACGGTCCGCCGGGAACCGGTAAGACCCTCCTGGCTAAGGCAGTAGCCAACGAAAGTCAAGCAAACTTTATAGCCATACGCGGCCCGGAGGTTCTTTCAAAGTGGGTCGGCGAGACCGAGAAGAGAATTAGGGAGATCTTCAGGAAGGCTCGCCAGGCCGCCCCAACAGTGGTGTTCATCGATGAGATCGATGCAATAGCCCCAGCTCGTGGGTCAGAGGGGGACAGGGTTACTGACAGGCTGATCAACCAGCTGCTCACCGAGATGGACGGAATCCAGGAGAACAGTGGTGTGGTTGTTATTGGTGCCACTAACAGGCCGGACATTATCGATCCAGCACTCCTCAGACCAGGAAGGTTCGACAGGCTGATACTCGTTCCAGCGCCGGACGAGAAGGCCAGGCTCGAGATATTCAAAGTCCACACGAGGAGAGTACCGCTTGCAGGTGACGTTAATCTCAGAGAGCTCGCCAAGAAGACCGAAGGCTACACCGGCGCAGACATAGCCGCACTCGTCAGGGAGGCAGCCCTAATAGCGATGCGCAGGATAATGAGAGAGCTCCCGCGCGAGGTAGTTGAAAGCGAGTCCGAGGAGTTCCTTGAGAAGCTGAAGGTGTCAAAGAAGGACTTCGAGATGGCCATGAAGAAGGTCAAACCGAGCGTCACGCCGTACATGATGGAGTACTACAGGAGCTTTGAGGAGAACAGAAAGAAGCAGGCAGGGAAGGAGAGAGGCGGCCCCGACTACTATACCTTCTGACGCTCCCATCTCTATTATTTTGGAAAAGGTTTTATACACCGATGCCCAATAACGGTGGGAACAACTCCAGAGGTGGCTGATAATGGTAAAGATAATGGCATCAAAACTTAGGGACGTTGAGCTGATAACCGATACGGGAATAAGGCTTGGATGGGTCTACGACCTGAGCTTCGATGAGGAAACGGGGGAGATACTTGTCATCGTGGCAGAACCCGACGAGGACCTCGACGTCAGTGAGTTTGTGACGGACCAGGAAGGACTCCTTCTAATCCCAATCAGCGCGGTGAAGAGCATTGGTGAGGTCATAATAATAGACTCCAACAAACTGGCTGTTAAGTCAAAGCTTAAGCACCTTCCAAGCGTGACTGGAACTGCACGGGAGAAGAGGCTTGGCGGCGGCCTCCAGAGGAAGGACTAAAGGCCCTCGAACAGCCTATTCGCTAGAAACCTTGGAAGACCCTCTTCGATTATTTTCCTTGCCGCCTCTTCCACATCGTATTCTACCCTGTGGAATTCCACGTTCTCTGGAGGCTCCTCGTCAGTATCCATAAGTGCGTAGCTCGCCCTCCAGTCCCCGTCCCTGGGCTGGCCTACAGAGCCCGGATTGATTATCCTCCGTCCATCTATGACTTTGAGCATCGAGATGTGGGTGTGGCCCACTAAAAGGTCGTCCTGCCTGACGTAGTTAAGAACAGACCTGAACTCGCTCTCTGGGAGCCAGGGAAAGAGGTACTCATCCAGAGGTGCCCTCGGGGAGCCGTGGATTAGGAGATAACTCCTTTCCCTGTCGTCAGTGAAGAGCTGTCTCACGGGGAGCCTCCTCAGAAACTCCAGGTTCTCGCTCTTCATAACCCACTGGTGCCATCTAACCGCTTCCCTCGCGTAGGGATTGAACCCCCAGTCCGCTCCAAATGCCACCGCGTTGTCGTGGTTGCCCCTGACGCAGAGAAGGGTCCTCTCCTCCATCTGCTTTCTGACGAACTCAACAACCTCATTTGGACTTGCTCCGTAACCAACCAAATCCCCCATGCAGAGTATCACATCGGCGTACTTTACCTCCTTCCACACCGCCTGAAGGGCCTCCCAGTTGGAGTGGATGTCTGAGATTAGGGCGATGAGCATAGGTGTCCCCAGAACTCACTTGGGGTTGACCATTAAAACGCTTGTTGTTGGGATGAAGCAAGAACAGAAAGTTTGAGAGAATGGAAAAAAGAAGCTCACTCCTTCTTCTGCTTCTTCTTCCACCTGCTCCAGCGGTAGAGCGCCGCGAGGGCCTTTATTGCCCTCTCCGGCTCAGGATAGGCAGGAATGCCCTCCTCGTTGAGCCTGTCAATGGCTTCTTTGGCCTCGATACCACCGACGATAGCAACGACGAGCGGCTTCTTCCTGCCGCTCTCGTTGTACTCGCGGATGACTATGTCGGCGAGGTCCCTAGGATCGAGGACGGCCGTCTGGCAGTAGAGAACCGCTATGCTGTGCATGTTTGGGTTGGCGAGAGCGTCCCTTATGGCACCTTCGTAGCTCTCGGCACCGGCCATACCGGTGAGGTCAACCGGGTTCTTGTAGGAGCCGAACGGCGGCATGTGGTTGGCGAAGACCTTGAGGTCTTCGAGGTTGTCGTAGAGGTGCAGGCCGGCTTCCTCTGCCGCATCGGTAGCCATGACGCCTATTCCACCGCCGTTGGTGAGGATGACGAGGTTCTCTCCCTCTGGCTCTGGCAGGTTGCTGAGGGTTCTTGCGTAGTCGAAGGCCTCGCCGATGGTGTAGGCCCTTATGACACCACTCTGTTTGAAGGCGGCATCGTAGACCTTGTCGCTTCCGGCGAGCGAACCGGTGTGGGAAGCGGCAGCCTTTGCACCGCGCTCGCTCCTTCCGGCCTTGATGATGACTATTGGCTTGACCATGCTGACTTCCTTTGCAACCTCCATGAAGCGCCTTCCGTCCTTGACGCCCTCCATGTAGATGAGGATTGCCCTTGTGTTCTCGTCCTCCTTGAAGTACTCGAGCAGGTCGGCGTCGTCAATGTCGCTCTTGTTTCCAACGCTGACTACAGCGGAGAGACCAACCTTCTCAAGGATCGTCCAGCCCATAAGGGCTATTCCAAGGGCACCGCTCTGGCTGATGAGGGCGAGCGGACCGGGGAGAACGTCGGTCGGACCGAAGGTGGCGTTGAGTTTCTCGGGAGTGTAAACGACGCCGAAGATGTTCGGGCCGAGAATCCTCATGCCGTACTTGTGGGCAGTCTCAACGAGCTGCTGCTCGACCTTCTTGCCCTCCTCACCGAGCTCACCGAAGCCCGAACTTATGATTGGGAGAACCTTAACGCCCTTCTGACCGCACTCCTCAACGACCTGCGGGACGAACTTTGCCGGAACGACGATAACTGCCATGTCAACCTCATCGGGAACATCAAGAATGCTCTTGTAAACAGGGAATTTCCTTCCACTGATCTCAATTTCGCCGCCCTTGATGTTGACAGCGTATATCTTTCCTTCGTATCCGTAATCGACGAGGTTCTTCATAATCGCATAGCCTATCTTTCCAGGCTTTCCAGAAGCGCCTATAACTGCAACGCTCTTGGGCCTGAACAGTGCCTCTATCTTGGGGTCAGCCATTTTTATCACCTCTGATGACATTCACAGTTTTACGTCTGTAAAAGCAGTTAAAACGTTTCTCTTCTCGTTTTGACGATAGGGAAATCGGCGACTGTTCAAAACCTAGCCGCTACAACACCCTCACAAGTCCCAAAACACAATCGGCATTTCTATGGCAATTCACGTTCCAAAAAGCTTAAATATGACCTTCTCTTCGCTCCCTTAAGGGAAATCCAATGAAGAAGTTTCCTGCAAGGCTCGCTTCTTGGGAAGACATTGAAAGGTGGGCGAAGGAAGGCGCTTGGAAGATTCTGGAAGAAGGCTGGAAGCCAGACGTGGTGGTTGGTCTCGCTAGGGGAGGCTGGGTCGCGGCGAGGCTCTACTGCGACTACCTCGGTATTAAAGACCTCGTCAGCCTCAAGGTGGAGCATTGGGGCGTTACAGCAACCCCGGACGGCAAGGCCAGGCTCAAGTACGGCACGAACTACGACCTCAGCAGGAAAAAGGTTCTCATTGTCGACGACATCAGCGATACAGGTGAGAGCCTGACGCTGGCGAAGAACTACGTTGAGAGCAAGAGCCCTGCGGAAGTCAGGACTGCGACACTCCTAACGATCAGAGGCTCCCGCTTTAAGCCTGAGTACTACGGGGAGGAAATAGACTGGGCCTGGATAGTCTTCCCGTGGAACTTCGTCGAGGACATGATAAACCTCGTGAGCAACATCCTCGAGGAGAAAGAAGCCGTCAGCACAGACGAAATAGTCGAACTATTCAAGGAGCTCCATGGTCTCGAAGTCCCGAAGGGCAAGCTCGAAGAGGCCCTCAGGATGGCTGAAATGAGGAAGGTTTTTAAGTTCAGGGAAGGGAAGTGGCTCAAAGCCTGAGGGAGTGGTAGCTTGGACAGGGAGAGGAAGGTTGAAGAGATAAAGAATCACAGCGTCTACTCCCGTGAGATATACGAGATGCACAGCGAGAGCATCAACCACGTCCTTGACAACTACGAGAGCCTGAAGGAGGACTACATAAACGACCACTCCCGCGCGAGGATCGTGAGGATAGTTTTCAACGAGGACAACGACCTTCCACTGGCAATAGAATTCAACAGGAAGGACGACAGCTTCAAGGGCTTCACGATAGCCATCGGCAAACCTCACATCAAGAGCAACGGGAAAGAAAAGAGCGAAGAAGAGCCTCATGAAGAAAGCGGCTGAACGTAGAATCCCATCTGGATTTCTTTTCCATCATACACCTCATAGCTGCTGAGGTAGTAGGTCGGGTTCGTGTACAGCCTCGTCAGTTCTCTGTTCTCTCCCGCTATCCACGTAACGTAGTTCTCTGGATTGTATGGGTTCCTGACTGTGAGTATAACTGATGCGTTGTCCGTTAGGAGGTATGCGATACCCTTGATGCTCTCATTGGTTATCGTGAAGAACTTGACGCTGTAGGGGCAGTCTGAGTATTTGACACACTTGTAGGCAAGCCTCCAATCCCCATTCACGTTGACAAACCTGAAAGGAAATTCCTCTTCAAACTCCTTAACGAGCGCGTTAGCCACGGGACCGCCGACGAGAACGAGGTTCTCCCTAAGGTCGTCGTCTGTCACTTCGCTGTCGGCTTTTATGACGACATCAACCCCTCTAGGCCACTGGGAGTAGAACTTCCTGAGGTTTTCCGCTATCATCTCAGCTGTCTTCCGGTCGTACTCCGTCCCGTTTTCATCGGGATTTTGAGTGCCGTAGACGATTACAATCTTTCCAGCCTGGGCAGCCCTGTCAAAGGCCCTTAGCGGTGTCACTGGAACTTCATTCTCATAGACCAGGCTGGCGTTCTCGGGGGAGACGAACTTCTTGAGTGACTCAAGGGCCCACGGGACGCAGGCGGTAAGGTTGGGCACCTCCATAAGGCGAACCTTACCCACGCAGTCCTGAATCCTGTAGAACAGCTCTTCCACCCAGAACTCGCCCCAGGCCTTCTGCATGTACATGGCCAAAAGGGTGTAGTTCTCGTCCAGTTGAGCGAGGGCGTAGTCTTCCCAGGCATCCGCAAAGCCCTCGTAGATCATCCCAACCGAGTCCCAGAAGTGGATGTCGTAGCGCGCCAGATAGGGCATGTCTTCCTCTATGGCATCCTGGAGGTACTCATATTCCGTGAGGTTGATGGAGTAAAGGGCTGGAAGAGTGACATCGTGGCCGAGCTCGTGGTAGATGAACCCGAGGTATATCAGCTCATCGAGGTACGTGGAGTTGATTATGTCTCTGTTAAGGGGCAAACCAAACATCGTATCGCGTGCGGTTTTGTAGCTCCATACTGTCCTCTGCGACGTCCTTCTAACGAGTGGCATCATCCCGCCAGCGCCCCAGTAGAGCGTTCCGTTCAGTTCTGGATTGAAGCTGTGACCGTGAACCGCGACGAGGTACGGATGGAGAAAGATGTATTTCACGTTGGATATTCCTGTGG
Source organism: Thermococcus peptonophilus (assembly GCF_001592435.1). Classification (NCBI taxonomy): domain Archaea; kingdom Methanobacteriati; phylum Methanobacteriota; class Thermococci; order Thermococcales; family Thermococcaceae; genus Thermococcus; species Thermococcus peptonophilus. The sequence continues at coordinate 324,889 of NZ_CP014750.1, forward strand.
TTTTGGCCATGAACTCATCAGGAGGGAGTAGAGAGAGCGCACCTATGTAAATCCTCAAATCTTCCCGATAGTAATTCTGATGCGTACGGTAGAACTCCATGAAGTTGCTTTCCTCTGCAAACTTCCTCACGGCCGGCAAAAAGACATCCTCAAACCAGGGATAACCCAGCTCGGTGAGGGGCTTCAGCTCCGGGGGTTCCGAGCATAGGAGAAGGTAGTACTCGAGAACCATAAGGCGGTAATCCCTCTCTGGAATCGTATTCGCACCTGAAAAGTAATCCCTCACGAGTGCAACGGCATCCGAGTCCCTGTATTTCCCGAAATAAACCTCAACGTCCTTAATATAGCCGCCTCTGTCTATCACGAAGGTGTCGTTGCCGAAGGCGAGGTAGTAGAGAACTCCGAGAAGCTCCGCGTTTGGGCTTATCTCGACGGTAACGTTTGAACCTGTGTCATAAGCCGATGTGGACAGAGCAGTCGCAAGGAGTCCCATGATTATCAAACCAGCAAGTCTCCTCAAGACAACCACCAGTAGTAGCTGGGAACAATGTTTTAAAGGCTTTCTGAAAAGTGAATTAGGGTGACCAAAAAATGAAGAGGGAAATCATGATCCTACTGCTCATAGGCTCACTCTTCTTCCCCTCAGCAACGGCCAGCGGAGAGAAGCCACTGGTAGTGGCCACGATAGGGCCGCTCGGGTCGATAGTCAGGGAGGCGTTTCCTGAAGTTGATGTGGTGGTTCTAATACCTCCAGGAGTTGACCCCCACGACTACCAGATGACAGCAGAGCAGGTCGAACTCGTCCAGAGGGCCAGTGTAATAGTGACCACCGGAGGCCATCTCCCGGTGGAGAGGAGGATGGTAGAACTCAAGGAGAACGGCGAGATTGCCGGAAAGATACTCCTCGTGGAGGACTACAAAAAATACGGCTTCAGATACCTCAAAGAGCACTGGTACAACGAGAAGGACAACCCACACGGCGTCTGGCTCGACCCCTACAATGCCATTGCGATAGCAGAGGCAACAGAGGAAGCACTGATTCAAAGCGACCCTGCGAGAGAAAACGAGTACAGGCTCCAGTTTGAGGCATTTAAAGCAAGAGTCCTGGGGGTAGTTAAGGCGTACAGAGCTCTCATCAACTCAGACGCCACCGCAGTCATTCAGATGCCGCCCGACCAGTACGCCCTTGAGTGGCTTGGAATTAAGGCCGCTGAGGCCCTGAAACCTGAGGAAGAAGTCCCGGCCAAGGGCGTTGACACGCTCGTTGAGAAAGCCAAGGGGGCGGACATTCTCGTGTACGGCCTCGACAGTCCGGATCAAATGAAGAAGGCAATGACGGAGCTGGCCGAGAAGAGCGGGAAGCAGCTGGCTGGGATAACAGTCTTCTGGAGCTCAGGCAACTACACAGACTGGCTGGTGAAGAACACTGCATCAATCATTGAGGCTCTCAAAGGAGAAGGCCTCAAAGAAACGCCACAAGAACCCAAAAAAGAAACTGGAACAAACACCGAGAGGTACATCCTGCTTTCGCTGCTCACGGGGATAGTGCTTGGGACTGCTCTCGGAGTAATAATGAAAAAGTAAAGGGTATCACTCCCTCTTGTACGGTTTTCCGTCAGCCTTCGGCGGTTTTGCCTTTCCTATTATTCCCGCAACGATGATTAGTGTCATTATGTAGGGCAGCATCAGGATGAACTGTCCTGGGATTATGTGCTTTGGAGCAAGCCACGTTGCCAGTGCGTCGAAGAAACCGAAGAGCCAGCCGCCGATGAGTGAAACCAGCGGATTCCAGTTGCTGAATACCATGTTTGCGAGCGCTATGAAGCCCCTTCCTCCTGACATCGTCTTGTGGACGAGACCGAGCCAGTCAACGCTCATGTACGCTCCAGCAAGCCCCGCCAGGGCGTGGCCGTAGACCGTTGACCAGAAGCGGTACTTCTCGACGTTTATACCGAGGGCATCCGCCGCCTCCGGGTTCTCACCGACTGCCCTGACCCTCAGGCCGAGCGGGGTCTTGAAGAGCACCCACCATGTAACCACAGCTATGATTATCGTTATTGGAACCATAGGGCTTATCTCGCCGTACTGTGTTCTCCAGTGGTAGAGCTTGAAGGGGAGCTGGTGCTGGCCGGCCGTTCCCCAGTAGGCAAGGATTCCGAATGGGACAACACCGGCGGCGAGAAGGTTTATGCCTATGCCCGGAATCACGTGGTCGCCCTTTAGGTAGACAGTGAGGAAGCCGTGAAGCATTCCCAGGAGCAGGCCCACTATGAGTCCACCAAGAAGGCCTATCGTCGCATGACCGCTCATCTCTGCAAATATGCCGCCGAAGAATGCGCTCATGAGCAGGACTCCCTCATAGCCTATGCTGACCACTCCTGCCCGCTCGCTCCAGGCCGCGCCGACGCTTGTGAGAACTATGGGAACCATCGCCATAAGGGACAGGATGAGAGGACCAAATATGTCCGCCACGTTCATTGTGATCCCCTCCCGAAGGCCTTCTTAATCAGGTCGAGGAGCCCGGGAACTGCAACGGTAATGACTATAATTCCCTGAATGACCCTGACGATTTCAAGGGGGACTTGAGCAGTTGCCTGCATCGTCGACGTACCCGCCCTGAGCATCCCGAAGAATATCGCTGAGAGTATTATCCCGAGCGGGTGGTTCCTGCCGACCAGGGAAACGCCTATTCCATCAAAGCCCAAGCCGTAGATGTTCGCGCCGCCCTGACTTATCGCGTAGCCAGGATAGCCGCCCATTATCTTTATCGCCCCTCCAAGGCCGCTCATAATGCCGCCTATTATGAACGACCACATTACAGCCATCTTCGGGTTTATGCCTCCGTACTCGGCAGCTCTCGGATTCTGCCCGCTTACGCGCATGCCGAAGCCGAGTCCAGTGTGCCAGAGCAGGAAGTACGTGAAGATGGCCGCGATAACGGCTATAATAAAGCCCCAGGATAGAGTTGTGTCGCCTATAAGCGGCAGTCTGGCCGCCTCCGGAATTCTTATCGTCTTGTTTGGATCCTGAGGATTGGCATAGGGGCCGACTATGAGGTAAAGCACGAAGTACCAGCCTATCCAGTTCAGCATGATGGTCGATATAACCTCGTGAACACCGCGGTAGACCTTGAGAACGGCAGCGGGAAGCGCCCAAAGAGCTCCCAGAACCATTCCCATGATGAGACCAAACCACATGTTGTCCCAGAGGTTGGTGAAGATCACCGCCGCTATTGCCCCGAAGTAGAAGGAGCTTTCAGCACCGATGTTGAAGATTCCCGTCCTCGTACCAATGGCAAAAGTCAGGGCTGTGAGCATTATGGGCGTTGAGTAGTCCAGGGTCGCTGCTATACCGTCTATGGAGCCAAGTGCCCCAGTGAAAAGGCCCTCGTAGGCTTTGATGGCATCGTACCCGAAGGCGTACATCACTATCGCACCGATGATGAAGCCCACGAAGATCGCTATCAGGCTCTCGATGAAGGCCTTAACGTTGAGCTTTCTGAGGATTTCACTTCCTGAGCTCTTCATACCTGATGCCCCCCATCATCATGCCTATCTCCTCTATCGTGACTTCCTCGGGCTTTACAACGCCCATGAACTCGCCCTCGTACATTATTCCCATCCTGTCGCTCAGCTGGAGAACCTCGTCGAGGTCGGCGGAGACGAGCAGGACTGCCTTTCCCTCAGTCCTGAGCTTTATCAGGTAGTTTCTGATGTACTCAGTTGATGCTACGTCAACACCCCTTGTTGGCTGGGACGCTATGATGAGAATCGGCTCCTTGCTGACCTCTCTTGCAACTATGAGTTTCTGCTGGTTTCCGCCGCTGAGGGCCTTTGCCGGGGCCTCGGTTCCGGGGGCGAGGATGTCAAACTTCTCTATGAGCTTCTTTGCGTGCTTCCTGGCTCTGCCCCAGTGAATCACCCCCCTGAACCTCTGGAACTTCTTCCGCCAGTGAAGGCCGAGGATGGAGTTCTCGGTGACTGTCATGTCAAGGACGAGACCCATGTGCGTCCTGTCCTCTGGAATGTGGGCCATACCTAGGTCGTAGAGCTCCTTGGGGGTCTTCCCGGTGACGTCCTTATCCTCCATCAGGATCTTTCCTTTCTCGACCTTCCTAAGCCCCGTGATGGCCTCGATAAGCTCGGTCTGTCCGTTGCCCTCAACGCCGGCTATTCCAAATATTTCTCCCGCCCTGACCTCGAAGCTCAGACCCTTAACTGCATCCTCTCCCCTGTCTCCTTTGACCCAGAGGTTCTCGACGCGGAGTACTGACTTCCCAGGCTGTGCTGGCGGCTTTTCGAGCCTCAGAACCACGTCCCTTCCCACCATCATCCTCGCTAATAGCTGCGGCGTTGCCTCGCTCGTGTTGACCGTTCCAATGACTTCGCCCCTCCTTATGACCGTGACCCTGTCGGTTATCTCCATTACCTCGTTGAGCTTGTGGCTGATGAAGATTATCGTCTTCCCCTGGGCCTTGAGCTGTCTGAGAACCCTGAAAAGCTCCTCGACCTCTATTGGAGTCAAGACTGCCGTTGGCTCGTCGAGGATGAGGACATCAACATTCCTGTAAAGCATCTTGAGTATCTCAATTCTCTGCTGAACCCCAACTGGGAGGTTTTCAACGGGGACATTGAGCGGAACCCGGAAGTTCAGCTCGTCCATGAGCTTCTGGAGCTTTTTCCTCGCGTTTTCGACGTCTATCTTGGAGAACAGTCCATGCCCCTCCATGCCGAGGATTATGTTGTGGAGCGCATCGAAGACGTCAACGAGGGTGAAGTGCTGGTGAACCATGCCAATGCCCTTGGCTATGGCATCGGAAGGACTCTTGAAGTGGACCTCTTCACCCTTAACGATGATTTTACCGGATGTGGGTTTGAGCATGCCGAAGAGAATCTTCATGAGGGTAGTCTTTCCAGCACCGTTCTCACCAAGAAGACCCAGAATCTCACCTTCATAAACGGTCAAATCAACGCCTTTAAGGGCCTTTGTTCCATCGGGATAAACCTTAACGATGCCCTTCATCTCGATGATTGGCCGTTTTTCCTCGCCCACAGAACAACCCCCCTATCAAAGTTGAAGAAGAAAAGAAAGAATCAGCTGGCCAGCTTCTCCATCTCCTGCCAGGTCTTGGCCTGTCTGACCTTCTCAATGCCATCCTTGTCCATCGGAGCGGGTACCTTGATCTCGCCGCTGATTATCTTCTGCTTGAGCTCGTCAACCGCCTGCCATATCCAGTCGGGAACCTGCTTCCTGGTGTTCTCGAGGTACTGCTGAAGTTCCTCCTTGCTGTTAAATCCAAGCTCCTGGAGCTTCTTCTTCTGGGTCTCCTCCGGAAGGGAGTTGAACATGGCCATGACATCGTCAACGGTGCTCAGTCCAACACCGTTGTCTTTGAGGCCGAGCTCGACTATTCCGCCCTTGAAGGTTCCCTCGACAGCGGCCTTAACAGCGTTGTAGACACCGACGTCAACGCGCTTCATCATGCTGGCTATTATAACTCCCGGCTTGATCCAGTCCTGGGCAGAATCAACGCCAATGGCAAACGGCGGCCCCATCTTCTTACCCTGTGAGTCAAGGACTTCCTTGACTGCATCAAAGACACCGAGACCGGTTCCACCTGCGACCTGGTAGATGACCCAGGCACCCTGCTGTAGCTGGGCCTGGGCGGCGGCCTTACCCTTGGCGGCATCGTTGAAGGAGCCCGTGTACTGGTAGAGGACATCAATGTTAACATCCTTTCCGGTCTTCTGCTTGTAGTAGTCCTCGGCCCACTTGACACCGAAGCGGTATCCGGCTTCGAACTTGTAGAGAACCGGTATCTCCATGCCGAGGACGATACCGACCTTGTTCTTGCCGTCGTTGGCGGCAATAAGGCCGGCGAGAGCACCTGCAAGGGCTGAACCCTCGTTTTCCTTGAAGAGGATGCTCATGACATTCGGCTTGTCCGGGACATAGCCGTCAATGATTGCAAACTTCTGGTCGGGATACTTGTCAGCGACGGCCTTAACGGCGTCGGTCATCATGAAACCAACCGCGATTATAACCTTGTACTTCTTCTGCTTGGCGAGGGTCTCGAGGTTCTTTATGTAGTCATCTTCACTGTTGCTCTGGAGTTCAACAAGTTCGAGGTTGAAGTCCTTGGCGGCCTTAGAGGCGCCGATGTAGGCCATGTCGTTGAAGCTTAGGTCGCCCCTACCACCAACGTCATAGACGATGGCGATTGCGCCGGCTTTTGCTTCTTTTTCCTCCCCCCCTCCGCCGATACAACCGCTTGCGAAGACGCTAAGGGCCAGCAAGCCCACAAGGAAAACTGCCAATACGCTCTTCTTCATGGGAACACCCCTGGAAGGTTTTGTCATTATGGTGTGGGTCTAGGGGGGAATATATAGTTTGTGGTCTGCTAATTTGCCCCGGGGATGTTCAACGACTTTTCAGCAACTTGGAGCGTTTTTAGAAAATGTTTCACAAAGCGGGCAAATCTTTTTAACTCTATACAAGAAGTAATTCTGATCGGAATGAGGCTGAGCGACCTCGTTTATGTCAAATCCGGGCGAATCCTGATGACCGGGAGCCCCCGGAGAATAGCGAGGATATTCCTCAATGAATGGGCTAGGGAAGGCTACAAAATCCTGGCGGAAGGGCTCCCCTTCGTCGTTGATGGAGAAGTCTTCATCGGCGACCCCTTGAAGAATCCAGGCTTTGATGCGTACCTCATATTAAACCCCCTGTCGCGCTCGAGAGAAGAACGGGAAAGACTTTATGACTGGCTGGAAGAAAATCGGGACAAGCTCATTCTCCTCTATGAGACCAAATACGTAGGGGACTCAATAACTCGCTATCAGATACGGAACTTCATAGACTACCTCCTCGCCTACCGCAGGGAAACCCTTGGGGCAGAGGTTATAAGGCTGTATCGCATTGAAGGTGGCAGAGTAGTTGAGTCCAGGGAGTTCATCCGGAGAAAAGGCCCGTGATGAGTGGCTTCGGGTCCGAGCGGTGAGGACACCAGCTATCGCTGAGGCCGATAATGATATATAACCTCCGCAAGCTCACTTTACAGGTGATGAGCATGTTCGGAAAACTAAGGGAGAAGCTCAAAAAGTTCACAAAGCAGGTCGAGGAGAAGATAGAAGAGGAAGAAAAGGCCGTTGAAGTATCAACGACAGAGGAGAAACATTCAACGGCTGTCCAAGGATCCACAGAAGCAAAGGAAGAAAAACCCGGATTCTTTGGAAGGCTCCTCCAGGTGGAGATAAAGGAGAAAGACATCGAAGATGCCCTTGACGAGCTTGAGCTTGAACTCCTTGAGGCGGATGTTGCCCTTGAGACCGTCGAGGCCCTCCGCGAGAAGATTAAAGAAAAGCTTGTGGGGAGAAAGGTCAGGATAGGTACCAACAAGGGCAAGATCATAGAAGAGGCCCTGAAGGATGTCATTCTCGAAATTCTAACCCCCGAAAAGAAAATTGATCTGCTTCAGATGGTAAAATCGAAAGAGGAGAAGCCCTTCGTCATAGCCTTCGTGGGCTTCAACGGATCTGGAAAGACCACAACCATAGCGAAGCTCGCCCACTGGCTCAAAAAGAACGGGTTCAGTGTTGTAATAGCGGCCAGCGACACCTTCAGAGCAGGGGCTATAGAACAGCTTGAAGAGCACGCGAAGAGGGTCGGCGTCAAGGTCATCAAGCACGACTACGGCGCAGACCCTGCTGCGGTCGCCTACGACGCCATCCAGCACGCCAAGGCGAGGAAAATTGATGTCGTCCTGATAGACACAGCGGGAAGAAACGAACTGAACAGGAACCTTATGGACGAGATGAAGAAGATCGTCCGCGTCACTAAGCCCGACCTGGTGATATTCGTCGGGGACTCGCTCGGAGGTAACGCCGTTGTCGAACAGGCAAAGCAGTTCAACGAAGCTGTGAGGATAGACGGGGTTATACTCACCAAGCTCGATGCAGATGCGAGGGGAGGAGCGGCTTTGAGCATAAGCCACGCAATCGGCGCGCCCATACTCTTCGTCGGCGTTGGACAGGGCTACGAAGACCTAAGGCCCTTCGATGAGAAGTGGTTCGTGGATAGAATTTTTGGGGAGGATTGATCTCTAGTCCTCCAATTCTCAGGCTCTTATTATCTTCTTTCTAGATTTGCTCTTGGACTTCAGAAGGGAAAAGAAAAACGAGATAATCAACCGAGCATGGAATCAAGGAACAGCATCACATAGAAGCCCAGAAAGAAGCCGAGAGTGACCAGCGTTTCGTTTTCCTCCCTCCTGTATATCTCCGGTATCATCTCCTTCACTGTCACGTAGAGCATTGCTCCGCCTGCCATTCCGAGCCCGTAGGGCAGGAGGGAGTGGAAAACCGTGAAGAGGAACGCTCCGAGGATTACCATCACCATCTCGGCAACACCGCTTAGCGCGCCCATAACAATGGGCATAAGGCGCTTCTTTTGGAGGGTCGCAAGGGGAAGCGAGACAACGGTTCCCTCAGGGAAGTCCTGGATTCCGATGGCTATTGCTGTTATCAACCCTGTTTTTAGGTCGTAGACTAGCGAAGTTCCTACTGCCATTCCCTCCGGCAGGTTGTGAATGATTACCGCCAGGACTATGAGCCACACAACCCTGAGTTTTTCTTTGAACTCTTTCGGCCCCTCATAGCCCTTGACGAGGTGCTCGTGGGGAACGAAGCGGTCTATGATGTAAATGAGCAGAACACCGAGGAGAATTCCAACTCCTGCGGGGGTAAATTTTCCAGTTGATTCTATTGCGGGGAGGATAAGGCTGGTAAAACTTGCAACGATCATCACTCCAGCGGCGAATGAGAGGCTTACGTCAACGCCCCAGTCTGGCATCCTGTTGGCGAAAATCGCGAGCAGAGCACCAAAGGTTGTCATTAAAGCAACGAATATGCCGGCATAGACTGCAACCATTAAGAGACTGCCACCCGAAATGCTGAGTAGCCATGAGGATAAATTAGCTATGAACCCTTCCAGCATTGTTAGGCCCACCTAAAAACATTGGGACTATCGAATTTTATAAATCTTTCCCCCCATTGCATTAATGCGTTAAGATAAAAAGGTTCAGGGGCCAACGTGCATCATCTGGCCGTACATCTCCCAGTCGAGGAGGAGCTCGTACTCGGCCTTGAGATTGTAGTAGTGGCCCCACTCCATGTCGCTGAGGTAGCGCATGAGCCTTTTCTTCTCTTCTGTATCAACCATCTCCTCAAGCTTGGCGTAGAACTGTGCCGCTATCTCCTCCGCCTTCATGGCCCAGCGGATGAGGTCTATGACGTCCTGAATCCCCTCCAGCTTCCTCGTTACTGGCTGGAGCTCCGGTCCTATGTGCTCCTTCGGGAAGACGACCTCCTTCCCCGGGAACATGTTGGCGTAGATTTTCCTCAAAAGCTCCTCATGCTTCTTCTCCTCTCCGGCGAGCCACTCTATCTTTTCCCTCAGCTCCTGTATGTCAATCCTCTCCGCGAGGCTCTCGTAGAACTTTCTAGCACCAATCTCAGCCTTAATGGCCATCCCAAGGAGCTCCTCAAGGGGGAAGTCCTTCATCTTTTCGAGGGGGAGCCCCTCTTCAAGCTCAGGTGGAACCATATTTATCACCCCATTCATCGAGCAGTAGTCCAATCTCATTATATATCTCAACCCTCTTAAACTCTTCTTTTTGAGGACCTCTATCGTGTCTCTTAAAATTCTCCGCTGGACGTTGATAGCTAAAGCCTGGCAGAAGTGGCAGTCGGGCGTCGAACGTGCTAAGAGAAGGAAAACTTGAACCCTTTTGCCCTCAACGGTCAGGCCGTAAACGAGACCTTCCTCGACGACGTTCAGGCCCGTCTCGGGGTCTATGACCGATTTGAGAACATCCACCACCCGCTGGACTTCTGGCGGAAGGTCTTCCCTAGGGCCGCGCTTGGGCTTTTTATCGGTCCTTTTGAAGACCCCAAAGAGCCCCAAATCATCCGCCTCCAAGGTCTTCGGCCCTGTACCTCCCCCTGTTTTCAAAGACCCCAACTGGATTGTTCTTTAGGTCAAACACGTAGACGTTCTCGAATTTCACGAGGGCAAAGCGCTCTATTATGTCGCCGATGATCTTTGAATAGGCTATGGCGCTCTCGCCGGTTATGTTGTACTCGGCGTGGCTCTCGAAGTTGAGCCAGATTTTGAGCGTATCCTCCGTGACCTCTAAGCCAGCAACAACGCCGGAGTCGAGGATGTCGCCCCCAGTTATAGGGTCGGTTATCTTTGCAAGCTCATCCAGAACGGCCCTGTATGGCTCGGGCCACTCTCGGTCGGGCATGTAAACCTTCATTTTCCTTCACCGTTTGGAATTTCTTTTGCACAGTTATAAGCTTTCCTGACCAGTTTTGTTGAACTTATCTTTCGCAACTAAGTGCAGTTTCACAAGGGCATAGAGCCAGAGGAGCTGGGAGAGCAGGTACAGAATAGGAATATACGCAGTACCATGCCTTCTGGCGTTCAGAAGGACAAAGAGCGTGAAGAGCCACGCCGCGGCCCGTGAAATCCGTGATATGTTGGATGGACAGTGGACATAGGACGCCACTGCATTCATCAGGAGGATTATGGATATGGCTGAAAACACCTCGGCAGTAGCCAGATAGTCCCCTCCCATAAAAACAAGGGAGAACACCGCGAGAGATACCTGCAGCAGCATTTCCAGAGTCGCCCTGACGAGTCCGCTCTCCGAAAGGACGTACCCAATGAGAACCGGGCCGATTATAAGTGCCCAAACTACCAGATGTCCCCCTTCGCTCAGGATCAGAGGCATGAACCCCATAGCAGTAATCAAACCCCCGAGGAGGATAAGCCATGAGAGCTTCCCCTTCCCGACCCTAAACTTCTCAACAAGCCTTGACAGGTTCCATGTTAAGACTATGCCCATAAGAGTCATTAAACCGCCCACGGCCATTATTCCGAAATAGAGATCCATTAATTATCACCAGTTGAGTTTTGTCCATTATGAACTAGTGCTGTGGGTGGTAATAAACTTAGTGTTCATCCAGGAGACATCCCACGGGATAAAGATTTTGAGAACGTAGTAGACCATCAGGTAATACCCATAATATTTTCTGCTATCGTCAGTATCAGGAGGATAAGTGCTCCTGTATACAGGAAGGCAGAGAGCATCCTGAAGCCTGGAACGAGTGAGAGTGCTGATAAGAATGCCATCGCCCCCGCGGTGAGCAGGGGGAGCTTAATCTCCGTTCCGAAGAGCATCCCCGTTGAGCTGAACCTTACCGCCGCCGTGCCAAGGACTGTGAGAAGACCAGCCTCAAAGTAGGTGGGGTTTTCAGTGACTATTGCCGTGAAGACTGTCAGAAGGGTAATCATCCCGAAAAGCCAGTACAGCGGCTTTTTGCCTGTATTGATCGAGACGAAACGTTCTATTTGGGTTGCAGCGATCAGGATAATGAAGAACTCTAGAGCTGAAATCCAGAAGAATGTGATCCCAACAGCCTCAAGAATGGAAGTAATGAAAAGGGAAACACCTGCGCCCAGTGCCCATGGGGAACGGTGCAGTACCGGATTCCTGCTTGAGGAGAATCCAACAATGGCGAAGATCGCGAGTATGAAATCAGGTAATCCAGTGATCCAGCACCCCATCACAACCACCTTGAGATCCTTTCATAGACAACTATGGCTGAGTACAGGAGGAACACTGATGGGATAAACAGGGAAAGGAACGCGGTGTAATAAAGGCAGGCGCTCCCATGGGTCAGTTGGTAGAGCCTCAACCATCCGGACAGGACTATGAGCCACGCCGCCGTGCGGAGGTTTTTCTTTTCGAAGGTTGTGAGCATGTTCATTGAGTAGAACCATCGTATTACCATCAGTACAAGGGACTGGAAAATGGCGATAAATATAGTAATTTCCTCTAAGTTCGACGAAATAAACGGGAAGAACACGGGAACCGCAAGTAGCAGGGCTGTGATCTGGGCGGTAAGCTCTTTTTCCAGCCTGAGCCATCCGGACTTCACCGCAGGGTATATGTAAAGAACGCTTCCAGTTATGGCCCCAACGTGGAAAATATACGGTGGGAGTGATGAGAGATAGTTAAACTTCCAGAGAGCTAGCGACAACAAGGCAAGGGAGAGTCCGATAATATGGAACCCAAGAACTTTCTTACACCCCTTCAAGCACCTCTCCAGCCTTTTGAGCGTCAGAGAGAAGTACCAAAACGCTGTCGCCATCGTTAACATTACCAGCAGGTAAACTAAAGCTCCCTCATCCAAGGGCCTCACCCACGGTAACCTCTCCGTCCCTGAAATCAACCGGTAGAACCCGCTTACACCGGAGGGGAACTTCTTCACCCTTATCCCCCTAACTATCGCAAACCCTGAGATTGTCTCGGATATTTCGATGACATGGGTGGCGCTGGCCTCAAAGCCCGCTATCTCCCTTTCCTTGAGGAACCTCTTGTCGAGAATTGCAAGAAGTATAAAACGACGTTCAAGTGCTATCTCCGTGAGTTGAGCGAAGAACCTCTGAACTACTTCGACTGGATGAAAAAGGAAGAGGGGCTGGAAAAAGAACACGCCTATGTAGCTATCCTTTGCTAATTTCCTAACTATATCAGTTGTCTCAAAGAGGTTTTCCGGGCTAACCTCCTCCCCGAGAACGATGAACTTAGCTTTCGTTATACTCCTCTTGTCAAACAGGAAGCGCTTGATCTGGGGTGTTGCAAATATCATTGCCCTCTCTTCGTTGGCCTTGAGGAAGTTGAAGAAGATGTCCACTCCAAGGTCTCCAACGGTGAACAGGAGCAGTGTACTCCCCGGTTCAATATCTCCGAGGAGCTCGTCGAGCTTTGGAACCCCCAGCTTCATTTCTCTTCCCTGCCGGCATTCATTTTTCAGAGTAGGGACTCACGCCAGTACACAACTATGCCACTGTCGGTTATCTTGTAGGGCCTAATCTCTTCGTCAAAGGAGCTCCCCCTGAACTTCCTGATCTTGATGCCCCTGAGGGGCTTTCCATTCTGCTCGAGCACCCTAAGCTCTATTACCCCGCTCACGAGGTACTCCTCAATATCACTGTTGGACATCTCCGAGGTGAACACAACCGTGGCGTTGAGCTTGACACAACCTTAAGAAACGCCATGAATGTCCTCCTGTACTCGAGTTCATCCTTAATCGTGAGCTTGAGCATAGTTATTGGGTCTATAACTATCCTCGAGTAGTTTTCGGCTTTGAGCTCTTCGCCTATTGCCTCTGTGAGTTTCTCAAAGCTGACCGCAAAGTCCCGGTACATAACATCCGCAAATATGCTCTTCTTTTTCCCAACTGGGGTGGCGTCAACAAGCTTTAAGTTCGGATGGTCAAGATCGAATCCAAAATTCTTCATATCCTCTCCTCTTTTAGAGAAGAGACCGATTCCTCTAGCGTGACATAAAGGCACTTCTCCCCGTTTTTGAACCCGTCCATAATAAAGTGCATTGCGAGGGTTGTCTTTCCAGCTCCCGGCCCCCTTCTATGAGGTAAGCCCTCCCGGGAATGAGGCCGCCGTTGAGCATCTCATCGAGGCCTTCAACCCCCGTCGAAATCCGCCGACCCATAGTACTTACCACCAGGAACAATGTCGCCTAATACCTAATAAATGTTATCCTGAACCGCAGAAACTTACAAATTCATAGTTAAACCTGCGTAAACTCCAAAAAAATATTCCAGAAGAAGAAACGAGAGGAAAAAAGATAGTAATCACTCAAGCGCGACCTCGTTCTCCCAGAGACCGTGGATGTTGCAGTAGCTGAGGGCGTAGAGCTTGCCCTTCTTCCGGGTCCTGAAGAAGAAGACCGCCCTCGGTTCGGTGAGCGGGTCGCTGTGGTTTGTGAAGGCGACCCTGCCAACCATTATGGGAAAGTTCTCCCCCTCCGGGTGGAAGTAGAGCTCTATCCAGGCAATGTGGTGCTCCGGGGTGTTTGGGTGGGGAATCTCCTTGCCGACGCTGACCTCGACTTTGACGAGGTCGCCCTCCTTCTCGTACTCTATAACAGGGACGTGCTTCTCACCCTTCCAGTCTCCACTCTTTATGGTCTGGCTAAGCATCTTCCACCACCTCACTCAATTTTTTCAAACATGTCCTTGGGAGCGCCGCAGAGCGGGCAGACCCAGTCATCCGGAAGGTCCTCGAACTTGGTTCCCGGGGCTATCCCGCTGTCGGGGTCGCCCTCATCCTCATCGTAGATGTACCCACAAACCATGCACTTCCACTTCGCCATCTTCTTTCACCGTTTTAACGTTATTAGTCATACCTTATAAGGTTTGCGTCTCAAACCTGTGAAAAGGAAAATCGAAAGATTCACTCGAACACCACGAACTTGTCCTTTGAAGTGCCGCAGATTGGACAGTATTCGGGCACTTCATCAACGGCCGTGTAGCCGCAGACAGGGCAGATGTATACCCTCTTTATCTCAATGTCCTCTCCCTTCTCGGCCTTCTCCTTGGCCTTCTTGTAGAGTTCGGCGTGTATTTTTTCAGCCTCAAGGGCATAGTGGGTCGTCCTCACCGCGTCCTTCTCCTCCTGGAACTCGGCGGAGTTCTTGTAGACTGGATACATCTCCTCTACCTCAAAGGTCTCGCCCTCTATTCCCATCTGCAGGTTCTCGGGAGTCTTCCCAAGCTTGCCGAGGGCTATGAAGTGGTTCTTAGCGTGGACGAACTCGGCATGGGCTATAGCCCTGAAGAGCTTGGCTATGTTGTGAAGTCCCTCCTTCTCTGCCTGCTCAGCGAAGATAAGGTACTTCATGTGAGCCATGCTTTCGCCCGCGAAAGCATCCTCCAAAAACTTCCGGGTCATTTCCCTCTTCACTACCATTGGCAGACACCTGGAAAAGCTGTCACAACAAATTTGTACTTTGGTGTATAAAAATATTGCGTAATTGTCAGGTTTAGTTTTTATTGATGCTCTGTTTTTACACTGCTTCAAAACTTCCCGAACCACAGTTAAGAGAGGATCCAAGAGCTATCCTGTCCTCTACATGTTCGACGGCCAGAACCTCTTCGAGAGCGTAACTTCCTTAAACGAGTATTACTAGGCAAGCGGTTCCAAATGCTGTTTTGTGGCCCTTCGAAGAGTGACTTCCAAACCGCTTTATTTTTTAACCGCAGTTCCAATTCTAACCCATGTCCCTCTTTGAAGTCCTCAAACCGCTGAAGTCAGAGATCGTGAGAGTCCACGTTTTTCCCCCGAGAGAAGGTGAGTTTAGGGAGTTCACGTTCAAAAACCCTGAAATAAACGCCCTCGTTGAAGAGCTGGGCTTTTCCCTCTACAATCACCAAGTTGAGGCCCTGGAGAAGCTCTACTCTGGCAAGAACATCGTCGTTACAACGCCCACGGCCAGCGGGAAGAGCGAAATCTTCCGCCTGGCAATTTTTGACTCCTACCTCTCAGATCCACGGAAGACCTACCTCCTCGTTTACCCCACGCGGGCACTCATAAACAACCAGCTCGAGAAATTCCAGAGGGCGAACCTTGCGTTCTATCGTATAACTGGAAAGCTCGTATCTGCGAGGATTCTAACGGGGGATGTTCCGTGGGAAGAGAGGAGGAGGCTCCTCCGCGAGAGGCCGAGGGTGGTCTTCACTACGCCCGATATGCTCCACTACAACATCCTGCGCAGGTGGAGAGACTACGAGTGGCTCCTCCGGAACCTCAGGTACCTCGTCGTCGACGAACTCCACGTCTACCGAGGGGTCTTTGGGAGCAATGCGGCGTGGCTCTTCAGGCGTCTGCTCTTCAGGCTCAAACACCTTGGGGTGAAGCCGCAGATAATTGTCCTCTCCGCCACGCTGAGAAACCCAAAGGAGTTTGCGGAGAAGATCTTCAGAATGGAATTCGAGCCGGTAACCCAAGCGACGAACCCGTTCCCGCGGAGGTATCTCGTCCTCTTCGAGCCGAAGAACCTCGATGATAAACAGCTTTTGAGGGCAGTGATAGAGCGGCTAGTGAGTAAAGGAATAAAGACCCTCGTCTTCTTCGACAGCAGGAAGGGCACCGAGAAGACCCTGCGCTTTCTCCTCAACTCTCCTGTCTTCTCAAAGGTGACGACCTACAAGGGCACCCTGCCGAAAAACGTCCGCTGGGAAGTTGAGAGGGACTTCAGGGACGGGAAATTACTTGCCCTCCTAACTACGAACGCCCTCGAACTCGGGATAGACATAGGCGACCTTGACGCGGTTATAAACTACGGCATCCCTCCCGACGGGCTGTTCTCCCTGATCCAGCGCTTTGGGAGAGCTGGGAGAAGCGCCGACAGGGAAGCCCTCAACGGCGTTGTTTTGAGAAAGAACGGCCTCGATTACTACTACCGCGAGCACTTCGATGAGCTCGTCGAGAGGCTTGAGAAGGGCATCATCGAGTACATGCCGGTCAAAGTTGACAACGAGCGCATAGCGGAGAAGCACCTCCACTACCTCCTTACCGAGCTTGGAATAGTTGATTGGGACGAGCTGGATGAGTTTGAGAGGAGAATCGCCGAAAAGCTTGTTATCGAGAGGAAGGCCGACCTCAAGAAGAACCCACTCACGGAGAAGCTTGAGGTCAGGGTTAGAAGACCTGCCTTTGAGTACTCCTCACTCAGGACAGCAAGCGACGAGAGCTTCTTCCTCGTGAAGGACGAGCCGTGGATAAGGACGAAGCTGGTGGAGAAGTCCTCCCTCCGGGAGCTCCTTAACTTCATAAACTGGCTCAAGATGAAGGGCTACATCATTGAAGAAATTGATGAAGACGAATACCACCGCTCGCTCTTACCTGGAATGGCTTACTTCTCAAGGGGAAAGCTCTACATGACTAAAGAAAGAGCCAGCATCGGAAAGTTCCACTTCATATTTGCGAAGCAACTCAACCGCCTCTGGGACGTCGAGACCTTCGCGAGGAAGCTGGAAGAGGTCAATATACTGGAAGAGAGAGCAAAGAAGGCCTACAAGGGCGTTGAGATAGGGCTAGGAAGGCTCCGCGTCAGGCACGTTTACACGGGATTTGCCGTCAAGGGACTTGACACAGGGAACTACGTAGGCGAACTGGTGAAGCTGAAGGAAGATGGCATACTCAAGGGCGAAATCTCATCTCCGACGACGGGTGAGAGGGTTGAGACGGAGGAAGACTTCTCGATACTCAACTGGGAGAAATTCGCAAAAGTGGAATTCGAGGAGCCCTACGTCAGGGAGTTCGAAACCGAGGGAATATGGCTCGTCTTCCCGGATGATATACGAGAACTGATGGAGGTGGAGTTCAGGGAGTTCTTTGGCAGGGCGGCCGAGAAGGGGTTTGAGGATTTGGCGTTCCAAATATACGAGAGCCTTGACAGGAGAAAGCTCTTCCCGCTCTACCTCGGCGCCACGAGCTTCATAATAAGGAAGGCAATAGGTGATGCCCTCCAGAAGGCCGGAATTCAGGATGAGGAGCTCGCCTTTGCCATAAAGAAGATGGCGGACAGCAAGGACGGAATCGGAAGCGCGCTCCACGCGATAGAGCACAACATGATAAAGATAGCTCCGATATTCACCTACGTAGACAGCAGGGAGCTCGGCGGCTACAGCTACGAGAGCTTTCCGGGGATGCCCTATTTTGGAAAGCCGGTCGTTTTCATCTACGACGGCAACGAGAACGGTGCAGGTTTGGCTGATATAATCTACGAGAACGCCGAGAAGCTAATGGAGAAGAGCCTCGAACACCTCAGGGGTTGCCCCTGCAAGGACGGCTGTCCCGTCTGTGTCCTCTCACCGAAGTGTGGAACATTCAACGAGTTTCTGGACAAATGGCTGGCCATAAGGGTGTGGGAGAAAATCCTGGAGAACAGTAGAGAGAATGAGCAAGCTAAAAGCTCCTCATAAACAGCGGCTTTAGCCTTATTCTTCCCCTCGTCCTCTCAGTTAAAAGCTCTATCAGAGGTTCTGCTTCGCCCTTCCTCGTCTCGACCGTGAACCTCACGAGCTCCCCGTACTCTTCTCCCACAACCCTGCCGCCGTTCTCCTCAACTGTACTTTTGACCGTGTGAAAGAGGTTGTAAGGAAAAGTCACCTCGAAGCGCTCCGTCTCGTAGACCTCAACGATTCCCGCGTTTTCTATTGCCAAGCTCGCCGCATCGCTGTAGGCCTTGACCAAACCACCGTAGCCGAGCTTTATCCCGCCGAAGTATCGCGTAACCACGACTACAACGTTGCTCAGCCCTTTGTTCTGGATGACCTTGAGGACGGGCTTTCCAGCCGAGCCTTTTGGCTCTCCATCGCCATCATGCCTGACCGCGAAGTTCTTCCCGTCGTTGATGAGATAGGCCGAAACGTTGTGGGTCGCATCGCTGTGGTGAGCTTTTATCCTCGCTATAAAATCCTTCGCCTCCTCCTCGGTGTTCGCTGGAGAAGCATAACCTATGAAGACAGACTTCCTAATTATTAGCTGGGCAGTGCCGACGCCCTTCAGCGTCCTGTACTCCAAACGCTACCACCTCACCCTCTCAGCGTCGCTATGAGCTTCTTCTCGTCGAGGAGCATCGCTATGGCATCTCTAACGTCTGTTACAACTATGTCGCTCGCTAGGATGGCATCAACAGTGGCACCTTCCTTTCCGATGACACAGAACGCCAACTCGGCCTCCTCAAGCATCGCCACGTCGTTGTTGCCGTTGCCAACCGCTGCATATGGGGAGTAGCCCCTTGCTATCTCAACCTTTTCGGCAGCGTTTGAGGCCTTTTCAATCCTCACAGGGAGACCTCCAAGCTCTTCCTCCAGTGTGCCAAAGGTGTCGGCGCTTATCACGACGACGGTGTACTTATCTGCCAGCCTCTCAAGGAGGTGCTTGACTTCTTCATCAACCCTGCCCCTCTCTCCAAGGGTGCCGTTGAGGTCAAAGATCACGGCCTCTATCTGGACTTCTCCGTAGTTCGGTATTTCTACGTTCATTTTGTACACCGATGGAAGTTCAAAAGGTGCCGCTAAAAAACTTCCCCCCACGTTTTTAAAATAAGTAAGTCAGAATCAAAGATAAAACGAACGAACTAAAGCCTCTTCTCTATCTCGTCCCAGAGCCTCTCCGCCAGCTCGCGCTTGCTCATTCTTGGGAGCTTCTTGGTGAAGTCCCTCCCGACCAGGATAACCTCGTTCTCCTCGCTTCCAAAGGCTTTGAGGGTGTTTGCTACGACGAGATCGCTACTGGCGCGTTCAATCTGCTTCCTGGCGGCGGTTATCAGCTCCTCCTCGCTGAGACCTGTCTCCGCCTTGAAGCCGACCAGGAACACCTCAGGCTGGAGTTTCTTAACGCGGTCTATTATCTTCGGCGTCGGCTCAAGCTCAAGGAGGAGCGGCTGACCGCTCTTTATCTTCACGTCCGCCCTGTTCTTCACCCTGAAGTCGCTGACGGCCGCAGCCAGGACAACGACGTCATACTTTTTGTCTTTCAGCTCGCTCTCTATCGCTTCAAGCATCTCCTCAACTGTCTCGACCTCTATCTGGTTCTCCACGAAGCTCTGGACGCTGCCCTTGGTACGTATGAGCGTTACCTCCGCACCCCTGAACTCCGCCTCTTCCGCCATCGCCACTCCCATTTTTCCGCTGCTTGCGTTGGTTATGTATCGTATCGGGTCTATGTACTCTCTCGTCGCGCCTGCTGTGACGAGAACGCGCTTCCCTTCCAGGCTCTTAGGGTGAAGCTTCCTGATCACACGGTAGACTATTTCATCTATTGAAGCAACTTTCGCTTTGCCCTCCTCAAAGCGCGGCTCTATAAACTCCACCCCAAGCCCTTTCAACTTCTCGATGTTTTCCTTAACTATTGGGTGGTCGTACATCGTCGAATGCATGGCAGGAGCTATCATTATAGGAGTGTGGGCAAAGGCAGTCGTCACAACTGTTGTAACTGGAGTATCGTCAATTCCGCAGGCTATCTTCGATATGGTGTTGGCCGTCGCGGGACAGACGAGAACCAGGTCGGCCTTGTTCTCGTGTTCCCCAGCAAGCTCGACGTGCTCGATAAAGCCCGTTATTTCGGTAATTACAGGGTTTCCAGTCGCGAACTCCATAGCATAGGGGTGGATTATCTTCTGCGCGTTTTCGCTCATGACCGCATGAACTTCCGCACCGTGACGTATCAGCTCCCTGGCGAGCTTGACGCATTCCACCGCCGCTATGCTCCCGGGGATGGCCAGCACAATTTTCTTCCCAACAAGCTTCCTGCTCTTGGTCGCGTAGATAAGCTTAACGTGATGGAGCATCTGAATCACCGTGGGTAGTTAGAAGAAGGGGTTAAAGACCTTGCCCAAAACAGGCTAAATGACACCAGCACCGGCCCCGTTTAATGGCAGGTTAGCTCGCAGGTATATTAAAAGCACCCCGTTCTCCACTGTGCTTTTGATCTTCTCCGTGTCCAGGAGTCTGAGCTTGCCAACTGTCCTAGAGAGTACAGCATCTATAAGTTCCTGGGGGGCCTCTGCTAGCGTCCCGACTACTATCTTATCTGGATAAACCTTGCTAACGTTATAGTACAGGAGAACAAAAACTGGGTAAATCCCCTCAGAAACTTCCACGCTGAACAGAAAAGCCTCGTGAATTAACCTTTCCCCGATTTTTTCCTCAACTATTGTAACCTCCAGGGGGATCATAACAACCTTCGCAAGTCCGAAGAGGAACTGCTCAACAACTTCGGCGGAGATCAAAACCCGTACCACTACTGAATTCGTCCTCTTGGAGTAGCGAACCCACTGGAGTTTGGCATCTTCTTCAATAATGTAATCCATAACGTCATTGAGGAGATCAAGGGGAATCTCAAATTCAATGGACATCATTGAACATCACCCCTGATTATAGGGGAGCATTACATACTAACACCCCCTTGGAGTTTATTAAATTTTTGATTAGTATTAAAAAATTTTAAAAAATTAACACATTACGTTTCCCTCACGGCATCCTCCTCGAACTTTTCGATCTCCTCTTTAGTGCCGACCCACACCACTATTACAGGCTCAACTGTTATCATTCCGTCCTTGATCATGGGTTTTATCTCGCATATCGCCTTCTCTATCTTGTGCCCCCTATCCACGACCTCCACAACCACTGGAAGGTCTGTTGAAAGCCTCATAACGTCGCTTGAGTGAACTCGGCTTTTCTTTCCGAAGCCATAGATTCCGCGGTAAACGGTCGCCCCGGCCATCCCCATCTCCCTGAGCTTTTCAACTATCGCCTTGTACAGAGGCTTCCCTTCCCAGCGGTCGTTCTCGCCGATGTATATCTTAAGCCGGAGCGTGTTCCAGTGTTCGACTTCTACCATATTTTCACCTCCGGGCCAGCATAAAGCCCGCAAATACTAACACAATTGTGATTATAACGTTTGCCAAAATGTTGAGGGTTGCAATTAGATACTCACGCTCACGCAGGAGCGAGAAGGTCTCGTAGGAAAACGTTGAAAAAGTGCTTAGCGCCCCGCAAAATCCCGTTCCGAAGAAGGCCCTCCAGTCCGGAGGGACATCAAAGCCCCAGAACAGAATGCCGTAGAGATAACCGAGGATGAGGCTCGCTATGCTGTTCACTATAAGGGTCCCTACTGGAAAATCGCCGTAAACGGGAAGCAGACCTGAGATGTAGAACCTCGCGACAGCCCCAAACGCTCCTCCAAGTGCTATCGCCATCACTATCCTGAGGTTCATGGCACCACCACCGAAGGCCATTTCCTTTTAATCCTTACCCTCAAAGGAGAGGTAGTAGTGAATAAGCTCCTCAATATTGGTGTAGTCCTTCTCCGGCTTGTCGAGAATTTTCCTCAAACGTTTGTTCTCGGCTATCATCCCAGAGAGCTGTATTCCAAGGTTCTGGTTGTCGAGGACGAGGTAGTATGTCCTGAACCTTAGCGGGGACCACTTTCCCTCAAGCTCGTAAAGCTTCCTTTCAAGCTCCGATATCTCCCTTTCCAGATTCTCAATGTCTGTCTCTCCTTCCCTGAAGTCAATGTAATCGTGGAGGAGGATTATCCTCAGAACCTCATCAGGCCTGAAGCCGTAGCGTTTCGCCAGTTCCATTATCTGCTCAAAGGTTTCGTCTGGCACATTAAAGGTGACCTTCCTCCATCCGCGTTTAGACTTAACGACCACCTTCATTTTTGCTCTCCTCTAACTCCCTTCTCAGGCTCCTGTTTTCCCTGCTGAGCTCTTCTCTAACCTTCATTAGGAACTCCTTGTCCCTTTTTGCCTTCTCCTCAAGCTCCACAAGCTCTCGATACCGCCCCTCCATCTCTTCAAGCTTTTCTCTGAGGTTGTTTCTGTGCTCAATCAGGTATTCAAACTTGAGAGCTTTTAGTGTCCTCTCAAGTCCCTCTAAGTCTTGAAACCGCTTTTCGATTTCTCTTCTGTTCTTCTTCACCTGCTCAAACTCCTCCGGAGAGAGGATTATCTCCACTTCAAAAGCCCCCTCTTTACGTTTTTGGAATTTCCACGCCCTCCCAGTGTGATGCCAGTTTCAAGGCCTTTGAGGGCTTCTATCGTAAGAGGGAGTGATGAAGTTTCTTCTTTTGTAGGCTCCTCCTTAGATAGGTAGTCAAACTTATCTATGAAGGACTTCAGCCTCTCTCGTAGCTTTCTGAGCTTCTTCAACTGAATTTCCTTCAGGACAGTTGCCTTGTCATTATCCCTTCTAGCAACTTCGGAGAGCAGCATTTCGTAGTGCCTTCTGCAGAGTATCGCATTAGAGCTCTCGTAAACGGGAAGCAGTTCGTCTATTCTATCGGCAAAGCCCTCGATGGTGCTTCTTTCCTTCTCCCTAACCAACTCACAAAGGAAGCATCCTTCCTCCTTGGAGACTCTTCCATCTTCAAGGAAACCTATGTACCTGGAGAGGACATCTTCGTAGATTATCGCCACTCCCAGCGGGCCAAGGAGGGGCTCTGAGTATGCCTTCTCGAGCGTCTTCCACGCGTGGTAAGTGCAGAGACCAAGACTTTTCCGGAACTTCTTTCGAACCTCTGGGTCGTTCACGTGCTCGTAGAGTATAGTCTCTATCTGGGATTCCTCGTAGGAGCGGAGGATTCTGCACACTGGACAGCCCTCGTCCATCGCCTCACGGAGATAAACGCCTATAAGATCCATTCCAACCACTCAGAGGTATCTCATCATGGCATCTACCACTGCAAGTGCTCTGTATGTGTTCTGGAAGTTTGAGATACCAAGTTCAAGACTCCTCCTGAAGCCACCGTTGGAGTTCTGAAGCTGACGTATGAACCAGATGTGCCTCCTCGGACAGGTTGGAGCTTCTTCCTGGAGCTCAAGCCCCCTTGTTGCATAGAAAGTCGGCTCAAGGTAGGGGGGAAGGCTGTATGGAACCTCCGTGAAGCCGCCCCAGTCGCCGCAGAGCTCACAGTTCCTGAAGTGGGGGCTCTTAGGCGGGCGATAGCCGAGCGCGTAGAGGGTGTGGAGGGCCTGATAGGTCATCGTGGTCGTTGGTTGTTTCACTCCGAACCCGTTGCCCATTCTAAATTTCATAACGAAGGCCCTTATCCTGTCCCTTTCCTCATCGCTTATCGGCTGGCCAATTGCCTTGAACGCCTTAACGACCCAGTATGTAGCCTCAAGGGGCGTCGCAGTTCCGAACTCCTCACTGCCGCCAAGACCAACGGCAAACTTGTCTTCGAGGGGATTGTACTTGGTGTAGACGATGTCCACGTGCTCCCTTGCGATGTCCTTCGCTCCAAGCATCGCAAGACCTTCAAGGGCCATTGCTATGGCCACTACTGCCGTCTGGGGCTGAATCGCTTTTTCAAGAAATTCGATCGTCTTCTCCTTCTCCGGGACTTCGAGGCCGAGCAGGTCGTATATCTTGACTGCGTAGTATGTGTCGTTGACGTTGGTGTCATCTAAAACGCTCACGAAGCAGTAGCCTCCGTCCTCGTGTCGCCTCTTCTCGACGTACTCGAGGGCCTTCTCTACGTTAACAAAGCGTGCAAACTCATCAAGCTTCGAGCCCATCCTACCGCCTCCCTCGGAGTAGAACAGGCGTCATCAGCCCTTTCGGGCGGTTCGGGCTCGAAGCCCCGGGCGGACGCCATCGCCCGCGCTGGGTTATATAAAGCAACTTTAAAAATTTCACGGTCACCATCCTAAAAACTTTATAAGGCTCTCTCTAAAATCCCCTGGGCAGTAAAATGGAGTACATAGGCTTCACATACGTCTCGAACTTTGTATCCAAAAGGGTGGAGGAAGTCCTCTTCGAGGCCTACAACGATGCAAACAGGCTCTTAGAGGAGTGGGAACTACCCCTTCGCCTCGTGTACCTGGACAAACTGATTTTGGAGCCTGGGTACTTGATAACCCTCGAAACACCGGAAGGAAAGGTCAGACTGTTTCCTCTCGATGTCTTGGTGGACTTCATGGACTACCGGCTCAAGGTTGAGATTGAAAAGAACGACGGGCTAAACATGAACAAGATACTCGGAATAACGAGTTTTCCTCTGGCTTCCAGGGACAAATACTTCGGCTTCTATGAGAAATTCCTAGGATTCCAGACTGAGAGGCTTGGCAGGAGAATAATGCTCCTCTCCATGCGTCCATTTGAGTCCGATTCCATGAGGATGACCCTGAAGATACTCGATAATCCCCTGGCCGATGACGACCTGAAGAGCTTAGCGGTGAGAGTCCTCTCAAAGGAGCTTCCAGCGTTCAAGAGGCGCCTGATCAAGGGCATGCTCCATGAGATTGGGCACTCCTTTGGGCTGGAACACTGCTCAAACGACTGCGTCATGAACCCCCCAAAGACGCTTGGGGAGTGGGACTCAAGGTTTTTGGGATACTGTAACTCATGCTACCTGAAGCTTGAGGAGAGCCTCCGAAATCCGGTTTCAGGGAAAGATTAATTTAGAATGTTTTCCGGTTTCTTCTTAGGTGATATCATGCGGCTTCCAGGACAGAAGACCAAGATAATAGCCACTCTCGGCCCGGCATCCCTCAACGAGAAGACCATAACGGCCATGGTTCGAGCGGGGATGAGCGTTGCTAGGATAAACTTTGCCCATGGAGATTTAAAACAGCACGAAAAATCGATAAAACTTGTGAGGAGGGTTTCAGAGAGGCTCAACAGGCCCGTTGCAATTCTCGGAGACCTGCCTGGAGTAAAGATTCGCGTTGGTGAGATCGAAGGAGGTTCAGTGACGCTGAGACGCTGGCAGACGGTAACCCTAACCACAAGGGACGTAATCGGCAACGAGGCCGTGATACCCGTTGAGTTCAAAGACTTTCCAAAGCTCGTCTCGAAGGGGGACGTTATCTACCTCAGCGACGGGTTCATAGCACTGAGGGTTGAGGAAGTCCAGGAGCAGGATGTAGTCTGTAAGGTGCTCGTCGGGGGAACTCTCTTCTCCCGCAAGGGGATCAACATCCCCAAGGCCCGTCTAGCTATCGAGGCTATAACCAAGAAGGATCTGGAGTTTCTAGAGTTTTCACTGGAACATGGAGTCGACGCCGTTGGCATAAGCTTCGTTGGCTCCGCTTATGACATACTCAAGGCAAGGCGCTTCATCGAGGAGAGGAACGGAAGACTGTTCTTGATAGCCAAAATAGAAAGGCCTGACGCGGTAAGGAACTTCGACGAGATCCTTCGGGCGGCGGACGGAGTCATGGTGGCGAGAGGAGACCTCGGAGTGGAAATGCCCATAGAAAAGCTCCCGATTCTCCAGAAGAAGCTTATCTACAAGGCAAACTGTACAGGAAAGCCCGTGATAACCGCAACCCAGATGCTCGAGAGCATGACGCATGAGAAACTCCCAACAAGGGCAGAGGTCACTGATGTTGCAAATGCAATCCTCGACGGAACCGATGCCGTGATGCTATCTGAAGAAACAGCCGTTGGAAAGTACCCAGTTGAGACCGTCAGAATGATGGCAAAGATAGCCAAGACGACTGAAGCATACAGGGACTCCAAATGGGCTGAAAGGACCGTTGAATGGAAGATGAGCGAGCTGAGAGGTGTCAGACAGGCCAAGGGCACCATAAAGGATGCTATAACAAGGAGCATAATAGAGGCCCTGAACTCAATAGATATCAAGTACATCCTTACCCCAACAAGAACGGGTCAGACCGCAAGGCTAATAGCCCGTTTTAAGCCAAAACAGTGGGTACTGGCATTTGTAACTGATGAATGGGTCAAAAACACTCTGATGTTCTCCTACGGCGTTTATCCGTTCCTCGTTGAGGATACCAGCGAAGAAGAGATACTGCGCATGATAACCGGGCTTGGACTGGTGAACGAAGGCGATACGGTACTGCTGACGAAGGGAACGCCCATAGGAAAGACCGCAGGAACGAACACCATCCGCATCTTCAACGTTTGATCTCTTTTTGTCAATATTTCAGTATTTCAGCCTCGGGTTGTACTCGAGGAGCATCAGCCCGTTCTTGAATATCCTTATAGTGCCGCTCTCCGAGAGACTTATGGCCATTGCGCTGGTTATCTTTGTTATTCCAGCGGCCGCTATGTGCCTGCTTCCCAGCCCAGGGGGGAGCATCAGGTCTATAACTCTGGGTTCTACCTCCAGATACCTCCCAGCGGCCACTATCCTGCCGTCCTCCCTGATGAGGAACGCGCCGTCCAGCTGGGCGAACTCCTTTATTATTTCCTTGCTCTCCTTGTCCAGAACGTTTATCCTGTGCCCCTTGAAAGGATTTGGAATGAGCTGCCTCGAATGTTTGAGAACCCTCCTCGTGTCACCTATGACGAATATTGTCCCAACGGGATTTCCCTCCCTGCCCTCTATGCTCAACTCTATCGCTATCTCCAGCATCCTCTGAAGGACGTTCTGGTTCTGGGCAAAGAAGCTCTTCATGGCGATGATCGACCTCTTTATTGTACGGACCCCGATCAGGTTCTCCGTTACGTAGACAAATGAATCACCCTCAGCCAGAATTCCATGCTCAAGCAGAAAAGCCGAGATGAGGTTGAGCAGATTGTTGAGGTCAAGGTTCTGGGGGATCGATATTCTCTTAACCTTATCCTTCTCCACATCAAACGTGGAGCCAACTATAACAACGGTAATGCCGATATCCGGTATTTCTTCTTCAGGAAGCTCCTCCATGATGACCAACGCTTTTGCACCAATTTTTTCTGCTACTTTTGCGGCCCCCTCTAAAAGCACCTTAATAACTTCGGCCATTTTCCTCAACCTGAGATAGTAACTCGGAATAATATAAAAATCTGCCGGAAAAGTTTAAAGCAGCCATTCCCAGCGAACGTTAGGTGATTGAATGAAGATTATTGTGGCGATAACAGGGGCAAGCGGGGCCGTTTATGGGGTGAGATTGATAGAAGTTCTGAAAGAACTTGGGCATGAAGTCGTTACCCTTGCCTCACGGACTGGAATAGCCGTTGCGTACCACGAGCTGGGCATAAAGTTGAAGCCTGATTACGACGAGAAAGACCTATTCGCCCCGGTTGCGTCAGGTTCTTACCCCTTTGATGCTATGGTTGTCGCCCCATGCTCCATGAAGACCCTCTCGGCAATAGCCAACGGCTACGCCGACAACTTAATAACAAGGGCGGCGGATGTTGCACTCAAAGAAAAACGAAAGCTCCTTCTTCTCGTTAGGGAGACTCCACTCAACGTGATTCATATTGAAAACATGATGAAGGCCGCCAGGGCGGGGGCCGTGATTATGCCGGCATCCCCTGGATTTTATACAAGGCCCCAGACTGTGGAGGATATGATAAACTTTATAATTGGCAGAATCTTAGATATTCTCGGAATACCTCACGAATTATACAAACGTTGGGGGACGATCCATGATACAGCTGGACGACCTTGATAGGGCTATACTCAAGCTGTTAAAACAGGATGCCCGACTTACAATATCCGAGCTTGCCGAGAGGTTAAATAGGCCAGAATCCACAATACACTTTAGAATAAAAAAGCTCATTGAAAAAGGCGTGATCGACAGGTACACCATAATCCTTGGAGAGCCGCTGAAACCAAAATCAGTAGTTGCAGTGTACATCGAGACGGAAATACCAGTTATAGAAGACTTCCTTGAGAAGTACATCAATCACATAACAAAAACCCTCTCAATGCTCCCGAACGTCCTGGCAGTTGCAAAGAGCGGCAGAAACGGAATTATGGCCCTTATCGGTGGGGAAACTGAGGAGCAGATAGAAAAGTTCGTTGACGACACAATAAGAACCCTTCCAAGCCTTAGAAGGGTAGAAGTATTCCCGTTCACGAGCATTGTGAAGGGCAAAGATGTTATAGGCTTCCTGGTGGACGTCTGATGGAGATCGAAATAAAGTTCAGAGTTGGATTTGAGGACATAAGGAGAAAAATTGAAGGGCTTGGGGCATCTTTCATCAGAGAGGAAGTCCAGGAAGACCTTTATTTTTCAATTCCGCTGCCAAATCTTCTCAGAGTGCGGAGAATCACGAACCTTGGGAAGGCTTTTCTAACATATAAGTTCATAAAAGACCCGGGCAGAAACGAGGAGTTCGACGAGCTTGAGGTCGAGGTCTCTGATTTCGAGACTACAGTTGAAATCCTCAAAAGGCTGGGTTTCAGGGGAGACCTCTGGGTCAGGAAGAAGAGGCTCGTTTACAAGCTCGACGATGTGACACTCGAGCTGAGCGATGTTGAGGGACTGGGTGCTTTTCTCGATATTGAAGTCATGAGTGAGGACGTTGAATACGCCAAAAGAAGGATTTGGGAGATTGCCGAAAAGCTCGGGCTCAGCGATAAAGACGTTGAACCGAGGCTCTACCAGGAGCTCCTGAAGGAAAAGGTTCAGGCGAGCTCCAGCTGATAAAAAGCTGAAAAGAAATAAACTGATCCAAAAACAGGAACTTACTTTGCAGTGGCCACTATCTTAATGATGTCGTTGAACTGGAGCTCGTAGTCATCCCCAACGCGCCGCTTTGTCCTCGCGTTGACAGCATAGAGGAAGGTCTTCCCGAGGTCAGTATGCACCTTGTAGGCCAGGTCTTTTGGCGTTGAGCCCTTTGAGAGCAGATAAACGTGCGGTAGGACGTTCCCGAACTGGTCAGTGAGCTTGTTTTCGTCCTGGACAGGATAGACGGGAATCAGCTTGAGGAGCTCAAAGACAGCCCTGTTTATTACTTCCTGAACGCCCGTTGAGCCGAAGCGCTGGAGGACTTTCTCCCTTATCAGCTCAAGGGCTTTTTCCTGCTTTGGACTCAGTTTTTTGAGAACCTTGAAGTCCGAGCTTCCGGGGAGGTACTCTATGAAACCTGCCTTAGCGGCCTTTCTCAGGGTCAGTTCGGCCGCTGCCGAGGTCGGAATTACTATGTAGCCCCTCTTTTCACCCTCTTTCTTCAGCCTCTCAAGCTGTTCATCGCTGGCTGCATCAGCCTTGTTGGCCGCTATGATTATCGGCTTGTTCACCTTCCTGAGCTCGCGGACGAAGTTGAACAGGTCTTCCTCAGTCCACTTCGTTGGATCGTCGCCCAGTCCGAGCCTGTGAATAGCCTCCCACACATCTTCCTCGCTCACACCGATTCCAGAGAGATGATCTGCTATCGCCTGCTCAAGCTTCATGTGTTGGAGCTTTATCCTCTTGGCGAACTTTTCCCAGCCCTTCTTGAGTATCCCGAGTATCCAGTAGTCTATCTCTCTCTCGAGGAACTCAATGTCCTCGACCGGGTCGTGGTAGTCGGTCGGCTGACCCTCTGCATCGGTCTTCCCGGTGGCGTCAACGAC
This sequence comes from Thermococcus peptonophilus, assembly GCF_001592435.1. Classification (NCBI taxonomy): domain Archaea; kingdom Methanobacteriati; phylum Methanobacteriota; class Thermococci; order Thermococcales; family Thermococcaceae; genus Thermococcus; species Thermococcus peptonophilus. The sequence goes on from NZ_CP014750.1 coordinate 354,574, forward strand.
GTGTATCAGCGCTGAGGCCATCCTGAGGTCGTCAAGGAACTTGTTCCCAAGGCCGCGTCCTTCGTGCGCCCCGGGGACGAGACCCGCGACGTCTATCATCTTTATCGGGATCAGCGCCTTTCCGTCCCTGTATTCGTAGTTCTGCGGGTTTGGAGTGCACCCGAGCTCCTTACATGGGTGCTCTGCTATCGCGTAGGTAACCCCAACGTTAGCATCTATCGTCGTGAACGGGTAATTGGCGACCTCCACATCAACAAGCGTTGCCGCCGAGAAGAAGGTGGACTTTCCAACGTTTGGCTTTCCAACGACACCTATCTCCATGCTCTCCACCAGCCCAAATTCGCCACTGACTTTTAAGTCCTTTCGGCCGAAAACTATAATTTCCTCTCTTACTATTTTCTGCCAAATTGTCTATGCTGTTAAACGGGGGAAGAAAAATGGAAAAACAGGAAAAGCCCAAGATTACTGCGATAGCTTACTCAAAAGACAAATTCGTTAGTAAGAAACTCTCAAATATAGAAGAGGCCCTTGGATTCCAAGATTATCGCGTTGTCTGGCTCAACGTTGACGGCCTTTCTTTGGCGGAGGAGCTAAGGGATGTTTTTAAAATTCACGAGAGACCCATAAGGGCTCTTCAAAGACAGACCTCCCGTGTCAGAGTCTTCGTGTTTCCCGAGTATCTGTTTCTCATCGTCCACCAAGTTTACGAGAGCGAGGGGGGCTTAAAAAGGGAGAGAGTTGGCATCATCCTGAAAGACAACTTCCTGATAACGGTTCAGGAGATACCTGGGGATGTTTTTGACCCAATTCGGGAAGGTATCAGAGAGGGAGAGGGCCTTTTCAGAGAACAGGGAGCGGACTACCTTCTTTTTGCTCTCCTTGAGGCAATAGTGGAGAACTACGTCCCGATAATTGAGGCTATAAGCTCCAAAATCGAGGAGCTTGAGAGCGGGATACTTTCGAGAGGCGACACAGGAACTCTTAGGAAGATACACCGCATACGGCAGGACATCCTCTTCATGCGGAGAACTGTTTTTCCGCTCCTTGAGGCGTTCAGACAGCTCGAAATTGATGGGTCAAGGTTTTTCAGTGAAGGTACACGGCCTTTTCTTGACGAGCTCCATGACCACGTCCGTGAGGTTCTGGAAATCCTGGAGGGCCAGCGTGAGCTCGCCAACAGCCTGATAGATCTCTACTACTCCACAATCTCAATGAGAACCAATGACATCATGAGAATTCTTACAGTGGTTTCAACCATATTCATTCCGCTGACGTTCATTACGGGCCTCTATGGCATGAACTTCAGGTATATGCCCGAACTGCAGTGGCGCTACGGCTATCCTGCGGTGTTGGTGGTGATGCTGGTGATAGCGGTTGGCATGCTGTCATACTTCAGGAAGAAGGGATGGCTTTAAAAGTCCTCGATGCCAAGTGCCAGCCTCACGGCCTTCTCGGCTATCACGTCCATCGGATCTATCAGAGGGACAGTGAAGTCTTCCGGCTTTAGAGCAACGCTTACCTCCGTACAGCCGGCTATTATGCCCTCGCTCCTCCTTTCCAGCTTCTTTGCAACTTTCAAGAGAAGTTCTCTGCCGAGTTCGAGGTTTCCAGCCTTGACCCCCTCGTAGATACCCTTCATGACGAGCTCCTGATCCTTTTTGTTCGGCACTGCTATATGGATATCCCTCTTGAGGAGCGCCCGGTGGTATATCATTCCCTTTATCGTCCCGTCGGTGGCGAGGAGACCCACTTTTCTGAGGCCCATTTCTTCGATTCTTCTGGCAGTCTCCTCTATCATGCTTACTAGGGGGATGTTTATCGCCCTCTGAATGGTCTCGGAGAAGAAGTGGGCGGTATTGCAAGGCATTATTATAAAGTCCGCACCGCACTCTTCCAGCCTCTTCGCGCTTGCTATGAGCTCTGGCCTTGGGTCTTCCCCTCTTCCAAGTATGAAGGCTGTTCTATCGGGGATTTTGGGATTGTTGTAGATTATTATCCTCGGGTGATCCTGATCGCGCTTTGCGGGAGTCTTCTCGACTATCCTGCGGAATAGATCTGAGGTTGCCAGCGGCCCCATCCCACCAAGGATTCCAATTACCCTCTCGGGCATGCTCTCACCCGCTCATTCATTAAGCCATACGGAGTCATCCCCGTAGTAGTTCAGCTTGACAACAAGCAGCCTGAACGGCTCGTCCCTCTCGTTGACCACCCAGTGAACGGTCTTCGGCTTGACGAGGAAGATGTCTCCGGGTCTCGCTGTATATTCCTTCTCACCGATCCCCAGCCTCGCTTCGCCGCTGATAATGTAGAACAGCTCATATTGGCGCTCGTGATAGTGCTTCTTGACGGTCTGCCTTGGCTTGACCTCAACTATCTGCGCGTAGCTCCCATCGGGCAGTTCGCCCTCGAAGAGTGGGAGCTTTCGGTAAGTACCTCGGTCGATGAGGCTTTTGATTTCGGCTTTCATATTGTCCCCTCCGGTGATATGATTATCCCCAGTATTGAAAAATCTTCCCTTTCGAATTTCATCGAAATGTTCAATCTATCTCAAAAGACTTTTATATCTCAACGAGAACATAGATTGGACAAACGTCAACGGTGGTGGACATGGAAGCACTCGAAAAGGCCCTCCGCTGGGCTGAGGAGAACCTGAAGGCGGAGTACATAGAGCTCCGTTATGAAGACCTGAGAAAGACAACACTCGGCCTCAAAGATGGCGTTTTTACGAGCTTCACTGGAAAGCTCCACAGGGGCGTCGCAATAAGAGTTCTGGCTGATGGAGCATGGGGATTCGCCTCAACCAGCGACTTAACAAACCTAGAGAAAAAGATTGAAGAGGCCTACAAGCTAGCCAAAGCCGCAGCGCAGACCAAGAGGGAGAAGATTGAGCTGGCGGAGATAAAGCCCGTTGAGGACTTCGTGAAGAGCAAGATGAGGATCAAGCCGAGGGAAGTTGACATCGAGGAGAAGGTGAACCACCTCCGCGAGCTGGAGAAGATTCTCAAGGAAGACGAGGCCGTAAAGAGCGTCCAGATACGCTACGAAGACGGTGGAGGTAAGAAACTCCTCCTCACCAACGAGGGGACGCGGATAGAGTGGGACTACAACTACCTCTACCAGGGGACATACGTCACCGGCAAGGCCGACGGAAAGCTTGCAATGGCGAGGGACAGCATCGGCGCGGTTGACTACGGCTGGGAGCTGATGACCGAGAAGGAGCCGAACGAGAGGGTCGCCGAGAGGCTGAAGAGGAAGATGTGGAGCCAGCTCAAGGGCATTGCTCCAAAGCGCGGTGAGTGGCCCATCGTGGCCGGACCGATAGTTGTAGGCATCATAGCCCACGAGGCGCTGGGTCACCTAGCTGAGGCCGATTTGACGATAAACTCGCCCTTCAAGGACTTAATCGGCAAGCAAATCGCTCCGGAGTTCGTCACGATGAGCGAGAGGATCGTAGAGGGCGGTTTTGGAAACGACAAGTACGACGACGAGGGCGTTCCTGTCAAGGACATCCACATCATCGAGAACGGAATCCTCAAGGAAATAATGCTGAACAGGGAATACGCGGCCAAGTGGGGCATGGAGCCGAACGGACACGCAAGAGCGGAGAGCTACCGCTATCCTCCGATAATCAGGATGAGAAACACCATCTTCGAGCCCGGCGACCACTCCTTCGAGGAGCTGATAGAGGATATCAAGTTCGGCTACTACGTCGTGGACTTCCGCGGCGGCCAGGCCCAGCTCAATTCAGCATTCCAGGTTGGAATCCAAGAGGGCTACGTCATAAGGAACGGTGAGATAGCCGAGCCGATAAGGGACACCTCTATCACCGGAGTCGCCATCGAGGCTCTCAAGAAGATTTCAGCTGTGGGCAAGGACTTCGGCCTTGAAGTAGGGTTCTGCGGCAAGGGGCAGACGGCCTTCGTAAGCTCCGGCGGCCCGCACATGCGCTTTGACGGAGGAATAATCATCGGGTGAGGTGGTGGAGATGGAGAACCTCATACGCTTCGGCGAGAAGTTTTTTGACGAGCTTGAGATAGCCGTTTACTGCTCAAGAGAAGTCTCAGCCAACGTGGAGCTCAACGAGATTTCTATGGCCTCAACGAGGAGCGGGGCTTTAACTATAATCCGCGGAATAAAGGACAAGCGCCTCGGGCTAGCTATTGTGGACAGCGATGAGCAGGAGAAGGTGAAGGAAGCCATAGAACAGGCCGCCAAGATGGCAAAGCTAAACTCACCCGACGAGACGTGGGTCTCTCTGCCCGAGCCTGGGAAGTACCGGGAAAAGCCAAAGCCGAACTACGAGCTGAAGGAGGCTTCTCCCGATATTCTGGTCGAGAAGCTTGTCAGGGGGATAAAGCTCGCCCGTGAGAAAGACAAGAACGCTGTAGTGGCTGGAGGAGCCAGCGGGGTTTCATGGGAAGAGAGGCATGTCCTCAACTCACACGGTCTCGACGTCTTCCAGGAAGGTGGAGCGGCGTACATGTACCTTGAGCTTGTTGGAAGGAAGGGAAGCGTCGTCACACCGGGAATCTTCGACTTCGATGCACGCAGAGACCTCGACCTCGACGTTGAGGGGGTCGTTGAAAGAGCCGTCCAGAAGGTTGGGTGGGCTTACAACGTCGTTACCAGTAAGAACGAAGAAGTGCCTCTGGTCTTCGGTCCGTGGGCAATAGCGGGGCTCTTCAGCTACGCCCTCCTTCCAGCCTTCAGCGGTGAGCGCTTGGTCAAGGAGACCACGCCGCTCGCAGGGAAGGTTGGGGAGAAGATAGCGAGTGAAGTAATTACCCTCTACGACGACCCGCTCCACCCGCTTTCTCTCGAGCCCCTCATAGCCGATGGAGAGGGCGTCCCCACGAGGAAGAACGTCCTCATTGAAAACGGAACTTTCAAGGGCTTCGTCTGGGACAACTACTGGGCAAAGGTCTACGGGACAGAGAGCACTGGAAACGGAAAGCGCGACCTCAGGAGTGGTGGGATAAACATAGGCTTCCACAGCGTCGTCATCGAGAACGGAAAGCGCTCCCTTGAGGACATCGTAGGGGAGATCGACAGGGGCTACCTCGTGGACGGCCTGCAGGGTGCGCACTCGAGCAACCCGGACAACGGAAACTTCGCAGTAACCGCCAATCCAGCGTTCCTCATCGAGGATGGGGAGGTAAAGGGTTCAGCGGTCTTCCTCATAGCTGGCAATGTCTACGAGCTTCTCCAGCAGGCGAGCGAGGTCTCGAGGGAGCAGACCGTAATGCCCTTCATGAACACTATGATAACGCCGCACATAAAGTTCGAGAACGTGAAGATCGCTGGAAAATGATGCCTTTTCTTCTCCTAACCTTTTGGGTGCTTTATCGGGAAAACAACCACCATTATGAACCTTGTCGTCCACATAAAGTAAGCCTTTACTTCCAGACCCTGAAATCTATTGCTATGTTGAACTGCCTTGGCGCGTAGGGGCGGACTTTCCTTTCGTCGAGAAATTCCACCTTGAAACCAAACTCCCCAGCCACATTCTTTATCTTCCGCTTGTGCTCTGAAAACAGGTCTTCTTCCGGGTCGAAGCCGTAGTAGTGTATTATTCCTCCAGATTTTACGCTCAGCATGGCCTCCCTCAGAAACCTGTCGGCAAACTTGGGAAGGTTCATTATAACCCTGTCGGCCTCGATTTGGCCGGTCACTTTCCGCACATCGCCCAGGATGGGAATAACATTGGGTGTCTTATTGAGCTTCCTGTTCTCCTCAAGGTATTTTATCGCCCAGGGGTTTATGTCGCAGGCGAACACGAGCTTTGCCTTTTTGGCGAGGAGTATCGAGTATGGCCCAACTCCTGCGAACATATCGAAGATTATTTCCCCAGGCTGGACCTTCTCGAAGACCCTCATTCTCTCGGTGGCAAGCCTGGGAGAGAAATAGACCTTAGCAACATCGAGCTTTAGCCTTATTCCGTTTTCGCGGTGGAGGGTTTCAGTCCTTTTCTCACCGGCAAGGTGTATGAGCTCTCTAACGCGGTATTCCCCTGAAACCTTACTCCCCTTTGCAAAAACAGCCTTTATGTGGCGGTGGACTTTAAGGATGGCTTCCCCAATGGCCTTTCCATACTCTATGAGTTCCTCCGGTAGTTCGATTATCGCGATATCGCCGATAATGTCGAATGAGCTAGGGAGGAGTGACCTCAGCTCCTTGGGAACTTCTACGACCTCACGGTAGCTGTGGGGCCGTCTTTCAGTTTTTTTGAACTCTGCCTCGGCGAGTTCAAACCCCTCTACGGGTCTTGTAACGGGAAAGAGCACGAAATCTTTCTCTCGCTTGGGGGAGTATCCTTTAGCCAGGACGCCGAGCTCGATAAGCTTCCTTCGGACGTTTTCAGCTTCCCTCTTTGGAACTTTTACGGCGAGCATCGAAGAGGGATTGGGAAGTGGGTTAAAAAAGCTTAGGGAGTACTTCAGAAAAATATCTGCTTATATGGAGAACAAAAACGGTGCGAAGCTTTTGGAAAAAAGCTTGAGCAAAAGTGTTCCCTTCCCCTTGAGCTCGCCTGTTAGGGGGTGTATGCTCCTATAGAAGGCAAGCTCGCGCGGGTTTAACTCCAAAATCTCCTCGCTAATGGGATTTTAACTTTCTTTTTAGTGCCCTCTGGGCACTATACTGTGAGAAAATCCTGTAAGATTTCAAATTGGTCTGTAAACCCTCATAAAATTAGCCTGTTCCAAAAAGCATACTAACTTTCCGCCAGCGCTTTCGCAAGAAAGGGCTGTTATGGCGGGCCCGGCGGGATTCGAACCCGCGACCTCCGGCTTAGAAGGCCGGCGCCCTATCCTGCTAGGCTACGGGCCCTCGGGAGAGAACTTGAGGAGTGCTCTTATAAAAGTTACGGTGAAGAGGAAATAAAAAAGGATAGAAGTCACTTCTTCCTTCTGAGAAGGAGCGGCACAACCGCAAGGCCAACGAGGGCCGCTGGCCCGCAGGTGCTCTTGCCCTCAGAGGACGTCTGCTTGGCTGTAGTGGTCTTAGCGGCCTTTGAAGTGCTGGTGATGGTTATCTCCTTGGTAGCGGTCGCCTTATTGCCGTAGAAGTCTTCTGCGACTATCTCTATCTTGTATTTGCCCTCATTAAGGCCGGGGAGCTGGACGATGTAGAAAGTGTCTCCAGGCTTTCCGCTTGATGGCTCGCCCGGGAACTTGTCAACCTTGCCGTACTTGACCGGGTTTCCGTTCTCGTCATATATGACGGCGTAGAGGTCCCTTATACCGAGGTTGTCCTGGGCCGTGAAGTAGGCCATGAAGTTGGCGTTCGGCTTCGGGTGGCTAGGCTGGAGGTAGGCTATCTGGACAACTGGCTTCTCGGTGTCTGCGCCGGTGTCAATCACAAGCTGGGAGACACCCTGGGGAATCGTGACGTTCAGCATTATGTAGTACTGGTCGGCTATCTGCCTCTCACCGAGGATCGTGTAGGTTATGTTCGTGGCCTTTGGATCAACCTTTGCTCCCTCAGGTATCGGGAGAACTATAGGGCCGCTGACGCTCTCGTTAAGCTCGTTAATAAACTTGACCGCAGTCCCTTCCTTCGAGATGTGCCTAAAGGCCATGAACCTCTGCGGAACCGGAACGCTCATGAAGTCGCTCTGGACTTTGTCGTCCTTGATCTCAACGTTGACATAGGGCATCTCAACGGTTCCATCCTCCTTGATAACAACTAGGTTGCTTCCGTACCAGGTCGGGCTGTGCGTCTTGATAGTCTGTGGGTTTGTCTCTTTGTCAGGGGCACCAGTTGAGGTCAGGGTGAGGAAGTAGTGCTTGTTGCCGTTCTTGTCAATGTAGAGCCAGTACATGTCGTGGTGGATGTGTCCACTCATGGTAAGCGGCACGTTGTACTTGACTATGTCCTCAAGGAAGCGTTTGGAAATCTCCTCCTGTGCTGACCAGCTCCTGCGGAGGTGTACTTTAATCTGATCCCAGTCTGCGTCCGGGTCAAGGCCCTTGAGGACACCACCAAGATAGTTCCAGCCCGGATCAAAGAAGTACGGGTGGTGGTAGAGGATTATCGGTGTGTAGCCTTTGTGTTCATCAAGAACCTTCTCCATCCACTCAATCTGATCCATTGTGGGGTATCCCTGGTCACCACCGGTATCGAGGCCTATTATGATGAACTTGCCGATGGTTACGTAGAAGTACTTCGGACCGAGGAGCTGGGTGTAAACCGTCGGCGGGTCATCGTGGTTGCCCTTGATTCCAACAACGGGCATGTCGCCGGCGGAGGTGTCCTTTGTTATGTCAAACATAATCTTGTATCCAACCATGTCGCCGCTGGTATCAACTTCATCCCCAGTGTTTATCATCAGTGTCGCTCCATTCATCTCCCAGTAGAGGTAGGCGCTGTAGGTAGCGACGACGCTGTGGAGCGGAATCGGATTCGAGCACATCTCCTCAAGCTTGTATATGTCCCTCTGGAAGTAGTCCCCACAGACATAGCCCACTTTGGCACCCGTAGTGACATGGGTGTCGCTCGTCCAGGCGAGCTTAAGCTCCTTCGGCCACTCCTTGAACACCTTCAGGCCGTCGGGAAGAACAAGGGTGCCCTTGTCGGTCTTTATGAGCAGAAAGTATGTGTCAGGGACTATATCCTCCGGGGTCTTGACTTTCACTACAGTCATCCCATCTTCTCCCGGCGATGTTCCCTGGATTTCCAGCTGGTACGGGCCGTGAAGCACTGAGACGGCTTCTATTGAGCTTACTGAGATCCCCTCCTTTACGTAGAGCTCGAAGCTCCCTCCGGGAAGTGCAAAAGCTGGAACAACTGGTGCCGGCTGGTAGAGGTAGTCGCTGTAGGTGTAGGAGTACTCTCCCGCCGAGACATACCCTGCGGCGGCCAAAACGGCAGTCAGGGCAAGTAATATGGGGAGGACTTTCCTCAGCATGGTATCACCAGGTAATAAGAAACCCGCACTGCTTAAAACGTTTCCTCTGGATGCTATTTTCGAACGATTCAATCAAGATGCCTAACGATGTACTCTACCGCGTCAGAGTTTCCACCGAGATGCTTGTAGAGGGCGTAAAGGTCAAGGATTTTGTTCTTAAGCTCCGATGTGGGTTTAACAAGGTATCTTGTGAAAAGAACAGCCATTTCTACAAGAATGCAGTCAGCCCTAGTGAAGGGAACCTGCTGGACATTTCCTGCCAGCTCCTTCTCAGGAAAGAATTCACACTTAAGGACTTCGGTAGTCCCGAGCTCGTCCTTCCATAACTCTCTTCTGCACTGAACTTTTCCCAGCCAGCCAGGAAGGTTAGATATCCACCGATACTGCCCATCGGACTCAAAGGAAAGCTCCACATCGAGGTTAAGAGCGGTCTTCACGAGGAGCTCAGCGTCCCAGGCCATCTGAAGGGCGACCCTGTTGTGTTCCAACAGATCTCTAAAGCTCTTCCCTGGAAAGAGCTTAAAATGAAGCGTCTCTCCTTTCCTCACGACACCGACTGGGGTGACGTTGGATTTTGAGACAAGAAGGAGCTCGTAAACCTGGCCTTCCCTCATCAGCTTCATCATAGGGTTCACCTCAAAAAGAAGAAAAAAGCTCAGAGCTGCTTGGGCAGGACGATTATGTCCTCACGGTTGATGTAGAAGGTAACGGGCTGGGTCGGGCGAAGTCCCTGGACTTCCCTGTCGCTTATTGTCCTAGCTATTATTCTTGTCTCCCCAAAGAGACCGACGACCTCTGTGAAGAAGCCATAGTACTCAACAAGGTCGACGGTACCCTCGATGGAGACCGCGTTCTCAACCGGGTGGAGCTTTATCCTCTCGGGCCTTATGACGAGAACGACGTTATCTCCGTCGCCATCGTAGTGGAGGCCGTCGAGGCGGAAGCTCTCAAACTCGACCGTAACCTTGTTCCCTTCTCTCTTAACGACTTTAGCCGGAATGACATTGGTCTTGCCCATGAAGCTGGCAACGAACTCGCTCTGGGGCCTCTCGTAGATGTCCCTCGGCGTTCCTACCTGCTCTACCGTTCCGACGTTCATGACCGCTATCCTGTCGCTTATTGCCATGGCCTCTTCCTGATCATGCGTAACGTAGATAACGGTGATTCCGAGTTCGCGCTGGATTCTCCTTATCTCGGAGCGCATCTCAAGCCTGAGCTTTGCGTCGAGGTTGCTGAGCGGTTCGTCAAGGAGAAGAACCTTTGGCTCAACTACTAAAGCCCTGGCTATCGCAACACGCTGCTGCTGACCGCCCGAGAGCTGTGTTGGATAGCGGTTCTCAAAGCCCTTGAGCTTGACAAGCTCAAGCGCCCACTCGACCTTCTTCCTTATCTCCTCCTTGGGAAGCTTCTTGAGCTTGAGGCCGTAGGCGACGTTGTCAAAGACCGTCATGTGTGGCCAGAGGGCGTAGTTCTGGAAGACGAGGACTGCACCGCGCTCGTAGGATGGAAGGTACGTGACCTCCTGGTCGCCGAAGTATATCTTCCCGCTCGTCGGATAGTCCAGGCCGGCGATCATTCTCAGCGTTGTAGTCTTTCCACAGCCGCTTGGACCGAGCAGTGTAAACAGCTCACCGTGCTTTATGTGGAGGTTTATCCCCTTGACGGCCTGAACGCCGTCAAACTCCTTAACCACGTTTTCAAGCCTGACATCGACCATTATCATCACCTCAGGTTAGGCCTATGAAGGAGTACCTCTGCTTGGTTATCACGTTGGCTATGACTATGGCCGTTATCTGGACGGCCATAAGGAAGACACCGAGGGCGGCGGCAAGGTTCGCGCTTCCAACTGCACCGATAATGAGTTCCTTCATCTTAGCCGTTATTGGATACCAGGTTGAGTTTATCGAACCTAACGTGATGCCGACGCTTGTCTCACTCATACAGTAGACGAAGCTGAGCATTGCACCGCCGAAGAGGTTGAGGTATATCATCGGTATTATAACGCTGGTGAGGGCCTTCCACCTCCCCGCTCCGAGGTTCATAGCCGCTTCCTCAAGGGAGACGTGAACCTGCTGCAACCCGGCTGAGATTGAACGGGCGGCGAAGGGCAGACGCCTGATCGAGTAGGCCAGTATCAGCGCCGCTCCCGGGAAGAACTCCAGCAGGTTGGTGGGGTCAAGGGTGCTTCCCTTGAACGGCGGCACAGTAGAGAAGAAGAAGAAATAGCTCATCGCTATGACGATACCCGGAACTGCTATAGGTATCGTGGCGAGGCTATCTATTATCGGGGCGAGCCTGGCCTTCTTGAACCTGTTGGAGGCATAAGCTGAGGTAAGAGAGAGCAGGATTATGATGAAGACTGCAGCGGTTGAGTACATAAGGCTGTTTATGATGACCCTCTCAATGTCGGGCTGTGTTATAATAGCCTTCATGTTGTCAAGTGTGAAGCCGCTCGGCCATGTACCGTACCAGCTCTTGGAGAACGCCAGGAGGAGGACTCCTATCTGGGGGAACACAGTTATAAGGAGGAGTGGAACTGCCACGAAGGCTATAAGGAGCGCCTGCCACCACCTGGGCTTTGCAACCCTCGGGTTCCACCTTCCACCTTTGCTGAGCATTGCGTACTGCCTGAGGCCAACATACCACCTGACGGCGAGGAACATTATAACTGCTAAGACGAGCATCACGAGGGCCAAAGCCGCCATCTGCGGGTTGCCCACGGCAAACCCTGAAACGAACGAGCTGTAAATCTGGTAGGACATGAGCTTCTTTGCTATTGGACTTCCCTGGAAGACTATCGGCGCGGCGAGGTCTTCAAGGCTGAATATTCCAACGAGTATTGCACCGCTCATAATTCCCGGGAGGGCGAGCGGGAAGGTAACTGTCCTGAATAGGTGAAAGCCCCTGCTACCGAGGTTCTCAGCCTGCTCTTCGAGGGACGGGTCGATGTTGATGAAGCTTGCGTAGGCATTTAGGTAAACTATTGGGTAGTATGTTATGGTCTGGGCAATTATGACACCGACCAGCCCGTCTATCCAGATGGGCTTCGGGAAGAGATGCAGGTGCTCGTAGAATATCCAGTTTATGATTCCATCAGGAAGAAACATCTTCTTGACGACGACCACGTTGACGAAGGGGGTAACCAGGAGCGGAATAAAGAGGAGAATCCTCATTATGTTCTTGCCTGGAAAGTCATAGCGAGCCATTATGAACGCGAAGACCGTTCCAAGGATCGTCGTCAGTATCATTACTGCTATTGATACCAGTATGGAGTTAATGACAACACCGAAGTCCCAGCCATAGAAGTGATAGACCTCCTGCCCGCCGTAAGTCAGGGTCTTTACAAGGTATCCGTCCGGATGGAGCGGGTTGAAGTAATAGGCAGACCTGAAGATGCTGCTGAACCAGTGCCCCGAGATACGACCGTTGTACTCAAACGCCGTCGCTAGCATCACGAACGTGGGTATGATGAGAAACGCCACGAGGTAGAGCAACGGGAATAGGAACGACGTTATGACGACGCCATCAGGTAGCGGCGTCCCGAACAGCCTTTCGCTCCACTTATTGACCTTCATTGGACGACCACCTCTCGCTAAGTTACAGCATGTCCCAACAGAATGGGGTCTATAAGCGTGTTTTAAATGTTTCTGGTCTTAATCCAAGGAACATCCCGTACTTCAAGCGACAAAATTAGACGTCTAGGTGGAAACAAGTGGCGGGTCAATTCAGAACTTAAGAGTGGAAAGTACCACCAAAAACATGAGAAAAAGGAAGTAAAAGACTTCAGCCGGTAATCTTGTTCAGCTCTTCAAGGACCTTGTTGTACTTCTCCTGGGCCGCGGTGCGCCACTCGTCCATGAGCTGGCTCTGGAATCCAGCGTCGGTTGCAATTCTGTCGTTGATCTTGGCAGCGTACTCCTCGGTGAAGGTGACTATCTGTCCGGTCTCCGGATCCTTGAACTCTATAGGTGCGGTAAGCTCGTCTTTGAGCTTCTCAAACTGCTCCTGGGTGATCTTTCCTTCCTTGTAGGCGTTGACTATAGCCATCCAGGCCTGATGGAGCGGGCCGTTCACATCAACGAGGGTCGCCTTGAAGTAGTACTGGAGGGAGTTGACGGTCTTGAGCGCCCTAGCATCGTCAAACGGGATGCCCTTGCTGGATATTGAGATCTGGTAGGCCTTGTAAAGGGCAGGTGCAGCTTGGGCGTAGGTCTCACCGACATTCTGGCCCTTGAAGAGTATCTTGGCATCTTCCTCGGTTATGGTCATGTTGAAGACATCAGGATTGATAGGAAGCCTGTTGATGTCTGGACTCATCCAGACCTTCTGGCCCTCGGTGAGAACCCAATAGATGAACGCCTGAGCCGCCTCGGGGTGCTTGCTGTACTTGAGGAGGGCTATTGGGTCACCGTTAATGATGCTCTCTCCTTCAGGGATAACGTAAACACAGTTCGGATTCTGCTTCATGGCAGTGTAACCATAGAAGTCAATGGTGTTTCCAGCGGCTATCTCACCGTTGATGACTGCATCTCTAACGGCGTCGCTGGCCTCATAGACCTTGGAGTTCGCCGCTATGAGCGTCATTATCCTCCATCCTTCGTCCCAGCCGAAGGCCTGAAGGATAATCTGGTATATCCTCGTGTTGGAGGTACTCCTCGTCGGGTCAGCTATGCCGTACATCTGCGGGTCTCTGGCCCACTCGGGTGAGGCTACATCCTCCCACTTCTTGGGGAAGGGAAGACCCTGCTTGTTGAGAACCTCCTTGTTCACTGTGAAACCGAATGATGAGAGCGCCGCCGCTATCCAGTAAACCTGGCTTCCATTTTTCCTGACCATTGGCATTCCGGCGAGTTCCTCCGGAATCTGCTTGCCAATGAGGTCGAGTATATTCTGGTCGGTTATCGGTGCGAGGTAGCCCATCCTGTACATATCGTCAAACAGTGTTGGGCCTCCACCCCAACCGACGTCGGCTCCCTTCTTGATGTAGCTCGGCCAGAGAGACTCAGGAACACCTATGAATTTGAGATCCTTGATGTTGTACTGCTTCGCGATGTCGCTCTGGAGGAAGAGTTGCTTAACTTTGTACTGGATTGTAGCATCGTGCCTCGTAACAATGGTGAGGGTTATTCCCTCTCCAGAAGTTCCTGTGTTGGTGTTGCTACCACCGCCACCTATACAGCCGCTGGCGACTACGCTTAAGCCAAGAACGATTACCAACAGGACACCGATAAAGCGCTTCATGGTACCATCCCCGTTAGGACTTTAACGAACCCAATAAAAGGATGTCGGTCGAATGAAACAAAAAGAAGGGAAGGGAGTCACTTCCTTCTCCTGAGGAGGAGCGGCACGACGGCAAGGCCCACGAGGAACGCTGGGCCGCAGGTGCTTGAGCTGCTTGATCCACCGGCTGTCTTCTCTTCGCCCTTGGTCATCTCAACGCTCCACTTGAAGATATTGGAGACGACCTTGGGTCCGTCAAGCGGCCTCTGGTAGTAGACACTGGCCCACATCGGCTCGTAGTCACCGATCGGGCTCTCACCGCTGACGATGATCACACTTGGCTTCTTGCCCTCAAACTTGATTATCTGAGCAGCAACGATCGGGAACTCACCCTGCTCACCGGCGGTGTAAGCGTTGGCCGGCGGGTCGTTGTTCTCTGTTATGTCAGAACTGCTGTTGCTGTGAACGAGGACGTAGGTGTTCTCGGGCTTTTCATCGGGTGTAAGCGGGTGCCAGTCACCGCTTCCATCGACACCGTCAACCCATGCAACAACACCTGGACCGTGGGCAAGGACTGCACCGTTGTGCTCAAAGCCCTGAACGAGAATGTCCCTCTTGGGAGTGCCCTGCCAGGGATCGGCATAGGCAACAACACGGTAGGGCTTTCCGCCCGCGTTGCTGACTGGGTCTTCAACTGAAGCGAGGTCGAGCCTGAGGTTGGTCAAACTAAGCTGATCGAGGAAGCTGTTAACGAACTGCTGGGTCTTTGCACCGTTACCATAGTCAGAATCGCCGGCAATCCAGAGGACGTGGCCGCCCTCTTCAAGCCACTTCTTTATTGCCTCAGCCTCGTCAGGATAGAGCGGGCTGGTCGGCTGGCCGAGCACCAGGATTGTAACGTTGTTCTCCTTGAGGGCCTCGTAGGTTATCTTGTCTCCGATGTTCTTGATACCGAGGTCTGCCTCATACTTGGCATCGCCAAAGTAAACGAAGGTGTAGTCGGTCAGAACCGTGAGCATTCCTTCTGTCAGTGTCTGGTTCTTGTAGGTCAGGTCATTCAGTCCCTTCGGGTTCTCGCCGTGGGCGAGGTCGACCGCTATAACGACCCCCCCCAGCGGCGCTGACCTTCGGCATTCCCACAACTCCAAAAACAGACAGCAACACAACAGCCGCCAGTATTATTGCAGCCTTCTTCATGGTATCACCGTTTGAATTAATCATGATTAAGTTATAAATCTTATCGCTCGAACTTTAACAGGGCTGAAAAACTTCCGCAAAGTCCTTAAAGGACTCCACCTTTTTCCAAGCGGTGGTGATAGAATGGACATAGAAAAGAAGATAGAGCTCATCAAGAGAAAGCCAACCGAGGAGCTTCTCACTGAGGAAAATCTGAGACGCCTGCTTGAGGTCGGCGCTCCGCTTCAGCACTACATAGGCTTCGAGATAAGCGGTTACATTCACCTAGGGACTGGTTTGATGGCCGGGGCCAAGATAGCAGACCTCCAGAAGGCTGGCGTGAAGACGAGAGTCTTTCTGGCGGACTGGCACAGCTGGATAAACGACAAGCTCGGAGGAGACCTCGAGACGATCCAGAAGGTCGCGCTCACCTACTTCAAGGAGGGCATGAAGCAGAGCATAAAGGTCATGGGCGGCGACCCGGACAAGGTTGAGTTCGTCCTGGCGAGCGAGATACTCGAGAAGGGTGACTACTGGCAGACCGTCATAGACATCTCCAAGAACGTGACCCTCAGCAGGGTCATGCGCTCGATAACGATAATGGGAAGACAGATGAGAGAGGCCGTGGACTTTGCAAAGCTCATATATCCAATGATGCAGGTTGCTGATATATTCTACCAGGGCGTTACAATCGCCCACGCGGGAATGGATCAGAGAAAAGCGCACGTTATAGCGATTGAGGTGGCTCAAAAGCTCAAGTACCACCCGCTTGAATGGAAAGGCGAGAAGCTAAAGCCAGTAGCTCTCCACCACCACCTCCTCCTCGGCCTGCAGGAGCCGCCAGTCTGGCCGATAGAGAGCGAGGAGCAGTTCAAGGAATTGAAGACCCAGATGAAGATGAGCAAGAGCAAGCCCTACTCGGCTGTCTTCATCCACGACAGCCCTGAGGAGATAAGGCAAAAGTTAAGGAAGGCCTTCTGCCCGGCTAGAGAGGTTAAATACAATCCGGTTCTCGACTGGACCGAGTACATCGTCTTCCGTGAAGAGCCGACAGAGTTCACCATCCACAGGCCGGCGAAGTTCGGCGGCGACGTCACGTATACCACATTCGAAGAGCTTAAGAAGGACTTCGCGGAAGGAAAACTCCATCCACTTGACCTCAAGAACGCCGTGGCGGAGTACCTAATTGAGCTTCTCAAGCCAGTCAGGGACTACTTCGAGAAGCACCCAGAGCCCCTCGAGTTAATGAAAGAGATAAAGATAACAAGGTGATTTTTCTTTTTCTTTCCGTTTCAGTTCCGGTGAAGAAGATGCCCGGCGTAGATGAAAAGGACAGAGAAATCCTAAGGATACTCCGCGGAGAGGGCAGGATTACCCTTACCGAGCTTGGGAAAAGGGTAAACCTCTCCCCGGCCAGCGTCAAGAACAGACTGGAAAAACTGGAGCGGCTCGGCGCGATAAAGGGATATTCGGCCGTTGTTGATCATGCGTTTCTGGATGAATTCGTCTCTGCCATACTGGAGCTCTACTTTAAAGAGTTCGACGATTCCTTGAGGCCATACCTTTCACGGCTTTCCACGATGGAGAACGTCGAATTTTTGTATGTAAGAACCGGGGAGAGTCAGGTTCTCATGAAGGTAAACGTCGCCGATACCGATGAACTCAGGCGTTTTATTGAGAGGTTAAAAGCCATTTTTGGGGTAAACTTAACGTTCGTGGAGGCGACGCTCGTTCTGGAAGAACTTAAAAACTGCTGGGTGCCCTTCACTGGTGAGAGAAGAAAGGGCGAAAACTTCCCTGCGAGGCGGTGAAAGATGCTCTTCGTCGTGAGACCGGGAAGGAAGAAAAACGAGCTTGAGGCGTTTTTCATTGAAAACGAGCCCGAAAAGCTCTCTCAAATGCAGAACCTTAAAGCTGATCGGATTTACCGCTTCATAATGAGAGAAGGCAGGCTTTTCAAAGTACTTGAGAGAAGTCAGTACCGGAACCCGAAGGAAATAGAGAAGCTCCTCCGTCAATCCAGGATCGTCCTCGTCAACGCCGACGAGTGGGAGGACTACTTCAAGAGGAGGCTTCAGAACAAGAGAGTTGAAAAGGCCGAGCTGTGCCGCCTCTGCTTGCTGGAGGGCAGGATAACCGTCCTGACAGAGGGCAACCGTATAAAGTACCGCAACGAGTACATCTGCGAACGCTGTGCCGAGGACGAGCTGAAGAGGGAGCTCCGCTTCCGATTCAAGAGCATAGCAATGTTTGATCAGGCGAAGAAGCTCCTTGACCGCTTCCGTGACCTTGATAAAGTCCTCTACGCCTTCGACCCGCGCTTCGATCCGACGAAGCACCCGGAGATAACCAAGTGGGACGAGCTCAAGGCCAAGCACGTTAAAGTCGAGAAAATAAAAATCGACGAATTACCTATCCCAGAGAAGTTTAAAGAAGTCCTAAAGACAGAAGGAGTAAATGAACTCCTGCCCGTCCAGAGCCTTGCAGTCAAAAACGGTCTCCTTGAGGGTGAAAACCTTCTGGTAGTCTCTGCAACTGCCAGCGGGAAGACCTTAATAGGCGAGCTGGCAGGGGTACCAAAGGCAATGAATGGGAAAAAGCTCCTCTTCCTGGTACCTCTGGTAGCTTTGGCGAACCAGAAGTACGAAGACTTCAAGAAGCGCTATTCCAAGCTTGGCCTGAGGGTGGCGATAAGGGTCGGCATGAGCAGGATAAAGACCAAGGATGAGCTCGTGGTCGTTGACACAGGGATAGACGCCGATATAATCGTCGGAACATACGAAGGTGTAGACTACCTTCTCCGCGCAGGGCGAAAGATAGGAAACGTCGGAACCATAGTGATAGACGAGATACACACGCTCGACGATGAGGAGCGCGGACCGAGACTTGACGGCCTTATAGCGAGATTGAGAAAGCTCTACCCAAAGGCCCAGTTCATAGGCCTCTCCGCAACAGTCGGCAACCCAGAGGAGCTTGCAAAGGAGCTTGGGCTAAAACTGGTGCTCTACGACGAGAGGCCCGTTGACCTTGAGAGACACGTGATAATAGTTAGAAACGAGAGCGAGAAGTGGAGGCATATAGTGAACCTCTGCAGGGCAGAGGCAATGAGGAAGTCAAGGCAGGGCTACAGGGGACAGAGTATTGTCTTTACATTCTCCAGGAAGAGAACGCACGAATTAGCGGCTTACCTGACGAGCAAAGGACTCAAAGCCAAGCCCTATCATTCCGGCCTTCCGTACAAGCAGAGAAAGCTCACCGAGATGGAGTTTCTGGCTCAAAGGCTTGATGTTGTGGTTACGACGGCGGCACTTGGAGCTGGCGTGGACTTTCCCGCTTCCCAGGTCATCTTTGAGAGCCTTGCCATGGGCAACAAGTGGCTAACCGTTAGGGAGTTCCACCAGATGCTAGGGAGAGCCGGAAGGCCGCTCTACCACGAGAAGGGGAAGGTCTATCTTCTCGTCGAACCCGGAAGGAAGTATTCCGCCCAGATGGAAGGAACTGAAGATGAAATCGCCTTCAAGCTTCTGACGGCCTCTATCGAGCCAGTTCAGGTGGAGTGGAGCGACGAGCTTGAGCAGGACAACGTCTTAGCTCACTCCTGCGTCTTCAATCGGCTGGACGTCATCGAGGAAGTCCAATCTATGTGCTTAGGAGCTAATCAGAGCGCCGAAAAAGTCCTTGAAAAGCTCGAGGGGTTAGGCTTCGTGAGGATAAAGAGACCGGTCGTTGAAGTTACTCCCTACGGAAGGGCCGTCAGCATGAGCTTCCTCCTGCCAAAGGAGGCAACCTTCATCAGGGAAAACCTCAGGAAAAGGGAAGCTAGATGGATAGCGATCAAGCTCCTCCCGTTCGAGAACCTCTACCTCAGCGGGACTCTCCAGAGAGAGCTTGAAGGGGCTGTTAGGGGTCGTTTAAGCGCAAACGTCTTCTCTCCGAGTTTTGCCTCAATCCTTGAAGAACTTGATAAGGTTATTCCCGAGCTGAGTCCCAACGCAGCGGAGAGGCTGTTCACGATCTACCAGGAGTTCTTCATGTGTCCAGAGGAGGATTGCACCGAGTACACTATGGAGAGGGTGAGCAACCTGATAATCGAGCTTAGAAGGAACGGAAAGCACCCGACCCAGATAGCGGAGCACTTCAGAAAGGTCTACGGCCTCATAGTCTATCCTGGAGATGTCTTCACGTGGCTCGACGGCATCGTTAGGAAGCTCGAGGCTATTGAGAGGATAGCGAGGGTCTTCCGGGTGAGAAAGACCGAGGAAGAGGCAAAGATGCTGAAGAAGGAGATAGAGGAAGGGAGGACGATACGCTAACGCTCCGCCTCCCAGAGCCAGAGGTTGTTCCCCATGTCTTTTCTTTCAAGTGGTTCCCCAATTAGCTCCCCTATGTAAACTTCCGCAACGAAGACATCTCCTCTGATTAGGTGGCCGCCAAAGACCCTTCCCTCTTCATCGCCGAGGGTCACGTGAAGGTGTGCGAAGGACTTTCCCTCCTTGAGGCTTATGTTGCCATTCAATGAGAGGAGCTCAAAAGTTCCGCTGAGCTTGATACTCCTGTACTTCTTCTCTTCCTCAGAGTAGTATCCCACCACAGGATTCCTTAGGGAGCCGATACCCATGACGACCCCGGCATTAATGCCCCTACTCTCAGCAAAGCGGTTTATTGCCTCCAGAAGGTCTTCCCCCTCGGGAACCCTGAAGAGGAAGATCCGTCCGGGTTTGAATTTCATACTCTCACCTCAACCCTAATAAACCCAGGAGGCTTTAACGCTTTGGGTGTAAGGAAATGAAAGCTGAAACAGTCATGAAAATCCTGCCGCAGATCGAGGAGATGGGAGACGTTGACTTCTCCCAGTTCAACCCGCCTTATCCCGGAGTCATAGATGCCTTTGAGGAGTCTGGAAGGGAAGGCTTAGTCGAATTCCAGAAGTTCGTTGAGGAGAACGACCTTGGAAGGGAAGTCGTCAGGAGTTTTCTGGTATCGCTCTTTCAATACCTGCTCATCCGCTACCGTCGCTTCAACGAGTACGCGGTTGTCAAGCCGGCAGTCAAGGTCTTCATAACCCTAAAAGGATGGCTCAATGAAAACGGCTTTGAAAGGGACTGGGAAAAGCTCCTGGCGTCATTCGTTGGCTATCTCGTGAGCATGATGCCGATGATAGTGGAGAACGAAGACTGCGAAACCGCTGGAGCCTACGCGGTTGTCATAGCAAAGCTAGCCAGGGAGGCCATGGAGAAGTTCAACAATGAGTACTATGATGAACTGTTCAAATCAGCCAATAGAATACTTGATGAACTGAGAGGAAAATGCGGAACGGATGTCTCAGCGGTAGAAAAAGAAAAGGGCTGTTAGCGTTCGAGAGTCACCTCGGCATAGCTTCTTGGATCTTCCCATATTCTTACCCTTATCTTCCTCACGTTGTTTCCGGCCTTTTCTGCAATCCTTTCGGCGAACCATTCGGCAATGTATTCGGCCGTCACGTTGGACTTGTTGAGGATCACTGCTTCGCTCTCGGGCAGTTCGAGCCGCTTGCCGTTCTTCTCAATGATGACAACCTCATCCCTGCGCTCTTTTACCCAGTTCTCGCTTACAAGGATTCGATGGTCGAGGAGCTTGACGAGGGTGCTCAGGTGGTTGAAGTCAAAGATCATACCGCTCTCATTCAGCCCGCCCCATATCTCGACATCAACGTGGTAAGTGTGGCCGTGAATCCTGAGGCACTTGCTTTCGTAGGGCAGTGCAAGGAAGTGGGAGCTGTCAAAGTCCTTGTTCCAGCTTATCTTTCTCTCAACTACCCTGAAGTTTTCACTCATTTTCCCACCGTAAGATAAAGAAGGCAATAAAGTTATAACCCTTGCTGGCCAAAGCTGGGAAGGTGTTGGAATGCCGAGGGGTATGGGCTGGGGCAGAGGAAGAGGAAGAAGACGAAAGATGAGGATGATAGGATTTATACCACAGGTCAGGCATTTCTATCCTGCTCAGCCACCAGTGTTTCAGCCAAAACCACCGATTTTTATGACCTATGAGGAGTTTGAGGCACTGAGGCTGGTCGATTATGAGGGGCTGACCCAGGAAGAGGCGGGTCAGAGGATGGGTGTCTCGAGGGGCACAGTATGGAGGGCTTTGACCTCTGCAAGGAAAAAGGTGGCACAGATGCTCGTCGAGGGTAGGGAGCTTATAATTCTCCCGGGGGGAAATGAGGTTCCAAGGGGAGCAGACGAGTGAAGCCTCAACAAGTTTTTATTCGCTAGATTTGGCATTTCGTGTCTTTTCTTAGGTGTTCTAGGCATCTAAAGCCTTTTTGAATTTTGTTAGGATACCCTAAAATTCCCTGCAGATTTATCTCTCAGATTTTTGGGTGAGTTGTTACTTTAGTATAACATAAGTTAATTAATTAATATTAGTTTTATAAAAACCAACTCAAAAATTTTCCGTATAAATACGAAATAAAAATAAAAATACATTCAAAATAATATATACGATAAAATTACGTTTTAATAATATAGAAAATCATAAGTTTTTACAATATTGAGTTGTTAAAAGGACAAAACCATGGCCAATAGAGGGCCAGCAGAAAAGGCGCAAGCTACAGCGACAAATGGGCAATGAATGAATTATAATGCCCACTCAAAACAGAGGAAGTTGCATAGATAAGCCCGCTATCATACAACAACTTCTAGTTACAATTAAAGGTAGTTATAAACCAACGTGCAGGGGAATCTGGAAAGAAATATAAGCTGAGCCCACAGTCACCCATACTACCCCCACCCTCAGTGGGAGAATGTATACTCACAAACTAATCGAAAGTTAGAAGTTCACAAAAAGTTACTTGTCCAGACCTTTCCAAGATACTGGAAGTAGCCTTGAGAGGATCCTCAATGAGAGATAATAATTCACTCCTAGACTACCTTTTCCAGAAAAATAGAGCGAGCTCTTGAAAGACCCCAAATACGAGCTTGGCGAAAAATAGAACGGGGGTATAACAGACAATAGCTCTGGACTAATCAGAATCTCAGTTATGATAGGGGGGCATGCACTACAAGTAGAGAGTTGGGTCCCTTTGTATTTCCTACCAAAATGTAAGTATAATCCCAAACTTTTTTCTTTTTAATGTCCGGTATTGTCCATCAGTTTGTCATATAAGGTACATTATATCAAAAACTGCAGTACAAAAATGGGCACTTACATCATAGTTAACCAAATAAGAGCAAGACACATATAGCTTCAGCAGGTAACTAGCACAGTGTTATACTTAACCCATGGCAGGGTTTATTCATCAGGAACTTCTTATGGGAACCAGTTTCTCCGATAAGACGACCTTCATCGCTGGTCTCGTTATTGGGGTGCTTATTTAAATAATATGAAGCCAAGTAAACTACCTGCCTAAAAGTGACCATATGGGATCATTAACGGCAACATGTTTAATATCATCCTCGATACTATTCTCAAAGACTCTCCCGATCAATCTTCTAAGAAACGGAGTTTTTATCGCTTGAATCACATCCAGCTTTCTCTCTTGTCTCCAAAGTGGGAGTGCTCTCAAATAAGGTTGGTTTTCGTGATTCCCATAGCAGTATCTAGAAATGACTACAGTTGTCTTGCGTTTTTGGGTTGTCGGTATTTCAAAAGGGGGTCTATCAACATGGTAGTGGAGATCTTCTAGATTAAAATCCTGCTAACCTCATCGGCCGATAACTATCTTTCATCGTAATGAAAAACTGGTCTTGTGATAGCGGGCTTCTCGCTTGAATAATTAGCATTCTTGACATTCGGCCATTTCTAGGAATTAAATGTTCGTCTTTGTCTATTTAACGTCAGGAAGTAGTACAAATTTGCCATTTTCTACTACTAATAATAGTTTTTAAAAACTTCAAATTTTTTAAGTATATTAGAGAAACCCAAATATTAGATAAAATACAAAGCTAAATAAAAATATATAAGTGTTTTATCAAAATAAATGAAATTAAACGCAAGCAAATTTTTGAATTTAAGATTATAAAACGTAACAATTCACCCAAAAATCCAAGAGATAAATTGCAGCAAGAACCAAGAATGAACTTGCAAAGAAAAAGGCACAAAAGAGACCTAAAAAGAAATTACTCGCCTTTAATAGCTTCTTCCCGCTCTCTAGCCTCTATGAACGCTATTACATTGTCCACAATCTGTGGTGCAAGCCCGATGTAATTCTCCGGCTTAAGGGACTCAAGGTCTTCCTCTGTAAGGTACTTCATGGCCTCTTCGCTCTCCCTAACGACTTCAAGAAGGTCTCTCTTTTCGTGAAACGCCTTCATAGCCAGCTGCCTAACGAGTTCGTGCGCCTCCTGTCTCCCCATACCCTTCTCCGTCAGTTTCAGCATCAGCGGCTCGGCCATTATGAGGTTATTGGTAAGGTAGAGGTTTCTCTTAATGTTCCCGGGGAAGAACTCAAGGCCCGAAAGCACCTTTATCGTAGTCTTCAGCATCTCATCGAGGAGGACAAAGCTCTCAGGGAGAATAACACGCTCAACTGATGAGTTCGTGAGGTCTCTCTCGTGCCAGAGAGGATTGTTCAACAACGCCGGAATCACGTTGGAGTAGAGAACCCTGGCTAAACCGCTCACCTTCTCGCTCCTTATCGGGTTCCTCTTGTGCGGCATGGTTGACGAGCCCACCTGCTTCTTCCCAAAGGGCTCGCTGACCTCGAGGATTTCAGTCCTCTGGAGGTTTCTGATTTCAAGGGCAATCTTGTCGAGGGTCGAGGCTATTAGGGCAAGAACCATCATTAACTCTGCATAAACGTCCCTCTGTATTATCTGGTTGGTTATTCTAGCGGGCTTGAGGCTGAGGTCTTCCATGACTAACCTCTGTATTTCAAGGCCTCTCTCCCCGAAGCTGGCCATTGTTCCAACAGCGCCGCTCATCTGGCCAACGAGAACTCTCTCCTTGAGCTGGTTGATTCTGTCTATATGCCTCTGCACCTCGTCCAGCCATATCGCGAACTTCATGCCGTAGGTTGTGGGTACCGCGTGCTGACCGTGAGTTCTCCCGATGCAAACAGTGTACTTGTG
Organism: Thermococcus peptonophilus; assembly: GCF_001592435.1. Taxonomy (NCBI): domain Archaea; kingdom Methanobacteriati; phylum Methanobacteriota; class Thermococci; order Thermococcales; family Thermococcaceae; genus Thermococcus; species Thermococcus peptonophilus. The sequence goes on from NZ_CP014750.1 coordinate 378,925, forward strand.
CTCCTTCGCGAGCTTCTTGAGTATTGAGCGGAGCTCCTTCAAGTCTCTCTCGACTATCGCGAGGCTCTCCTTTATTAGAAGAGCATTAGCGGTGTCTATAATGTCGTTTGAGGTTGCCCCAAGGTGAACGTACTTCCCGTGCTCGCCGCACACTTCGCTTAACGCCTTGACAACTGCCATTATGTCATGGTGTATCTCCTCTTCAATCTCCTTAACCCTCTCAAGCTTCACCCACTTTGTGTTACCCCTTTCAGAGATTACGCGTGCGCTCTCCTCTGGGATGTTCCCGACCTTCGCGTGTGCCCTCGCGAGGGCGGCCTCAACGTCGAGGAGTTTCTGCAACTTGTTCTCCTCGTCCCAGATTCTCCTCATCTCCTCGCTTCCGTAGCGGTAGTCAATCGGGTGAACGGCCATTTTATCACCACGTTTAAGTCAATTTTTGCGCCTTAAAATGTTTATGTTGTCATAATTTTGTAAGAACTTAATCTCGTGAAGCTCGCAAAGCCCCTTGGAGGTGTCAATTTTGTTTCCCGCTGAGTGAAAACGACCGAAAAGTATTTAACCCCATCTCGGCGATAGCCTAACGACAAAACTTCCGGAGGTGCCAGAAATGGCTGAGGAGCACGTCGTATACATTGGAAAGAAGCCGGTTATGAACTACGTCCTCGCTGTGATAACCCAGTTCAACGAGGGCGCCAAGGAGGTCAGCATCAGGGCTCGCGGTAGGGCTATCAGCAGGGCCGTTGACGTCGCTGAGATCGTCAGGAACAGGTTCCTCCCAGAGGTCAGGGTTAAGGAGATCAAGATCGGTACCGAGGAGCTCCCGACTGCCGACGGCAGGACTGCTAACACTTCAACCATCGAGATCGTTCTCGAGAAGCCGTGAATTTGATCCCTTTCCTTTTCCTTCAAACGCTTCAGTTTTTCTTGAAGCTCTGGAAATTCTTATAACCTCCTGCCCGGATTCTTCACGGTGGGTCTTTTGAATTACGAGGTCATTGACATTCATGACGAGCGCGCTAAGGAGCTTGCCCAAATACTTTCAAACGAGAAGGCACTCTCGATACTCAAGTTAATAGAGGAGAGACCCCGCTCAATAAGCGAAATTTCTCAGGAGCTCGAGATTCCGATATCGACAGTCTCATACCACATAGACCGAATGCTCAAAGTCGGGCTCGTTGAAGTGGCGGGAAGGAAGTACGGGAAGCGCCTCCAGGAGGTAAAGCTGTACAGGGCTTCAAGCAAGCCGATACTGATTCTTCCAGGAGGAAAAAAGAAACATAGGACATGGGAAAAGCTCCGGGTTATAAATCTCGCCGTGAGTGCCGTTGCTTCTACTGGGGTGTACTTTGCGGTTAAGCTTTTGACGGGAAGAAATGGGGAACAGTCCGAAACCGTTAGAATACTCGCCGTGAACACTGCCCAGGAAGCGTCAAAAACTTCCATCGACTGGGCCGCTGTGCTTATTGCAGTCTTAACATTCATGCTCATATTTGGTGTTTTAGAGCATCGTTTCCGGAAACGTTTTTAAGAGACCGTGAGGATTTTCGCTTGAGAGGTGGTAACATGGCAGAGATCACCGTGGGACAGGTTGTCAAAAGGAAGGCAGTGCTCGTTAGGCCGGACGATACCATACACAAGGTCGCGAGGATATTAGCCCGCAACAAGGTGGGCAGTGCTGTGGTCGTTGATGAGAACGAGGAGATAGTTGGAATAATAACCGACCGCGACATCCTAGATAAGGTCGTTGCCAAGGGGAAGGATCCCAAGAAGGTTCTCGTTAAAGATGTTATGACCACGAAGCCCGTCACCATAGAGGATGACTATACTATCCAGGATGCCATAGACAAGATGATGGACAAGGGAATCAGAAGGCTCCTAGTCACGAGGGTGGGGAAGCCGATAGGATTCGTTACTGCCGCCGACCTTCTTGCGGCTTTAAACAGCATGAACAGCGAGGAAGAGGAAGAGATCGAGGAGGAGACCGAGGTCTACGGCATCTGCGAGATATGCGGCCAGTACGGACCGCTCTACAAGGTGTACATTGAAGGGCAGGAAAAGTGGGTCTGTGAAAGCTGTAAGGATGAGCTCAATCTCTGATCCCCTTCAGCTCTTTCATTACCCTGTCCAGGATTATCCCGAACTCCGCGTTCCTGTTCTCGAAGCTCAAGGTGTGGACTTCCCCAAGGGGTCTGAACCTGTCGATGAACTTTCTGTGAACCACTGCCAGGAGCGGTTTTTCGGACTTCAGGACTTCTCCAACTGCCCTGATGAACTCGTCGCTCGTGTATTCCATCGGGCCAATTTCGTCTATCACGATAAGATCAGCTTCGACGATCGCCCTTCTTATTGCCGGAACGGCCACTCTCTCTATCTCATCTACGTGGACGACGTACTTTCCGAAGGGAACCCCTGGAAGGTGTGAAGTCCCCCTGAGGCTTGCGAGGGTTCCCTCTTCACCCGTGTCAAGGGCAGTTATCTTAAATCCAATGCGCCTTCCTCCCCTGCGCACTTCTCTGGTTATTACTCCACCCACCAGGTAACCCCACTGGTCAACCTCCCTTGCTACTCTCTCCACAAGGGTTGTCTTGCCGACTCCTGCAGGGCCTGTCACGAATATTCTCAAAACCATTTCACTCACCGAAGGAGCTTTAAGTTCCTCCCTTAAACCCTTTGGGGTGGTGCTCATGGAGATAAGATATAAGCCCGAGGAACTCACGAGGCTTCCAAGGAGCGTTAGGTACGAGCCGGGAAGGGTGATCATGGTAGACCAGACCCTCCTCCCGAGGGAGTTCAAGGAGATAGAGCTGAAGACGGTTGACGAAGTGGCTGAGGCCATCATCACCATGAAGGTGCGCGGTGCTCCCGCAATAGGGGCCGCCGCTGCCTTTGGACTGGCCCTCTACGCTGACACCTCCAAGGCCAAGACCAAGGAGGAGTTCATGGAGGGCTTTGAGAGGGCGTACGAGAGGCTCAAGAACACCCGCCCAACAGCCGTTAACCTCTTCTGGGCGCTCAACAGAGTGAAGAACCTCGTCGAGGAGCACATGGAGGACAGCCTGGAGGAGATAAAGAGGCTCATCGTTGCCGAGGCGCAGAAGATAGCGGACGAAGATGTTGAAGCTAACTTGAGGATGGGTCACTACGGTGCTGAGGTTCTTCCAGAGGGTAACGTTCTAACCCACTGCAACGCTGGCAGCTTAGCTACCGTCCAACTCGGAACCGTTGGTGCCGTTTTGAGGGTCATGCATAAGGATGGGACGTTAAAGCTCCTCTGGGTGGACGAGACGAGGCCCGTCCTCCAGGGCGCTAGGCTTTCAGCATGGGAGTACCACTACGACGGAATCCCGCTCAAGCTCATAACCGACAACATGGCGGGCTTCGTGATGCAGCAGGGCAAAGTTGATGCGATAATAGTCGGTGCAGACAGGATAGTTGCCAACGGCGACTTCGCCAACAAGATAGGAACCTACAGCCTCGCGGTTCTCGCAAAGGAGCACGGGATACCCTTCTTCACCGTTGCGCCGCTCTCAACCATCGACATGAGCCTGAAGAGCGGAAAGGAGATACCAATCGAGGAGCGCAAGCCGGAGGAAGTCCTCACCTGCGGCGGCTGTAAGATAGCTCCGGATGTGGACGTTTACAACCCTGCCTTCGATGTAACGCCGCACAAGTATCTGACCGGGATAATCACCGACCGGGGCGTTGTGTGGCCGCCCTTCGAGAGGAACCTCAAGAAGCTCTTCAAGCGGGAGTGAGGCTTTTCTTCCTCAACTTTTTCCACGAAAACGCCCTTCACCTCGCCGAGCTCTTCTTCGAGCGCCGGGAGAAGAAGGCCGAGTAGCTCAAGGGGTTCAAGGCAGGGGCAGTCTATCGAGTGCTCAAAGGGACCACTGGGAAGCTCAACCTTAACATGGAGCCCTCTTTCGTCCTTCCTGACCTCGAAGGGAGCGACAACTCCAGTCCCGAGGATCCTGCCTCTCACAATCATCAATAGCTCAAAAGCTGGCGGGAATTAAAGAGTTTCTTAAACGGAAGGTTGAGAACAGTTGGTTATGGTTTCGAGGTTTCTCACATCCCGTCCAGCCAGATGTTCACGAAGGCAACAACATGAGAAGCTAAATAGCTCCTCCTCCCAACCCTGACCTTCTCGGCTATTCCCTCCAGAAAGCGTTCATCCTCTTTGCCGAGACCGAGATGGTCTCCGAGGACGAAGGCTGGATTCTGTGGGAACTCGATTTCAGTTATTGGCCTTCCGTCCTCGACGAGGTAGTAGAGCGTCGAGTCTTTCATGGATCTTCTTACCACATCCTCGAACGTCATGTTGCTGACGTAAACGCCTGGAAAGACCTCAACCTCCTTCGTGGGCTCCCTGAGATCCTTCCCAACCTCGAGGGCCTTCTTCAAAATAAGGGAGGTGCTCCTCTCGTCCGGGTTGAGTCTGACCTTCAGCTTAGGACCCTCAAAGTGGATCGTCTTCGGAGGGTTGGGCTTTCCGTAGAGCGTTATGAAGACTCTTACATCCTTCCTTATCCCGTGCGAGAGGAGGAAAGCGCTGTTGAGGAACCTGCAGAGCAGGTCAATTCGTCCCCCAGTTCCAGGCAGGTCTTTTAGTGAAAAGTCCGGGGATGTTATGGCGGTGTTCGCCTTGAGGATGAACGTCCTCATTTTGCTCACCACGGCCTTTTACAGTAGTTCCATCAGCCGCTCTTCCCCACCGGGAAGGACGAGCGGCCTTGAAAGGTGTTTCCTAGCATCGGGGGGAACTTCGTAGATTTTCCTCTCCAGGTTGCGGGGGACTTCAACGGGGATTAGCCTTTTCGGCATTTTGTATCCACAGCGCTTGCACTTCAGGTAGTCGCCTTTGCTCTTCATGGTCCCTCCACAGACCGGGCACTTTGGTTTCCTGTACTCAACCTTCGGAACCAGCTCAACCGGATAGAACTTTTCGAGGTTGAGCGTTAGTATTCCCTCGTGCTCCTTGACGCCGCCAGCGGCTATGATTTCATCGCCGGGGAGAAGCTTGCGCACCCAGTTGCGGAACTTCTTGGTTGGCTCGAACGCCGCCACCCGAATCTTCCCTGTCTCGTCCTCAAGCTCGAAGAACACGTGCCTCCCACGCTCCCAGTAAGGTCCGGCAACTCTCCCCCTAACCACTGCGCTGTCGTAGAGCTTGAGCTCACCGATTTTCTTTGGGGTGAGGTGGTCGTCAGTGTTCTGGTTCGTCTTGTAGAGCTGGTAGAAAGCTACTGGCTCCTCAAACTCGACCATTTCAAAGACCTGGAGGACTCTGGCCCTATCAACTCCCCTGATTCCAGCTAGGACGGGGTCTTTTCCATGGGGCGTGATTAAAACAACCCGCTTGTAGGGGTCAACGTTGTCGTAGCTGAAGGGGTAGGCCCACCCATCTGCAAGGAAGACGCTCTCCTCGTTTACCCTTCTCGGCGTTCCCCAGTACTCCCGCTCCCGGTAGGCCAAAAGCTCATAGGTAAACCTCTCAAGGGGGTAGCCAATTGCCGCGAGGGACCCGATTACCCCCCTCCCGAGCTTGAACTTGAAATACTCTGCCCCAACCTTTCTCGCGACTTCCTCGGCTTCCTCGATGGTCACGTGCTCCCTCAAGACCCTGAGCGAGAACTCCCTCAGCTCACCGGGAACTTCTCCCTCAAGGAAGACAACGCCGGGGTTTGTGTTCTCGTGTGCAAAATCCGCCAGCTGTGAGACGTAGAAAAGAACCGTGTCCTTGATTTCGGGAATAACGTCTTCATCGGCCTTAAAGGACATAGCGACTGCACCGTTTCCGCGTGTCTTGTAGGGGATGTTCGGGTTCAGGCGGATCAGCCTGGGCAGGTCCAGAGGCTCGGCTAACCTTGAGAGCTCGCGGTAGATGAGGGCACCGAGGTAGGTGGTACACATGCCGTTTGGTGAATCTGTGTCATCAATGCCGATGTGGAGGAGCATCGGGAGAAGAATTGGTAGGTGGTTTAAAAATCAACCGGCTGAACGAGGGGAATGGAAAGAAAATATGAAAACCACAACATCCAATGACTTCTTTAAAGCTCGAAGGCTATCGCCTCTATCAGCTTTATCAGTGCCTCAAGGTCTCCGAGGTGGAGCGTCTCGACCTCGCTGTGGAGGTACTTTATGGGGACGCTCAAAGCCAAGACCTCGCTCTTGTCCTGGAAGACTGACGCATCGGTTCCCCCGCCGGTGACTCCTATCTGGAGCGGGATTTTGTTCTTCGAGGCTATCTCCGCGACCCTTCTCGCGAGCCTTCTCGTGTAGATGGCCGAGTTGTCAACGGCCCTTATCACCGCCCCGCCACCAAGCCTAACGTCGCCGGTTAAATCGGCACAGCAGCCGAAGGAGTCAACGGCGAAGGCGTACTTTGGAGAGTACTTCTGGGTTAGGAACTTCGCGCCCTTAAGTCCAATCTCCTCCTGAACGGTGAAAGCGAATATGAACTTGCCATCGAGGTCGTGGTCAACCAGGTCCTTTATCGCCTCGACGAGGGCAACTACCCCAAAGCGGTCGTCAAGCGAGCGCGTTGAGACGTAGCGGTCGTTCAGGACGGCAAAGTGCTTCTTGAAGACGGCATAGTCGAGAACCTTGACGCCGAGCGTCTCTGCCTCCTCCCTGCTGTCGGCCCCGATGTCTATCACGAGCCTGTGCCAGGGAACCGTCTCGAACTTTCTCTCAAGGTTGAGGTGAACTGGCAAAACCCCAATAACGCCGTCGAGCTTCCCGTTCTCGGTTATCACATCCAGATGCCGTCCGTAGAGAAGCCTGTCGTCAATACCTCCCACCTTCCTGAAGGTGAGCTTCCCGTCGGGCCTTATGCCCGTGATAAGAAGCCCTATCTCGTCCATGTGGGCCATAAAGACCGCCTTCGTCTCACCCTCGCCGAGCTCGACGAGGAGGTTTCCGATGGTGTCCACGGTGTAGTCGGCGTAGGGCTTTATCCACTCGGCTATCTTCTCCCTGACCTTCTCCTCGTAGCCGGAAATTCCGGGAATCCGGGTTATCTCCCTAAGCTCCTCAATAAGCATCATGATCACCTCACAGCATCTTAACCTTCTCCGGCGGGCGGACTTTCACGACTTCCCTGTTCACGAGGTCTTTCGGTATCTCTCCCCTGAGAACGGCTAGGAGGTTCCTTACCGCCTGGAAGCCCATGTCTTCCATGGCTTCCTTCGAAAGGCCTGCGTGATGTGGGGTTAAAACCGTCTCCCACTCGTACTTGAAGAGCGGGTGCTCCGTTACAGGCTCTTTCTCGAAGACATCGGTGGCGTAGCCCTTCAGTTTTCCTTCCTCAATCGCCTTGATGACGGCCTTCTCATCCACGAGAGTACCCCTGCCTATGTTAACGAGGTATTTGCCCTCAAGGAGCTTCAAGCGTTCCTCGTTGATGATGTGGTAGGTCTCTGGAGCCGCTGGGAGGGCAAGGATGACGATGTCGCTTTCTCTTAGGACTTCCTCAAGCGGGAGGTATTTGGCCCCAACTTCGGCTTCGATGTCCTCCTTCCTTGAGCGAGACCAGTAGATTATCTCAGTCCCCATCGCCTTCATTCTCCTCGCTATGGCCTTTCCGATTGCCCCCATGCCGAGGATTCCGACCTTTTTGCCGTAAACCGTCTCGATTTCCTTGAAAGCGCTCCATATCTTGGCGTGACTGTCCCACTCGCCCTTCCTGATGAGCTTGTCGGTGTAAACGAACTTCCTGAGGAGGGCTATAGTTAAGCCAACTGCGAATTCTGCCACGGCCTCGCTCAGGACACCGGAGACCTTTGTTACATATATACCCCTCTCGGTCGCGGCTTTCACGTCTACATGGTCGTAGCCTGCCGAATGACAGCTTATGACCCTGAGCCTCTCGGCCCTCTCGATAACTTCCCTCGGGACGGGGTTTAGGGGGGAGACGATCAGTCCATCGTAGTCTTTAACCTTCTCCGTCAGCTCCTCGACACTCGGGTAGAGGAGGAAGTCAACGTCCGCGTACTTCTTCAGCTCCTCCACGGGCTTCCTCTTCATCTTAAACGTAATGAGAACCCTCGGCCTCATCTTACCACCTTAAGATATACATCGAAACGGGCCTAATAAGGTTTTTGGAACCGGGAAAGCTTAAAAATAAAACTGCTCTTTCCCGTTTAGGTGGTCGAGATGGCGGTTGAGAGGAAGAAGTGGAGCGAGAACTTCAGCGAGTGGTACAACGAGCTGATCGAAACTGCTGGAATCCAGGACAAGCGCTACCCGGTTAAGGGAATGAACGTCTGGCTTCCCTACGGCCTCAAGATCATGCGCAACATAGAGCGCTTCATCCACGCCGAGATGGAAAGAACTGGACACGACGAGGTCCTTTTCCCCGCTTTGATCCCTGAAACCGAGTTCCAGAAAGAGGCGGAGCACATAAAGGGGTTCGAGGGTGAGGTTTACTGGGTAACCCATGCTGGCCTCGATCCTCTCGATGTAAGGCTCATCCTCAGACCGACGAGCGAGACGGCCATGTATTCGATGTTCTCACTCTGGATAAGGTCTCACGCTGACTTGCCGTTCAAGATATACCAGATCGTCAACGTCTACCGCTACGAGACCAAGCACACCAGACCCCTCATCCGTGTCAGGGAGATAAGCAGGTTCTTCGAGGCCCACACCGCCCACGACAGCTACGAGGACGCTGAAAGGCAGATAAAGGAGGACCTTGAGATATTCGACAACCTTGCGAAGTTTCTCGCTCTGCCCTACATAATCTCAAAGCGCCCGGAGTGGGACAAGTTCCCCGGGGCTTACTACTCCCTCGGCGCTGAGGTTATGATGCCCGACGGAAGGACGCTCCAGATAGGCACGATGCACAACTACAAGCAGAACTTCGCAAAGGCATACAACATCCAGTACGAGACCGAAACCGGCGACCACGAGTACGTCCATCAGACGACCTTTGGAATGAGCGAGAGGCTTTTAGCGGCCGTCATAGCGATTCACGGCGACGATAGGGGAATGGTGCTCCCGCCGACGATAGCTCCGATACAGGTTGTAATAGTTCCCATCCCCAAGAAGGACAGTGAGGCTGACGTTTTCGCCTACGCGAGGGAGATAGCTGAGGAGCTAAAAACGGCCGGGCTCAGAGTCCACGTTGACGAGCGCGACATAAGGCCCGGAAGGAAGTACTACGACTGGGAGCTTAAAGGTGTCCCACTCAGGATAGAGGTTGGCCCGAGGGACGTGGAAGGAAAGAAGGCCGTCCTAGCTAGGAGGGACACCCTCGAAAAGATAACCGTCGAGAGGGAGAAGATCGTCGAGGAAGTCAGGAAGACCCTTGATGCCATCCACGAAAACCTCTACCAGAGGGCCAAAGAGTTCCTTGAGACCCACATCAAGCGCGTTGACACAATCGAGGAGGCCAAAAAGGTCTTCGAGGACAGGCGCGGGATCGTTGAAATTCCCTGGTGCGGTGAGGAGGAGTGCGGCCTCAAGATGGAGGAGGAACTTGAGGCAAAGATGCTTGGTATTCCCTACCCTGAGGAGAAGGCCAAAGCCCCAGAGGGCAAGAAGTGCCCGGTCTGCGGCAGGGAAGCCAAGTTCATCGCGAGGTTCGCGAGGACTTACTGACCTCTCCATTTTTGAATCGCCGTAATATTATCTCGCTTCAAAATTTTTTGCGGTGGAAGGGATGATCCTCGGAGTCCACGACGGCCACGACGCGGGAGCTGTTCTGATAGACGGAGAGAGAATCTTCGCGGTGAACGAGGAGCGCTTAAACCGAATTAAAAAGTACCGCGGTTTTCCAGAGCTGAGCATAAGGAAAGTCCTTGAGATGGCCAGGGCTTCCCCAGAGGACGTTGAGATTATAGCGGTTGCGGGGATATTCCGGAAGCAGAAACGGCTCATCGAGCTTGAGGAGAACTTGAAGGCGATTTTTGGCCCAGATTTTAAGCGGAAGGTCCTCTTCGTCGAGCACCACCTTGCCCATTCCGCCTCGGCCTACTACACCTCAGGCTGGAGGGATGCGATAGCGCTGAGCATAGATGCGGCAGGAGACGGGCTTAGCTCATCCATCTACGTTGCGAGAGACGGTGAGATGATCAGGATAGCCCAGAGCACTTACCTCGACTCCCTCGGGGACTTCTATGCATCAGTTACTGAACTGCTCGGCTTCAAGCCGATGAGGCACGAGGGCAAGGTGATGAGCTTAGCGGCCTATGGAAAGCCCACCTATGATTTAAGCTCGATAATCGAACTAAACGGCCTGACCTTCGAGAACCACCTCAAGGTTGTTGGCATCGAGGCAACGAGGAAGCTGGCAGAACTGTTTAAGTATCCGCTCAGGCATGCAAAGGAGATAGCTATGCAACTGAAGCGCGGAAAGCTCGACGGGAAGCTCCAGCGGAAGGCGATAGAGATAGCCGCCAGCGCCCAAGCCCACCTTGAGAAACTAATCGAGGAGCTTGGCCTTAGACTTAAAGGCCACTCCCTGCCCGTGGCCTACGCCGGCGGTGTCGCCCAGAACGTTAAGGCCAACGCGGTTTTAAGGCACGTTTTCGGAGACGACAACCTGTGGGTATTCCCGGCGATGGACGACGGTGGCCTCGCCTTTGGTGCCGCTGTCTTCCTCAAGGCCCAGCTGGAAAGGTTGGACGGAAAGTGGAAGCCCTTCAGATTAAAGCATGTCTATTTGGGGCCTGGGTATTCCAGTGAAGAGATAGAAAGCTTTCTCAGGAGGGAAGGCATTGATTATGAGGAGGTAAGTGATATTCCAGGATTCGTTGCAGATGCCCTCGTTGATGGCAATCTCGTCGGCCTCTTCCAGGGGAGGATGGAATACGGGCCGAGGGCTTTGGGCAACCGCTCGATCCTCGCCAATCCGGGGGACGAAGGCGTGAAGGGGAGGCTTAACATCGCCCTGAAGAGGGACGTCTTCCAGCCATTCGCGCCCTCCATGCTCTGGGAAAAAGCCGAAGAATACCTTGAAGACCTGAACGGAAGGCCGAACGAGTTCATGACAATGAGCTATACTGCCAGTGAGGAGTTTAGAAAAATGGCTCCCGCCGTTGTCCACGTTGACGGGACGACAAGACCACAGGCTGTAAGGAAAGAGATCAACGAATTGTACTACCTCACAATTGAGAAGTTCAGCAAACAGACGGGGCTCAGTGCGGTTCTCAACACAAGCTTCAACATGCACGGGGAGCCGATAGTCTGTTCACCTGCCGATGCTGTGAAGACTTTCAGAGAGGCGGGCCTCGACACTCTTGTCATCGGCAACTTCGTTGTATCACGCTAAGAAGCTTTGTTTTTGACCGTTCTCCTTTTTCATGGGCTTTTATTGAAAATAGGCCCGCGTCGAGGGTTGGGAAGTCTTTAGTAACGTTTAGTTATTATCAAACGAAAAGTTATATATTCAGCAAAAATCGTGACGAAATTTTTTCAAAGCTTTGAGCGGGGGCACTTGAGAGGTTCTTTTGTGCTTTCTCCTAGTGAAAATTGGATATTTTCTCATAAAAAGACGTTAGAACGGAGTAATCTGGGTTTAATGCCTTAAAAATGCTCGGGAAGTCTTCTGAACATTGTTGTTCATGCACTAAGCGGAAGGGAGAGAAATCGGTTCTGGTTGAAAAATCCGCCCACAATCCTTGAATTGGGGGCTCCTGAGGGCTTTTCAAAGTACCCTTTGCGGAAAGTTGCAATAAGACTCTAAGAGAATTGAAACGTGATCTTCTCAACATCCCAACAATGTTTAGTTGCGAATTGAGACTCTAAAAATACTTCTCAAAGCCTGTTGAATGTGGCATTCTTGGACTTCAATGAGCATTTCCATGCTGCGATGCCCATTTTTTCATTGAGGTAACGTTATAAACATCGCGGAGAAGAGAGAGCGGTGATGGTAATGGCGCTGAGCGACAGGCTTGATATGGTTAATCCTTCTGAGATTAGGAAGCTTTTCGACCTCGCCGCTGGGATGCAGGATGTTATCTCACTCGGCATCGGTGAGCCCGATTTTGACACCCCTGAGCATATCAAAGAATACGCAAAAGAGGCCCTCGACAAAGGGTATACCCACTATGGCCCGAACGCCGGCCTGCCAATGCTTAGGGAGGCCGTTGCCAAAAAGCTCAAGGAGCAGAACGGCATAGAGGTCGATCCAAAAACCGAAGTTATGATCCTAACCGGAGCCAACCAGGCGTTCCTCATGGGTCTGGCAACGTTTCTTAAGGATGGTGAGGAAGTCCTCATCCCCTCTCCGATGTTCGTAAGTTACGCCCCGGCGGTCATTCTGGCAGGAGGAAAGCCCGTTGAGGTTCCAACCTACGAGGAAAACGAGTTCAGGCTTTCAGTTGACGATCTGGAAAAGCACGTTACTGATAAGACGAGAGCTCTCATCATAAACACCCCAAACAACCCCACTGGCTCCGTTCTCACTAAGAAAGACCTTGAGGAGATAGCCGACTTCGCCGTTGAGCACGACCTTATGGTAATCAGCGATGAAGTTTACGAGCACTTCGTCTACGACGGTGTTAAGAACCACAGCATCGCTTCGCTCGACGGCATGTTCGAGAGAACCATCACGGTAAATGGCTTCTCAAAGACCTTCGCCATGACCGGTTGGAGACTTGGTTTCGTCGCCGCTCCAGCGTGGATAATCGAAAAGATGACGCGCTTCCAGATGTACAATTCTACCTGCCCGGTTACCTTCGTTCAGTACGCAGCCGCTAAGGCCCTTGAAGACCCAAGGAGCTGGAAGGCCGTGGAGGAGATGAGGAAGGAATACGACAGGAGGAGGAGCCTAGTCTGGAAGCGCTTAAATGAAATGGGCCTTCCGACCGTAAAGCCGAAAGGAGCCTTCTACATCTTCCCGCGGATACGGGATACGGGTCTCACAGATCACCAGTTCAGCGAGCTTATGCTCAAGGAGGCCAGGGTTGCAGTGGTTCCCGGCTCTGCCTTCGGGAAAGCCGGAGAGGGCTACATCAGGATAAGCTACGCTACTGCCTACGAGAAGCTTGAGGAAGCTATGGACAGGATGGAAAAAGTCCTGAAGGAGAAAAAGCTCGTTTAAAGCTCCCTTAGCTCAACGTTTTTCACGACTTTTTCCTTTTCGTCGAAGTCTATAACCGCATAATATCCTCTGAAGAGCGGGCCTGGGTTCACTATGACTGTCTTTCCAAGCTCATCAACGCTTCTCGCCTCGTGGATGTGTCCCGTAACAACGAGCGGCGGTTGGTTCTTCTCTATGAACTCCCTGAGAGCTGTGCTCCCGACGTGGAGGCCTGAGTGGACTCTATCAGCTTTAGTGTCCTTCGGAGGAGCGTGGGAGAGAATGATGTCTCCTGGCTTGTAATTCCTCCTTAAGATTTCCATTATCTCATCCTCCGTGAGCTCCCAGATGGTATTGAAGGGTGTTATGTTTGAGCCTCCTACCCCCACGAAGCCTGTGTTGTTTACTTCCTTTCTCTTGTTGTGAAGTGATATTCCGAGTTCCTCCAGCAGCTCAGGGACATCCCTGCCGTCGCAGTTTCCGTGAACGGCTAAGAGTGAGACACCAAGATCCATAAGCGGTTTAAGGACTTTTCTGGCAACCTCTGCGCCGCTGAAGTTCGTTATGTCGCCAGCAATGAGGATAATGTCTGGCCTTTCTTCCTCAAGAATCCTTGCGAGCCTCTTCACCTTTTCAAGCTTCCCGTGGATGTCAGTGACCGCCGCTATCCTCATTTTCTCACCTCCAAAGGGATTTAGCGGCCACACCTTAAGAAGTTTTTTCGACAAAAGGCGATATTAACTTAAGCGTTTACCGAAAACCTTTTAAGGATTAGGGCCACCTATTTATGCAGGTGATACAATATGGAGAAGGTTAAGTCCGTGCTTGAGAGACGCCTTGAGGTCGTAAGGAGGAGAAAGGAGGCCGTTCTCCGCGAGGAGGCCAGGCTCATAAGGCTTGCCCGCCAGAAGAGGGACGTTGCAATGGTTCTTGCCAAGGTTAAGAAGGAGAAGCTCGCCCTTATGGCTGAGGAGGCAAAAGTCCTCAGGGCGCTCAAGCAGAGCGCTCCTGCGGTCTGACTTTCAACACTTTCTGTCCATTATCAACTCAAGAAGTGGCCAAAAGGTAGAAGAAAAAGTTGAGGACTTTAGAAGACGTTTATCTTGTCCTCGAGGATCATTTTCTGTATCTTCGTTATGTTGGCCAGCCACTCGTCGGCTATCTCGTAGGCCGGCTTCTGGAGGACATCGATTGAGTAGCCCTTCTTCGGGATTATCTGAACGCTGGCGACGAGCGGCTCGTCTATCGGTTTTCCAATCTGGCTGAGGATTCTCACGTAGACTTCCTCAACACCCTCGACCTGCTCGGCTATGTCGTTTGCTATAAGCATCGAGAGGATGTTGTAGATCTTACCCACGTGGCTCACCGGGTTCTTACCCGCTGCTGCCTCCATGCTCATGTGCCTGTTGGGAGTGATGAGGCCATTAACCCTGTTGCCCCTTCCGACGGAACCGTCGTCGCCGGCCTCGGCGCTCGTTCCTGTGACGGTTATGTAGTAGATGCCCTCCTTCGGATCATCGGCAGTGTTCACGTAGATGTTGGTCGGCCTCTCGGTGTGGGACTCAACGATCTCCTTGGCGGCCTCGTAGATGGCCTCCTTCACGGCCATGTAGTCGTCGGGGTTGTCAACCTCGCTGTCAACGATGGCAGCGGCGATGGTGAGGTCTATCTCGTCTCCCTTCCTGAGACCCATGACCTTGATGTCCTCACCAACAGCCGGGTACTTCTTCTTGAACTCGTCGCTGTTGAGGTACTTCTCGGTCTCAAGAACTATCCTCTCGGTCTCGCTGAGCGGGGCGTAGCCAACACCGAAGGATGTGTCGTTGGCGAGCGGGATCGGGTTCTTTTTGGCCTTGTTGAAGACTCCAACGAGGTCAACACTTCCCTGTCCGATGCGGGAGTCTATGACGACGTGATGCTCGAGGTCAAGATGCCTAACGGCCTTCCTGAGGTAGTCTTTCGCCGCTTTGAGGGCAACCTCGTGAACGGGGAAGAACTCTCTGTCAACCATTTCAACGGCCCTTCCGGAGAGGAGGATGTAAATCGGCTTGATGACTTCACCGCCGCCGAACTGCGGGTAGGCCCTTCCGCCGACAACCTCGACCTGGTCAGTGTTGTGGTGGAGTATAATTCCGTACCTCTTCATGTACTCCCTGGAGAGTGCCCTGCTGACGGCCTCAGCGATACCGTCGGCTATGCTGTCAGGGTGACCAATACCCTTTCTCTCAACGAGCTCAACCTGCTGCATCTCGACCGGAGTCCTGACGAGCTCCTCAACGACTATGTTCCTGACCTTTCCAGCCATGAGCATCACCCTTCTCAACTTAACTTAATCAGTGCAGTGGTCGGGTCTGTGCGTCATCTTATATACTTTTCGGCATGAACGTGAAACGTCTCTATTCCTGTGGGTTATATATTTCGAAAACGTTAAAATATCCTTCGAAGAATTTTCTACGACGGTCCCGCCCGGTGGCCCGTGTCCCAGAGGGGGCCGAAGCCCGCGGTGAAGGGATGAGACGATGCCGGGCGGACAGGGCCCGGTCTCCGGACCGCTGGAGAGGGCGCTTAGCCTGCCATGAGAGCGGGGGATCAGCCGGGCCTACAAGGTTACCACCTAAGGCTGAATCCCCGGGATAACAACGAGTTCGTTGAGTTCCCTGTCCTCCATCGCCGCGTAGGGGACGTAGCCCCTCTTCCGGGCCTTTGATATGAAGTCTTTAACCAGCGAGAGTTCTTCCGGGGAGTTACCTCCCCTGTATACATAGTCAACCACCAGAACAAACTTTCCAGCCTTGATAACCCTTTCCAAGTATAGAACCTTTTCCTCAGTCCAGGGACTTGGCTCGAGACCGTCGTAGAAAACGTCTTCGCTCGCCCACCCAGATATTGTTTTCAAAAGCCTCCCATCGTCGTATACTAAAAGCCTCTCCCCGTTCTGGGAGATTATGAGGAAGTCCTTCCTGACCTTTGAGCGTGTGTAGTTCGCTATCTCAAGGATGAAGTCTATCATCTGCTCCGCCGTCCAGTTCTCGTCGTAGCCGTTATCCGCCCAGTACTCGAACTCGTCAACCTTGTCCAGATAAACTCCGGAGAAGCCCTGCGAGATAATCCTGTCAAGGTAGCCAAAGACGATTCTCTTCCACCGCTCATCCCAGTATTTGACTGCGTAGTTTCCCTTCCAATCCGGGTTCTCTGGCCCGAGCCAATCCGGTGGATCCTCAAACCAGCTTTCGTTCCAGTAGAAGCGGTAATCCTCAGCCTCACCGATGCTGATGTAGGCTATCGGAATCTTTCCCGCGCGTTTTATGGATTCTATTTCCTCCTTCGAGTAGGCTCCTTCGTCGCTTCCATCCCGCGAGTAATCAATGACGACGAGCTTAAAGCCGCTCTTCGCTATTTCCTCCGGGCTAGCATTCTGGAGCCAGTATGCCCAGCTCGTTATGTTCAACGAGACGTGCTCTTCATTTCCGTGCTCCACGATACTGCTACTGACTGTCTGAGACGTGGAGTTTGTCTCTGAATAATCTGAATAGTCAGAGGTTAGTGTAGGCCCCTGCCCCTCGGAGTTCGCTTTCTGGGGGTTGTTACCTCCGCCCATGCATCCAGAAGCCAGAATGAGAAGCAACAGTACTGTAACATACCAGTATCCACGCATATCAAAAAAATTCTCCCAAATTCTTTATAACGGTTTTGAGCGAAACCAGAACCATGAGCTTCCCAATCATTATCATGGCAGGCGGAAAATCAACGCGCATGGGCCGAGAAAAGCCCGTCCTGAAGATAGCTGGCAGGGAAATGCTCCTCTGGGTTTATGGAACGGCTTCACGAATTGGGGAAACCATCGTGGCCCTCTCAAAGAACACGCCGAAGACCAAAGAGCTGTGCATCCATGAGGGGATTCCCTTCGTTGAAACTCCTGGTAAAGGGTACGTTGAGGACGTTCGATGGCTTTTGGAGGAGTTCGGGCCTTTTATCAGCTCCTCCGCAGACATTCCCTTCGTAAAGCCGAGCGACTTTTACGCCGTTAAAAAAGCCTTCGAAGGGAGAACGAGCCTCACAGGAGTCTTACCCCTCCAGAAAATTCCGAAGGATCTCAATCCGCTCATGTATCAGGGCTACGCGATAGTGGGCCTCAACGCTGTTGGAGTTGATGGTGAAAGGTTCTTTGAGCTTGAGAACCCGCTTTTGGCCTTAAACGTCAACACGCCACAAGAGTTAAAGCTCGCGGGGAGGATAGCGAGACTCGTCAAGGGGAGTGGTGAAAGTGAGGAGCCGCAATAGGGTGTTGAGTGCATTAATCCTAATCCTTCTGGTGATAGTTGGAGCTGTCCTGCTAACAGGCTTCCTGCTCTTTGCCCTCATGCTGGTCGCCGTTTTCCTCGTCCTTATCGTTGGCCTTTACGCTTACATACGCCTGAAGCTCTGGTGGTATAGGAGGCATCCACCTAAGGTTCTGGAAGGGCCGGAGGACTATTTTTAGAGGCCCAGTTTTTCCATTATGTACCTAACATCAACACTCTTCTCCACAACCCTAGCAAACCTCTCTATCTCCTCCTCGATGCTCCATTCCTTGACCTTAACCGGTTCAAGGCCCTTCTCAGCTCTCAGCATATTGAGAAACCTCTCCGTGAAGGCAAAGTTGTGGAAGATACCGTGGAGGTAAGTGCCGAAGGCCCTCTCCCCTATTGCCCCCTCTGGCTCGAAGGCTTTAGCTCCGTTTATTGAGTTTATCACCGAGAATGGCCTTTCAGACTTCGAACGTCCCATCCGTATCTCATACCCCTCAACGGCCATCCCCCTCACAGGTGCCCAGAGCACCTCGGCCCTCAGATGGTTCGTTCTCTTTTCCCTGGTAAAGACGGTTTTAGCTGGGAGGAGCCCCATACCCCTAACTCTACCCCTCCCAGATTCGACCTCGTCAATAATCTCTTTCCCAAGCATCTGGAAGCCGCCGCAGATTCCAACTACAAAGGAGCCTTCGCGGTGAGCCTCGATTATCGCATCCTCAATCCCGTTCTCCCTCATCCAGAGCAAATCCTCTACAGTATTCTTGCTCCCGGGGACGATTATGAGGTCGCCCTTTATTTCCTCCGCCCTCGTCACGTAGTCCACGCCATTCGCCCAGTGGAGAGGCTCAAAATCGGTAAAGTTGCTTATGTGGGGTAGCTTAATTATCTGGATGTGGAGATCGCCCTTAACCTTCGGAAATTCGATAAGGGAGTCTTCCTCCGGTAGGCGGTGCTCAACGTAGGGAACAACGCCGAGAACGGGCTTTCCGTAACGCTTTTCAAGGAACTCAAAGCCGGGCTCCAGCAGGGAAGGATCGCCGCGGAACTTGTTGAAGACAAAGCCGATGACAAGGTTCCGCTCCTTCTCGCTCAAGAGTTCCATAGTCCCAACGATCTGGGCGAAGCTCCCGCCCCTGTCTATGTCAGCCACTAGAATGACGGGGGCGTTAACAACCCTCGCAACCCGCATGTTGGCTATGTCGTAGTCCTTGAGGTTTATCTCGACCGGCGAGCCTGCCCCTTCGATTATAACAAGGTCGTGCTTCTCCATAAGCTCTCTCAAAACTTCAATGGCCTTCTCAAAAAGCTCCGCCTTCCTTGAGAGCATGTAATCCCTAGCCGAGACGCTTCCAATGGGCTTTCCCATGAAGACGACCTGGCTTCTCATGTTGCCCTCCGGCTTGAGTAGGATTGGGTTGAACTTCACGCTCGGCTTTTTTCTGCAAGCTATAGCCTGGAGATACTGAGCGCGACTTATCTCGCCCCCCTCAATGCTCGGGGCGGAGTTGAGGCTCATGTTCTGGCTCTTAAAGGGAACGACGTCGTAGCCGAGGTTCGTGAATATCCTGCAGAGGGCCGCAACGAGGAGGGACTTCCCTGCCCCGGACATAGTTCCCTGAACCATTAAGGCCATACCCATGTTTTCACCGGTAGATGTTTGCCGAAGGGCATATAAAGTCTTGGATAAAAATTCCAGCGGTGATCCGATGAAGAGCCTCTTCGTTTTAGTCCTGGGAAATACCGAGGTCAGCCTGATACCTGGAATAAGTGTCGCTGGAGCAACACCCGAGCTTACGAAGCTGACTCCTCCAGCCGATGCCGAGTACCTGTTCTACGAGAAGCCGAGGATTATAGATGCCATCCCAGTAACCCCTGAAGGACACCCGACGCCGGCCATAATAACGAAAGCCGCAAAGGAACTCGCCAACTTCCCGGTTCTCGTGGTCAGGGGCGGAACTTATCTCGCTCCCTTCGTGCCCCACGTCCACATAAGCTCCGCGGTGGGAAGGGACTTCAGGAAGGAGCCTGCCCTTCCGGAGTTTGGAGAGATCATCAGGATGGCAAAGCTTCTCGGTGAGGAGCTTAATAAGACGGATATAGAAGAGCTGGTCATTGGCGAATCGACCCCTGGCGGAACTACAACAGCTCAGGCCGTCCTCTGGGCTATGGGCTACGAAGCGAGGACGAGCTCAGCTTCACCTGAGAACCCACAGAGCCTCAAGGAGGAGGTAATTAACGAAGGGTTCAAAAGAGTAGGGATCGAGAGGGGTCAGTTGAGGGACAACCCCCTTGAGGCTCTAAGGCAGTTTGGGGATCCGATGATGGCGACTGTAGTCGGTCTTGCGATGGGATTCAAGAAAAACATCGTCTTAGCCGGCGGAACGCAGATGCTCGCTGTATCAGCCCTCCTCAAGGCGCTCGGCGAAGACCTGAGCAGGTTCATGATAGCCACCACAAAGTGGGTGGTCAACGATAAGAGCGCCACCTTCCTTGAAACGGCAAAGGAAATAGGCATAATCACCTACGCGGCCGACCTCGACTTCTCGAAGAGCGAGTTCAAGGGGCTAAGGGATTATGAGAACGGCTACGTTAAAGAAGGCGTCGGAGCTGGGGGAGCCACCTGGCTAGCCGTCAAGGTCGGCTTTTCGCCAGAGGAAGTATCTGCAAAGGTCGAGGAGCTTTACAGGAGACTCATGGAGATGAAGTGAATGCCTTCTTATTTCTGCTCTTTTCCCACTTCCTCAGGCTCTCTTCAAGGGCTTTCCTAACGGTCCGGCCGATGTTTATTCCGAGCTCCGTCGCAGTTCCGGCCCATTCTTTATCTCCTTCAAAGGCGAAGACTCCTATTCCATCGCTCGTCGTCCCTGTCGCATTGTATCCGAGCCTCAGCAAAGTGTAGGTCTTCGCTTCAGTTGCCGTCATTATCGCGTTGGCCATTGCTCCAACGGTCAGACCCTCCTCAATCACTAGTACAATGTTTATTGTCCCTGGCTTCCAGGGAGGTGGTACTTCGCCAGCTATTGCCGGATTGGTAACTCCTGCCGTCACATAGGCTGTAACGCTTCCGCTCCTTGAGATGGCTAAAACCTCTCCAATCTCCGCCGCCGTCATGAAGCCGACGAAGTTTTTAATGCCGTTCTCCCACTCAAACTTCTGGCAATCTTCCCTGTAGTCACCCGAATAGTTCTTGGGAACCATCATGAAGAAGAAGCCGTTTGCCCTAGAGAGACCCCCGTTGTGGGGTGCGTTGCTGAGTGCGAGCATTGGTTCTTTGAATGGATTTATGAAATGGGTGAACCTCATGAACGTTCCTTTCGAGAGCCCCAATATAACCCTTGCTGTGTTAAGCAGTACTGTTTTCTGAAAGGTTATTAAGACCAAAGAGCAGTTTAACTGGGTGGTATCATGGGCGTTAAGGATCACAAGGAAAAGGCCCCGAGGAGGTTTAGGTTCGCCGTCATAACGGTCAGCGACACGGCGAGCAGGGGAGAGAAGGAGGATAAAAGCGGAAAGTTTCTGGTTGAGGAGCTTGAGAAGGCCGGCCACGAGAAGGTTCTCTACAGGATAGTGCCAGACGAGAAGATGGAGATTATCGGAGCAGTTGTTGATGCATTCCGTGCGGGCGCAGATGTTGTGGTAACCTCCGGAGGAACGGGGATAGCGAGCAGGGACGTGACCATAGAGAGCCTTAGACCGATCTTTGATAAGGAGCTCTCCTTTGGGGACATATTCAGGCTCGTTAGCTACGAGGAGATAGGGACTGCTGCGATAATGACGAGGGCCACAGGAGGGATAATAAGGAGCTCGGGCAGGGCAATGGCGGTCTTCTGCCTTCCCGGAAGCCTAGGTGCCGCTAAGACTGGGATAAAGCTAATACTAGCGGAGGCTGGCCACGTGCTAAAGCACGGGAGGGAGTGAAATGAGGGAGTTCAAGAAGCTTACTCCCTACAAAGAGGCCCTGAGCCTTCTCCTTAATGATCTGAGCGAGATTCAAGAAGTTGAGGAAGTCCCTCTCGATGAGGCACTTGGAAGAGTCCTGGCCGAGGATGTTGCCTCACCAATAGATAGTCCCCCCTTTGACAGAGCTGCCGTTGACGGCTATGCTGTGAGAGCTGAAGATACGTTCCCGGCGAGGGAGTACAATCCAGTTGAACTTAAAGTAATAGACGAAATCCCCGCAGGCGGAGAGAGCAAGAAGACAGTTAAGCCGGGCACTGCGGTCAAGCTCCTGACTGGAGTCAAAATTCCTGACGGGGCAAACGCCGTTCTAATGCAGGAGATGGCCGAGCGCGAAGGGGATGTCATAAGGGTTCTTCGCCCGGTTGCTCCAGGCCAGAACGTTGCAATGAAGGGTGAAGACGTCAGGAAGGGGCAGGTTGTCCTCAAAAAGGGCCAGATTCTAAGGCCGCAGGATCTGGCAATTCTCAAGAGCATAGGCTTCAAGACGGTCAGAGTTAAAAGGAAGCCTAGAGTCGGCATAATCGTTACAGGAAGCGAGCTCATCGAGGAGTTTGATGAAGAGGCCCTGAACCACGGAAAGATACTTGAGAGCAACTCCGTTATGCTGAAAGGTCTCGTCAGGCAGTACTTTGGAGAGCCGAGGTTCTATGGAGTAATCCCAGATGACGAGGAGAAAATAGGAGCAGCAATAAGGAAAGCCCGCTCCGAGAACGACCTCGTCCTTGTCACGGGCGGCTCAGCTTTCGGTGACATGGACTTTGCTCACCGCTTTGTGAATCTCCTGTTCCACGGGACGACGATAAAGCCCGGAAGGCCAATAGGGTACGGGGAGAGGGTCTTTGTAATGAGCGGCTATCCGGCAGCGGTCTTCACACAGTTCCACCTCTACGTCAAGCACGCGCTTGCGAAGCTCGTGGGTGCACGGAACTATGAAACCAAGGTCAGGGCAAGGCTCATCGAAAGGATTCCAAGCCAGCTCGGCCGCTACGAGTTCGTCAAGGTCTGGTACGAAGATGGTAAGGCAAGGCCGATAAAGAAGAAGGGCAGCGGCATAATCAGCTCGCTCGTGGAGAGCAACGGTTACATTGGGGTTCCAGAGGACAGTGAAGGCTACTTAGAGGGAGAAGAGGTGGAGGTTGTGCTGTACTGAACTTTACTTCTCATTCGTTTATGCACTCACTAGAGGGTATGACATCAATAAGCTCTTTGGGTAGAAGCTTTCGTGCACTCGCGTTTAATTCCCTTAAACACCTAAGAACCTCTTTCCTCTCTCTTTCCTTTTCTTCGAGTATTCTCCTCAGATAGCCCCGGTAATCTTCGGAAAGCCATGGTACCTCAGTTAATACGCTCTCTTTTGGTTTTTCCTCAGGCTTCATGCTCATGCATAGTCTCTGGCATTAATAACCTTTTCTATTCATAATTTGCATACTATTAGCAATAGTTTCCAAAATCTGGAAAGAGCTTAAACTCTCTACACCAGGACTCCAGAATTCGTCGAGGATATAGCCCGCCGGTAACTCCCGCCCTCATCGAAGGCGTACGCCACCCTTGGGCGGGCTAACCCTGGCGGGCCAATAACTGTGCCCGGCCTGGGTTTCCCTTGGTCATCGCGCTCCGGGACGCGGAAGGCCCTCCCGCGGGGACCTCGCTGAGGCCGGGCTGTTGCCCCCGCATCGCCCCCCGGTTCATTCTCCCCGGGGTCCTCGCGCAGGGGCAATTTACTATTCACTGTCAGGTTTATAAATTGATGGTCTGCAATTACCCTTCTCAAATCGGCCGTTCTTTGTCATATCGCCGAAAACTTATTTAAGGAACTTCTCAAATCTTCAGCCGGTGATGAGAATGGATGACAAAGCTGGAGGCTACAAGATCATCCATGACGGCATTCACGGGAGCATGAAGGTCTCCGGAGTCATCCTCGACCTTATAAAAACGCCTGAATTCCAGAGGCTGAGACAGATAAAGCAGCTTGGGCTTGCGTACCTCGTTTACCCAGGTGCCAACCACTCGCGCTTTGAACACTCACTTGGGGCCTGGCACCTGGCCAAACGCCTTTCTGAGGAAGTTGGCCTCCCGAAAGAGGAGTCCGAAATACTTCAGGTGGGTGCGCTCCTCCACGACATCGGCCACGGGCCGCTCAGCCACACCTTTGAGGGCATCTACAAGCACTACGTGAAGGAGCGCGATCACATGCGCCTGGGCCAGGACATAATCCTCGGCAACATCAACATAACGGGGGATGAGGATGGTGGAAGAATACCCGAAATACTTGAGAAATACGGCATAGACCCAAAGGCCGTTTCTGGTATAATCCTTGGAAAGGCTGAGAAGCCCTACCTCGGCCAGATGCTCCACGGGGGCGTTGACGTTGACCAGCTCGACTACTTA
Source organism: Thermococcus peptonophilus (assembly GCF_001592435.1). Taxonomy (NCBI): domain Archaea; kingdom Methanobacteriati; phylum Methanobacteriota; class Thermococci; order Thermococcales; family Thermococcaceae; genus Thermococcus; species Thermococcus peptonophilus. The sequence continues at coordinate 402,592 of NZ_CP014750.1, forward strand.
GTGAGGGATGCTCACTACACCGGCGTCGCTCACGGTATAATAGACCTGGAGAGGCTCCTTAAGGTTATGAAAATCCACGATGGCCAGCTCGTTGTTGATGAGAAGGGCGTTGAGGCCGTTGAGGGGATGATGGTCGCCAGGGCGCTCATGTACTCGAGGGTGTACTTCCACCACACTGTTAAGATAGCCGAAGGAATGCTGACGAGGGCCCTTGAGTTCGCCCTCGACGAGGGGCACCTGTGGGACTTCTGGAGGATGACAGACTGCAGGGTCCTGGTAGAACTTGAAGACCTTGAGGGCCTTCCTGCGGAGCTTACAAAGAGAGTCTTACACAGAAAACTCTACAAGGCAGCCGTTTTGATAACTGCAGAGGAACTCAGCACCGAGGAAAAGAGGGAGCTTCTAAACGCCTACAGAAACGTCAAGAAGAGACAGGAGATCGAAAGAAACCTGGCAGATGCCGTCGGAGCGAGCGAGGGTGAGGTTATTCTGGAGTTCAGCATCGCCGACCTCATGCTGAGCGAGCCGAGGCTCAAGGAGACGGGGATAAACGTTCTCCTAGATAACGGCGAGATTCAGCCCCTGACGAAGGTGACGCCTTTAGCTAACGCACTCAAGAGGAGGCAGACCCCCAGGTGGGCGGTCATGATAGCCTCCCCCGAAAAGTACGTGGACAGACTGAGGGAAGTCTGGAGAAGGGTTATCTTCAGCTGAAGAGCTTTTCCTTTATCTCCTTCTTCAGCTTGTCAATGAGTTCTATAAGCTCGTCGGCGTCTCTGACTTCCTCAAGGCTCTCCTTTGGGATGAGAGGGACTTCTGAAACAACATCTGCCTTTGTTTTTTCCAGTATGAAAACGCCCCCGCTGTTAACTATTCTGCTGACCTCTGATACCATCTCGGCACGTTTTATGGTGGAGCGCGTCTTCCTCTCATCTATACCGGTGAGAAGGTGTATGTCATCTTCAGTTGAAATCGCGTTGAAAGGTGCCTTTTTCACCTTCACGAGGCCCAGGCCAAGTTTCTTTAGCCTCTCAAAAACCTCGCGCTCGAGCGGTGTTTCGGGCTTAACGTTGAGGTCAGCTTCAACTTTGGCCCTCAAGATGTCTATCGGCTCCGCGAGGGCTTCATCAAATATCTCTTCAAGCTGGATGGCTACCTCAAGCGAAACCGCCTGTTCGCCGCGTTCGTAGTTGAGCAGGCTCTTTCTGGATACGCCGAGCAACTGTGCCAGTTCAGTTACAGAATAGCCGTGCTTCTCCCTGAGTTCTCTCAACAGCTCTCCGTTTATTCTGACGTACAGGCCGCCGCGCTCCGCGAAAACGGCCGGCAACTCGTTGTTCAGGAGGGCGTCGTAGAGAGTTTCGGGGCGGAGGGCATATATCCCAAAGCGTTCGTACACCACACCCTCTTCAAGCTCGCCGCTCTTACTCCTTAACCCAACAATAAGCGGAGAAGCCTTGAAGAACTTGGAAAGACGCTTTAAGTCCTCTGCCTGCTCTTCCGTTATCGTGTCGATGTTCACAGCCGCCTTTATGAAAAGCAGGAGGAAGAGCCTACTCGCCACTAGGTCAAAGCACGACCCCTTAAGGTCTAACCTGGCAACGCGGTACCCTGCACCTCGGAGTATCGCTTCAACGGTCTTTATGAGTCTCTCCCTTTCCATCGTTTTTAAATACCCATAACACCTTAATAAATTTAAGGTGTGGTCAATGCGCCCCGTGGTGATAAAGGGAAAACTGGTCTCGCTGGCCGTTCCAACTAAAGATGACGTGAGGAGGGCCTGGCTCTGGTATAACGACCGCGATGTGAGAAGGTTTTTGAGTGATCCGGATGGGCTGTTCTTTTTTGAGGACGAGCTTGAGTGGTACGAGGCCGTGAGGAGAGGGAAACGCGAGAACAGGGTCTTTACTGTTCTGGAGACCTCGTCCAAAAGCCCGGTCGGGTTTGTGGGCCTGCACAAAATAAACCACAAAGACGGTCACGCTGAACTTGGATACTTCATAGCGAAGGAGTACTGGAACAGGGGCTACGCCACCGAGGCTGTTGAGCTGGCTCTGAAATACGCCTTTGAGTGGCTTAACTTGAGAAAGGTCTATGCGAGGGTCTATGAGCCAAACATCGCATCAATCCGCGTCCTGGAAAAGAACGGCTTCGAACTTGTGGGCAGGATGAAGAAGCACTCCCACATACCTGGCTACGGGTTCGTGGATGAGCTGATATTCGAGAAGTTCAGAGAAGAATAAGGGAAAGGAGCTCACTCGAGCTTCTTGTAGCAGAACCACCAGTCGTAGCACTCGATCTCGCCCTTGGCCTTGGCCTCTTCCCTGGCCTTCTTCTCCTCGATGTTGCTGGCCGGTGGGACGATGACCTTGTCGCCGATGAGCTCGTTGTTCGGCCACTTGTGCGGCAGGGCAACGCCCTTCTCGTCGCTGATCTTGAGGGCCTTAACAAGGCGGAGTATCTCGTCCCAATCCCTGCCGACCTCGGCCGGGTAGTAGACGATGGCCCTTATGACGCCCTTGTCGTCAACGACGAAGACAGCCCTGGCGGTTGCGGTTGAACCGCTTGGAATCATGCCGAGCTTCTCTGCAAGGTCGCCCCTGTCGTCGGCGATGATTGGGAAGGTTATCTCCTCGCCGAGGTTCTCCTTGATCCACTCCATCCACTTGATGTGGCTGAAGACCTGGTCAACGCTGAGTCCGATGGGCTCGACGCCGAGCTCCCTGAACTGGTCAACCCTCTTCTGCATGGCATAGAACTCGGTCGTACAGACCGGGGTGAAGTCGGCCGGGTGGCTGAAGAGTATGAACCACTTGCCCTGCTCGGCGAAGTAGTCCGGGAGCTTTATCACTCCGTGGGTAGTCTTGACCTCAACCTCTGGGAACTTTTCTCCTATGACGACCATCTTTCATCACCTCTTTCCTTTCCCTGTGTCGTCTTCACTATAAACCAATGTGGTTCGAATATATAAAGTTTTCGGTTTGGTTTTGGGAACAGATTTGACGGAAAGACGAATTAAGATGAGCATCTGTTTTATGAACATCTAAATCATAACTCTTTGATTGTCATAATTAATCAGTTTTACCCAAATTATGGTCATAATTTCAAAAAATATAGCCCTTGGTAGACTCAAATATATCCCCCTTTGGACAGGTTTGCTTTAGAGAACTGAAATTGCAACCCAAAAGAGCTTACTTCAGAAGGATATCCTCACTTTTCTGGCGACTTCTCTCTCAACTAGGGCACGCCCAATAACGGCAGGGATAATGGCCATATCCCCAGCCATGAAGGGTCCATACTCTTTCATGTCCGGGCCAAGAACGGCTGGGAGGTCTATCTGGATAATGTAAGCTTCCTTTGGGACGTCCTTGGGCCTGTACTCCGCCTCGACCTCACTCTCCTCCTGAGGTTGGACTTCCTCCGAAATTTCCGGGAGTTCTTCCCTCTCGATAAAGGCTCTTATGACGTTGAAGAGCCTCTTTTCCTCGGCTGTCATCTCAGCGATTTTACCCTCGACTGCTAGATCAACTATCTTGTGGAGTCTGAGCTTGATGATCTCCTTCATAAGGGACTCCGCTATTTTGAGCTGGGCAAGGTAAAGCCTCTCCTCGACGTCTTCTCCGCGTTCCCTGGAGCTCTCCGCGCTCAGCTTCAGAGCCTTTATCAGGCTGTCGAACTCAACGTAGAAGTCTTCATCAAGTTCGTTTAAATCCGTACTTGAAAGCTCTGCCTCCAGGAGTTCCCTGAGCTTCACTATGTCCACGTTCCCACCTCAAAAAAAGAGTTGGGAGAGTCACTCCTCAACGCGCGGGGCGAGCAGGAAAGTCAGTCTGCCCTCGTCTCTGATCATGTACTCCATCTGGAGGGGCATCTCGTTGCCGAAGCGGATGATCACCTCGTCGGCCTTTCCGATGCCCTTGACCATGTCGCTGAGGTAGCTTATTCCATAGGCGCTCTTGGTCTCTTCCTCAACCTCGAGGTCGAGCAGGCCCTCGTCCTCAAGGGTAAGCCTTATCTCAACCTCGTTGGTCTCGCCCTCGGCCTTCATAGTGAACTCGTTCTCCTTCGCTATGAACTTGATGGCGTCGCTGACGAGGGAAGCGTCCTTTATACCCTCCTTGAGGACTTCGCCAAGGAGGACTACCTTGGCTGTGAAAGGAAGCTCGGGAAGCTCCAGCTCAAGCTCTTCCACATCTATCAGCGGAAGCCTGAATGTCCTCTTGGCGGTTCCCTCAAAGGTTATTTCGAGGAAGTTCTCGTCGCCCTTCTTGAGTATGAGGGTGTCCTTGGCCTTTCCGCGCTTGAGGATCTTCTTGAACTGGCCCATGTTGATGCCGATTGTCTCAGGCTCTTCCACCTCATACTTGGAGAAGATGCTTTCGGGCAAGTTAAGGTCAATGAGAACGACCCTGCTCGGGTCCATTGCGCGCATACTTATGCCTTCCTCAGTGAACTTAAAGGCGGCCTCGTCAATGAGGTTGCTTGCGGTCGCTATCAGGTCTGCAAATTCCTTGGCCCCATCAAAAACAACTTCGAACGGCATTTCTACCCCTCCTTTTTAGCTGACTCCAATATCTGAAGCATGAGCCTAACCCTTTCTTTCCCGCGGAATAAATAAGTCTTTCCATTGTCGGTGTCGGGTAAGCGGAGGTACGCCTCCTCAAGCTCTTTGAGGGCCTTCTGAGCGAGCTTTTTCAGGGTTTCAAGCTCGATCTCGTTCACTCATACGACCTCCAGACGTAGCCACACTTGGTGCACTTGTAGAATATTGTGCTTGGTTCGTCTCCAGCTCTGGTCTGAAGCTCCCACCAGTAGGCAGTATCATTGCCACACTTTGGACAGGTAACGTGAGCTATTGGCAGGGTCTTAAGATCCTGCTCCACCACTATGATTTCCTCGTCCGGCTTGTGCTCGACTTTCTTGGTGATCTTTGTTTTCTCCCTGTCCTTTTCCTCGTCGAAGGGCTCTTCATAGCCACATGAACGACAGACCCATACCTTTCTCTTTCTGTCAGGGAGCATCAGGTTCCCGCACTTTGGACAGAACTTCATCTCTCACCACCCCCTTTAGCCGAGGGTTCGGTATGTTGGAAGAGAATAAAAAGTTTTGCCAACTCCTTAACTCCGGATAACTCTCATTTTTTATGGAAAATTAGAGAACAGGCCAGCAGAAAAGAAGAAATGCATCACCCCTTAACTTCAAACTCCACACTGACCTCGTAGCTAGCATTGTCTTTGGTCCCAGGGGAATTCAAAATGACCTTTTTTGTGATCTTGTAGTGTCCCGGAGAAAGCTTCAGGTCTGCGAGATTGACCTTCTGCTCCCAGCTCTTTCCAGGCTCTATCGAAACGGCAACCGCTATGAACATGAGGTTAACGGGAACCTCCTTCCACTCACCGTTTTCTTCCCGGTAGAGCCTGAAGTGGTAGCTGGTAGTCACATTTACCTTGCCCTCGTTGGTTATCCTGATGGTCATAGTGTCAGAAGGACTGTAGACGGACTTGTCGAGCTCCATTTTGACGAACTTCGCGTGGTTGTCCTGCGGCGAACCGCTTGCCTCCTTTCCAGTCCAGCTGAGTGCTCCGTATCCCGCTACGACCAAAACAACAATGGCTATTCCTATCACAAGCGCCTTCTTCATTGATTTCACCAGAAACCGTTGAACCTCCGGAATAATAACCCTTTCGTTCACTTCAAGAGGTTTCGAAACGTTGGATGATTTGAGCACCTAGATTTAATACTCTGATTTTACTCTGTTCTCAGGAAAGTCAGCGGTACCGGGGGCGCGTGGCTAATGAAGACACGGTACCGCTGAAAACGGCTAGAGAAGGTTGTTTATAACATTTTCTTCAAAAAAATCCAGCGGAGATATCCCCATTCTGAATACAATAGAAATTAGAAATAAAAACGTGGAAAAGTTCCAATTCACTCCCTGAGCCTGAGCGGGAGACCGTGGTCGAAGGAGTAGTAGACCTTCTGGTACTCCGCACGGAAGCCGTAGACGTCTCTCCTGACTTTCTTCGGGTCTTCCTTGTCTATGAGGACGCGTCTAATAAAGTGGGCTATCTCCTTCATCTCGTCCTCCATCATTCCAACCCTTGTCATCTCCTGGACGCCTATTCTGAGGCCACTCGGCTCGTTAACCTTCTCAAGCGGGTCCCACGGAAGGAGGTTCTTGTTGAGGATTATTCCGGCTTCCTCAAGTAGCGGGGCGGCCCATCCCCCAGCGGCCGGATGGAGGTCCGAAACGTCAACGATGACCTGGTGGCTCTCGGTGTAGCCCTTGTCCTCGCCGATGACCCTGAAACCCTCCTCCGCGAGGGCCTCGGCAAGGGCCTTAGCGTTCTTGACTATCTGCTTTGCGTACTTCTCACCGTACTCGAGCATCTCAGCGGCTGTGATTACCTTACCTGCCATGTGGTGGAGGTGGTGGTTGCTGAGGACACCCGGGAAGATTGCCCACTGGAGCTTGGCTATCTCCTCGGTCTCGCCGAACTTCTTGTAGAGGATAACACCTCCCTGTGGTCCAGGGAAGGTCTTGTGGGTAGAGGCTGTCATTATATCAGCTCCCTCACGCAACGGGTCCTGGAACTGCTTTCCAGCTATAAGGCCGAGAACGTGGGCTGCGTCGTACATGACGTAGGCGCCGACTTCCTTGGCAACTGGAGCGAGCTCCTTAACCGGGTGCGGGAACGGAAAGAGAGAACCTCCAAAGACGACTATCTTGGGTTCAAGCTCCCTGATGAGCTTCTCGGCCTTGTCAACGTCGATGTTGAACTCCTCGTTGTCGAAGGGCCAGGTATGGACTTCAAGGCCGCGCATTCCGGCGGCACCGAAGGGCATGTGGCTTATGTGGCCGCCGTGGCTGGTGTGAAGAACTATCGCCTTGTCACCCGGCTGAGTGAGCCCGAAGAAGGCTGCCTGGTTTGCGTTCGTTCCGGAGATCGGCCTTAAGTCGGCGAAGTCGCTTCCGAAGAGCTTAGTGAAGAGCTCAACACCGATGAGTTCAACTTCGTCAACATACTTACAACCCTGGTAGTACCTCTGTCTCGGCCAGCCCTCGGCGTACTTGTGCATAAAACCAGAGGCAACTGCTCTGGTAACGCTAGGAGAAGTCACGTTTTCGCTCGCGATGAGGTTTATTGTGTGCTTCCTCCAGTTCTCGTGGTCTTCAATAAACTCCAGAACCTTATCCCTGTACTCCCCATATCCTTCAGCCATTGGAAACACCTCGATGGTTGTTTAAACGGGGGGGATATAAACTTTACCGGGAGTGTGCATGTGTTTAGACTTGTGCATTGAGAGTATATATGGGGAAATTAAGCCCTAATGGACACTTTCCGAAGTGTTTGAAGGGGAAGTAAGCGAAAAGTCAGAACGCAAAAATTAACCTGAATGAAAATAAAATGCTACAGTGTAATTCGCCCTCTCACAGGACTTTCTGCGAAAGGCTAAAGAGAAAGGGGTTATCCCTTCAAAAACGCCTCGACGATATTCCTTGTCTCATTGAGGGCCTCAAGAGGGATTCCCTTCGGAAGGCCACCGATTTCACCCTTGACGTCCTTCAAAACACCCTCTCCTGCACCGAGGAACATACCTTCGCTGACTATTCCGCGGAAGTTTGCTGGTGGCAGTAGCGCAACGGCAACGCGGTTGCCTTCCTTAACGGTGAGGTCGTTTGTAACGACTGTTATCGCCCTGTCGCCGATGTTGACGTTCGTAACCAGCAAGCGGTCAGCGTTCGGGTGCTTCGCGACGCTCATGACTTCCCCGACTTTGATATCAACAGCTATGACGGGGTCGTTTATCTTCCCTAAGGCCAGTCTCCTGTCAAGTCCAAGGATCGTATTCAGGAAGAAGCGGACTTTTGCAACGGCTTCCTCGACCTTCTCGCGCTCGCTCTTGTCCGCTAAGCGGAGAAACTTATGGTGCCAGTCCTCGCCACCCAGAGCTTCGATTATCTCAAGGGCTTTCTCCTTGAGGGCCTTCATCTGAGGTGTATCAACCAGTTCGTTCGGATCAATGTAGCTGTAGCGCATAGCCTGTATCTCAGGGATCATCTCCTTTGCCAGCTGGATTGCCCTCTTCTTGTCCCACTTCCCCTTGAACTTCGCTCCCTCTATCGTCTTCAAAAACAGCTCCACGCTCTTCTCCGCGACCAGTAAGCGGTAATCCTTGCTCGTGTCCCACATCTTCACCACCTTCCAGTGCCTTCAAAACGCGGTTCTTAACACTTTCGTCGGGAATTCCCTCCGCTATCGAGCGGGCCTTTGAGAGCTCTCCCATCCGCCTGTAGGCGATGGCCACTTCCCCTAAAAGCTCAGAGGCGAGGTGGGAGTCCTCAATGATGCCCGCGAGGACAAGCGGCTCTTCGACGAGGCCGATGCGGAGCATTCTCCTTGCTATTTTGAAAAGCTCCTCGTCCGAGGGTCTGAACTTTCCAACGAGTATGAGGTTCATGGCGTCTTCAAAGACCCTCCTTCCGAGGTCCGGCCTCTCGTGGAGGAAGAGCCAGTAGCTGAGCTTCAGCATTTCCGAGGCCCTCTCCCTGAGGTCTAAAAATCGGATTAAGTCCACTGCCTTCTCAACGTCTCCTCTCTCCACAAGGGAATCAACCACGCTCTTTCCCCTGCGGAGAACTTCTTCTATAAGTTCTATTCTCTCGGAAAGCTCTTTGGCCTGGAGGTTGAAGAAGAGGGACTCATACACTTCCCTTGCCAGGCGGTAGTAGTCGAGGGCAATTGGGGCGTTTATCTCGTCGGCAGTCTTCTCTATTAGCCTCGCCACCCTAAGGAGCGAAGAGAGAGCGGCCGATGAAAGCCCCCTCGCAGACTGGAGGGTCTCAACAGCCTCCCAGAAGAGCAGATAAGCGTCCTTATATCTGTCGGAGAGTGCGAGGTTTCTGGCAATGCCTGCGAGAAGTTCCCCCCTAACCCTTGGAGGTGAAAATTCCTTGGCAAGGGAAACCGCCAGTGTCATGTACCTCTCCCCGGCGCTCTCGCGTCCGAGCTGATAGAAAGCCCTTCCCACTATAGAATAGGCAAGCGCTTTCTCCCTCTTGTCCTCGATGCCCTCAAGGGCTTGGAGCATCTCGGAGAGAACTTCCTCTCTCGGGAACTCATCAAAAATCCTGAGGAGTGCCAGAAGACGCTCAAAACTATCCTCAATTTTTAGTGCAGAATTGAGAGCACTCTTGAAGTCCTTCCGTGAGAGGTATCTCTTTACCGCCTCCACAGAAACCACCAATGAAGAAAATATGCGTAGGGCCTAAAAGCCTAACCCCTCATCTTCTTGTCCCAGTTCTCGAGCATCGAATTGAGTGCCAGGAGGCTGTTGAGCCTGAGGCGTACCCTTTTATTGTCCCAGTCTATTGAGCCTTTGAAGTCGTTCAACAGCTCGAACACCTTTTCTGCCTCTGAAGCCGGAAGGTTTCTTCCGTAGAACTCCTCACCGCAGTGTGGGCATTTAAAAACGAAGTCGCTGAAGGTCTCCATGAACTTATCCTTGTCCTTGAAAACGTCCTTACCAACGTCCTTCTCGAGCATCTGGTTTATCAGCTCGGCCCAGTCAAGGGCCTTTCCACAGAGAGGACAGCGCGCCACTCACTCCACCTCCCTCAAAAACTTCTCAATCTCTTTTAGTATAAGCTTAATTGCCTCATCAAGGTTCTTCTTTCCGTTCGCTCCAGCGGCCCCGGCATGTCCCCCGCCCGAGCCGTCAATAATTGGCCCTACTTTCTCCATTATCTTTCCAAGGTGAAGACCCTTCCTGACGAGGCTTTCTTTTGCTCTCGCGGAAATCCTGACGCCGTTCTTCTCGCTTCCAACGATGGCTATATCTGCCCCAAGCTGGAGGAAGACCTTGCAGGCGAGGGACTCGTAGGCCGATACCTTTGAGACGGCTATTATGTACTTCCGGAACTTCCTTATCTCCATCCTCTGGCAGGCCTTCAGCACGGCCATCCTCTTTGCCTGGTCAATGTTCTCGTCGTTCACCGGGGCAACCAGCTGGAAAATCTCACCCATCTGAACTGGAAAAGCCTCAAGCATCTCGGATACAGACTTGAACGTTTTCGAGTTCGCGAACCTGAAGTTGGCGGTATCGGTCACTATCCCAGCCAGAAGGGCTTTAACGGAGAGCTCGTCTGCAAACCCAAGGTAATTAAAGAGCTCCCATACGATCTCAGCCGTGGATGTTCGCGTTGAATCAACGACAGAAATATCTGCTTTTACCGGGTTCTTCTTCTCGACGTGGTGGTCTATTAGGATTGTAAACTTATCCTTTGGAATCTCAATCGGCTCAAGCTGTTCGAGGGAGGATGTGTCGAATATAACAACTACGTCTTCATCAACGGAAGGGTTCTTCTCGACCGGGACGGGAGAAAGCGTGAGAAGCCTCTTCGCGTAGGAAGAAACGCTCTGGGCGACGCCTATTCTAACTTTTCCAACTCCTCTCGCCTTCAGAAAACGGGCAAACGCTATTGCAGAGCCGAGAGAATCGGGATCAGCATTGTGGTGGCAGAGAAGGAGAAACGACCTGTCTCTAGCTGCCTCAAGGAAGCGTCTAAGCTTTATCTTGCCCTTCATTTGCGATCTCCCTCAGCTTTTTCTCGACGGTCGCGTAGGCCTTTTCAACCGCCTCGTCAATCAGCTTCTCCACGTCAACTTTCACGAAAACTGGAACCTCAAGGTATACCTCAAGCTCAAGGTCGAGGGTTTCGCCCCTGTTTATTCTCGTCGTTACCTCTATGTCTTTCACGTCGCTCCTGTTGAGGGCATCAAAGACGTGCTTTATCACGACTTTCTGTGCGAGCTCACCTACCTCGATTATCTGCTCCTCGGTAAGCTCCGGCAGACCTATGTGGACTACTCTCCTTCCCTCGCTCTCCATAGTCATCACCACTGACAGAAATAACCTGTAAGAAAGAAGAGAGTCAGCCGGCAGTCGGCGGTCTCAGGGCCGACTGTATCTGAGCGGTAAGCTCCTTGAGCTTCTCGTTGAGCTTCTTTTCCTGTCTTTCAAGGGCGTTGAGCCTTACCTCAAGGGTCTCTATTTTCTCCTTCAGCTCCTCAATGGCCTTGTCCTTGGTGGTCTTGACGATGAGCGTGCCAACGGTCTTGTAAACGACGGCATCCTCCGGAAGGTTCTCTATCTCCTCGAGGGCCTTCTTGGCCTCGGTGAGCTCAAGCTGTACTTTTTGCTTCTGCTGAACAACGAGCTGGAGCTGCTGCTGGTAGCTCTCGAGCTGGCCCAACATCGCCTGAACCTGCGGCGGAATGTTCTGCATACCAACACCTCCGTAATCGTAATCCCGGTGAGAATAAGGGAGAGGCTTTAAATAGTTTCGGTGGAGAAACTCAGACTTCAATGGAGTCCAAGGCGACTTTTATCCACCTCAGGTAGGAGTTGAGAGTCCCCCTTAGGGCGGAGTTATCCTCTGCGGTAAACTCGAACCGTATCTTCTTTCCCTCGAGTGTAAACTCCCCCTTCGTTCTCCTGTACGGCACTGTCTCGTGCTCTATCCTGACGCTTTCATAGGCGATCCTTGCAACTTCTTCGTTCGGAAATTCAATCTCAATGTATCCGTGTATGGGTTCACTCACCTTTGTTCCCCCCTATATGACTCAGTACGAGCCCAATTGTGGCCGAGACAAAGATTCCGAGGACGCTGGCCAGCGAGGCCAGAGCATACATGTGCTCACTAAGTACGCCGTAGGAGTAGCCAACCTCACCGACGAGCAGACCTAGTACGCCGAAACTCGAGATGCCGGCGGCCCTCGTGAGTGAGACCTTGAGGTCTTTCTCCCAGACGAGAACCGTGGTTATGAGTACCCTAACGAGGTAGATTACGACGAAGAAGTATACGACCTCAAGCGAAAACTCCGTCTCGAAGTTTATCCCCCTCCACGCGAAGAATATGGGAGCAAAGATGCCGTATGTTATGCCGGAAATAATAGTGTGCACTCTCTCATACTGCTTGGTGCCCAGCAGATCGCTGTGGAGCATTAACCCCACCAGAAAGGCCCCTATGCTGAAGTGAAGCCCAAGCTCCTCGCTGATCAGGGCCAGGGAAGTTGCGAGGATCATGACCATGCCGAAAACGGCCTCGTCGCTCTGGAGCCTCCTGAGGGCCCGGATTATTTTGAGTCTCTGCTTTATTCCAATTACGTAGTTCAGGCCGAGAACAACAGTCAGGAAGACGGCGTCTTTTAGAAGTTCAAGGAAGAGCTCAAAGTAGCTGAGGTGGTGTAGCTCGAAGTTTATGAGAAGATAGAGGATTACAAGGGTTCCGACCTCACTTATAACGGCGTAGGACAGCGCAACGTGGAGGAACTCCTGGCCGAAGAAACGCGTTAAGCGTATGACTATCGGCGCCGAAGCAACGGCGAGAATAGATGCAACTATGAAGTTGTCGGTCTCTATCCTATAACCCGTGAAGGGGAGCGTGAGGAAGAACATAACAACGAGCGTGATCACATATATCGGGAGGCTCTTCTTTCCGCCGATACGAACCTCCTCAGGAGTCAGCTCCAGCCCGGCGTACATCATAAGAAAGAACACACCGAACTCTGCCATTAGGGTGAGGTCTTCTCTCGGGAGGTCGTGGAGGAAGACGCCAAGCATCAAACCCGCCGTAATCTCGCCGAGAAATCCAGGATAGCCTATCCTCTCAAAGACCTCAGCGAAAATCCTCGCGACTGCGATTATTATGAAGACGTAGCCTATGACGTCGAATGCCAATATGCATCCCCAGAGGCTTTACCTTTTTCCCTTTAAATATTTTGAGATGCCAAACTTTTTTTAGGATGTCTAGATAAATGAACAAATATGAGACACTACGAGCTTGTAAAAGTCAGGGAAGATGGAAAGATTGAACTTCCCCTCGAGCTAGCCTACGAGCTGGGACTCGTTAAGGGAGCGTACTTCCTAGTTGAGATTGACACTGACCTCAAGGAGGCTCACCTCGAGAGGATAGCCCTCCCAGGTAAAAAGCTCGTCGAGGTCGAACTCGTTGTGGAGGACAGGCCCGGAGTTCTGGCCAAAGTTAGCGGGCTCTTTGGGAAGCACGGGATAAACATCCTCTTCAACGAGAGCGAGGAGCTCTCCGAGCTGGGCCTCGCGGCGATAGTTGCGATAATGGACGTCAGCGGAAGTAGAATTTCTCTTGAGGAACTTAAAAGGGCCCTTATGGGGCTAGAAGAAGTCAAGGAGCTAACCCTGAGAGAGGTAGAGTAGTAGGAGAAGGAAGAGAGAGAAAAGGGCTGCTCCGATGTTCACTTCCTTCGGCGTCATCTCCCTTTTAGGAAGCTTCACTCCAAGAAGACCGCTCGCTTTAAGCAGAAGGAATAGCACCACTCCCCCCAGGAGCAGACAGGCATCCATTGCCTTTGGGGAGCCCCCAAGCGAAATCCCCGCGAAGAGTGCCGCGAGCGCCATTATTAAAGATGGGAGCACTGTAAAGCCGTACCGTCTTCTTTTCCCTCTCATTAGATAGTAGTTGAGCTTTGTAAACGAGATAAGAGTTCCCAGGCCAGCTACGTAAAACAGTTCTTTACCATACGGCAGTCCTTTGAGGAGGGCAGCTTTTGCAGGTGAGCCGACGAAGGGCCATATTCCGCCTATCGCGAGGCTGAGCGTCAGGATAGAGACCATTAATATGGGGTCGCCCCTGTAGGAAAGCTTCTCAAGTTTCCTCGTTTTGAATTTGTCCACCAGAACTCCAGCTGCGAGGAAGAGACCGCCCTTAAAGAGCATATGGGCGAAGGCATAGTAGACGGCCCCCATCGGGTTGAGGGTCGCTATACCGAGGAGGACGTAGCCCATCTGGGAAACCGTCGAGTAAGCTAAAAAGCGTTTTATGTCCCTTTCCAACAACATGACCCCAACGCCAAAAAACATCGAAGAGAATGCCAGAACAATAAGGGCATTTTTGACGTTCTCCTGGAGGGGAAGGTAGAGCGAGAGGAGCACCATGCCGTAAGCCGGGGCCTTAACAACAGCCCCGGATAGGAGCGCCGAAACTGGAGAGGGAGCGTTGGCGTGGGCATCAGGAAGCCAGGTGTGGAGCGGGAAGATTCCGGCCTTGAGGAGGAGTGAAGTGAATGCAACTGCGACGGCAACCTCCACCTCAGGATAGAGGGGAGATTGGGAAATCAGTTCGAGGTTCAGGTAGCCCGTCTTGAGGTAGATTATGCCTATGGAGAAAACAAAGAAGTAGGAGGCAAGGAGGGAGAGCATGAGGTATTTGTAGGCAGCCTTGAGTGCTTCTTTCCCTCCGGAGAAGCCCACCAGGGAAAAAGCCGAGACCGACGCTATCTCCATGAAGATGTAGAAGTTGAAGAGGTCCCTGCTTATGAACGCCCCGAGGAGGCCCGCATGAACCAGGAGAAGTAGTACGAGGGGCTTCACGTCTTTTTTGAAGTAGTCAATGGAGTACAGGGCAACGGCAGAGAAGAGGATCAGCTCACCGAAGACGAGGAGAGAGTTATAGGTATCGAGCGCGACCTCTATCCCCCCTATTTTCGGCCAGCCACCCACAACCTCGCTTCCTTCCCCTATGAGAAGGTAGACCAACCACGGGAACAGCGCACCTGCCAAGAAAAAGTACCTAGCGTACTTTTCCATCCTCAAAGGTATCGTGAGTGCCGTGAGGAACGCGAAGAGGAGTGGAAGGGCCACCAAGACAGCTATCAAGCCCACCCCCTCCCGATGCGCAGTATCATCGCAAGAGCCAACGCGGTTATGGCAACATCAACTACAAGCGTCGTCAGCATTAGTGTCGCCGGAAGCGGGTCAACCGGATTGGAGGGCATTATCGGGAAGCTCCCACCCTCAACGTAGCCTGCGCCTATGAAGAAGAGTACTAAACCGAGGGAGATCACGTTGATTGAAAGCACCTGCTTTATCGGGTTCTCCTTTGATATCAGGCCGTAGAGGCCGATGAGCATCACAATTATTCCGGCTGTCTCGGCGTTAATCACGGTCAGCCCACCTCGAAAGGATGTAGAAGACGAGGATGAAGGATGTTCCCACCTTGAGGGCAACGCCTATGTTGAACGTCATTATGGTGCCTCCGGGGATGTAGGGGCGGAGGAAGTTGAGGAAGAAGGACCCGAAGACCAGCCCCATAAGCGCGACCCCCACTATGAAGAGGGCCGCAGAGGACTCCACGAGCTGGACGGTCATGAGCGGAAAGTGCTTTCTCGTTCTCCTGTATCCGTAGGCTGTCATGAGCAGGATAACGCTCACGGCAAAGATAACTCCTGCTTGAAAGCCGCCCCCGGGGCTCTCGTAGCCGTAGATGGTAAGATAGGCCCCATAGGTGACCAAGAACGGGGCGACAAGCTTTGTCGTCGTCCTCACAACGAGGCTCATCTTCACTTCCACTTCCCTCCAAGGAGCAGGTAAAAGCCGGTGGCCGCCGCAAAAAGGAGCGTCGCCTCACCCAGGCTGTCGTAGCCCCTCCAGTCGGCGAGTATGGCCGTAACGAGGTTTGGTATTCCCACCTCGTGCCAGTGGGCCAGGTAGTAGGCGTAGCTGCCCCCCGAAACTTTGGCGTAATCAAGCCCGAGGAGCTCCAGCAGGAGGGCCGAACTGAGGAGCACTCCGACAAGGCGCTTCACTCCCCCACCTCCTTTATTGTGTAGAGGAAGAGACCCGTGACTATGGCACCCACGACCACCGCTGAGAGAGCAACATCGGGGGCTTTGAGCTGGATTAAGACGATTACAAATGCTAAACTCAAGAGACCGTAGCGTAGCACCGCGGAGGTAAGCTTTTCAGCTTCGACCACCGAGGCCGAGAGGAGTATTATCGCCACGAGGAGAATTTCATGGATTGTCCCAAGCATACATGTCCACCACCGCTTTCGGCTTCACCCCACTCTTATAGGCGGCCCTCGCTATCGCGTGGCTGACCATTGGGTTTATCATAGCTATCATGAAGGCTATTACGAGGAACTTGAGCTTTCCAGTAACTGGGAAATTCGATGCTATGGCCAGCGCCAGAAGGATACTTATCGCCCCTCCAGTATCGCACTTTGCAGTCGCGTGAAGCCTCGTATAGACGTCGGGGAAGCGCAGCAGACCGAGGGCCCCAAAGAACATTATGAAGAGCCCGAAGAGAAGGAAGGCCCATTCTATCACGCCCTCACCTCCATGTACTTCGCTATGATGAGCCCTCCTACGGCGTTGACCATGAGTAAGACCAAACTCACGTCGAGGAGATAGGGAGCGTCGTAGAGGAGCGAGAGCATTGCTATTATTACCACAGCCTTAGTGGTAGCGGTGTTCAGGGCAACTGCCCTATCCGCAAGCGTCGGGCCGAAGATAACGCGGTAGCTAACCAGAGTGGCAGTAAACACGAGGAAAGCCACCGCGTAGGGCAGAATTACCAGAAGATTTTCTTGAGCCATTCCTCGAGCTCCCCCTTTATCTTTACTCCAGCCCTCTCCTGGTCGAGGGTCTCAACATCAATCCAGTGAACGTAAAGGTAGGACTCACCAAGCTTTTTGCTGACATCGAGCGTTAGAGTTCCAGGTGTGAGCGTTATAGAGTTCGCAAGGACAGTTAGACCAGTATCTGAGTGAAGATCCGCCTTTACCTTCACTATCCCAGGGTTTATGTCCATGAAGATCACGTTTTTGACGACCCTGAGGTTGCTCTCGAGCAGTCGAAAGGCCATGATGAAGAGGTACTGTGGGACAAGGAAGAGGAATATGTAGGTCGCCTTCGAGAGGAGATGCCCAGTCCGCCTTATATCGTCGGTGAGAAAGTCCCTCGTTATAATCGCTATCAGAAGCGTCACGAGGGCCCCGGTAATTACGTGCGATGGCGAGAACTTCCCGCTTATGATTATCCAGAATACAAGAAGGGTTAGCCACGTTATCCCAACCCGTTCCCATGCTGGAAGCTTTTGGGCCTCATAGCTCTCGTAGAGAACCCTCTTTCGGACTTCTTCAAGACGCTGTCTGAGGTAGAAATGCATGCGGCTCATAGGGTTGTTTAGGTTCCCGATGTTAAAAACGGTTTCGGACTACCCCTTCGGCTTGATGCCGAGGGCTTCCTTGTAGTCCCATCTCCGGCCGTCTTCCATTATCCATATTTTGACGAGGATGAGCGGGCCGACCGGGCGCTCTTTGGTTATGTCAAAGCGGTAGAAGTTCACGGCCATTCCTCGCGGATAGTTCTCTATGACGCCGATAACGTCGGTGTTGTTCTTGTCCGCTATCGTCTGAAGGCTCTTGTTGCCCCTCGGAACGAACTTTCCACCGGTTAGTTCTGCGAAGACCTGGGCGAAGGCCGTATGATCTATCCCGACTCTCTTGGCCGTCGTAACCACGAAGGGCATCTCCTCCCTTATCGGCGGTATGTTCCTGAAGCCAATCTCGCGCTGGAGCTTTATGCCGTGGAGGTAGAGGTAGCCAAGGTATCCCCAGTCTTCGGGATCAACCTTGATGAAGGTCATCTTGAGCGGGTTGCCCTTCCAGACGTTGATTATTAGAAGTCTCTCATAGCCCCTGTCGTAGGCCTCCATGAGAAGATCCTGGATGGTCTTCTTACCTCTAGTCAAGTAAAGTGAGTTGGGAAAGACTTTCTCCAGATCGTGGCCGAAGCTTCTCGTTCTCCTGGTCGGCCGGTGGGATGTCGTTATCAGCATCATGGCAATCACTTGTTTGGAATGCTTGATAAAAGCTTTTCGCAGGGAAAAATAGTTCAGATGGCCTTGACCCTGCGGGCAACGCGAGGCCTGGGCTTGTACAGTATCTTGCTGCCGCAGTACGGGCAGCGAACTTCCCTCGCGGTCGCGAGGTCAAGCTCGACTTCCTTACCGCATTTTGCACAGCGATAAACGGCGGTCGCCATAGTATCACCTCAAGATGAAAAAGGATCAGGCCTTGGAGGCCGTAACGCGCTTGGCGACCTTTCCTGCCGGGGTGGTCGGCAGGTAGGCACCGCCGGCAAAGGTGGCACCGCACTTCTGGCACTGCCATATTCCAGTGCTTATCCTCCTGACGGCCCTCCTTCCGCAGACCGGGCAGACGTGCTTCTGCTTCATCCTGGCCTCAACGGCCGCGACCCTTCTCCTTATCTTAAGACCGTACCTGGGGCCAAACCTTCCAGCTGAACCAACCTTGGTGGTCCTTCCCATGAGCATCACCTCTAGATTATCGCTATTTGCGGACTGGAGTGTTTTCCTGGAGACGTTTTATAAATCTTTGCATGGCCATAATTGGGAATGAATTCCAGAGATATTCGAATTATGAATATAAGGTGCTACTCGAAAAGTTTTTTGAGATGAACCAATAAAAAACTGAGGGTGATGCTCACCATGCGGCGGCTTGCATTGCTTCTGGCACTCCTTCTGACCGGGGCAATAGCTGCCTCGGCCGAAAACGTCAGCGCGTTTGAAGGCCAGCCACTAGTAAGGTTTCAAGTTGTCTCTCAGCAAACATGGACTAAGGTAATTCCAATTGGGTCAATATCAGTCCAGATTCACTGGACAGGTGAGTTCTACTACTCATCGGAAGAGTGGTCAGCACTCTTCTCTGTGTACTTTGAAGATACCGGGAACACCTACGATGTCTTTGCAACAGAGAGGGGCTACGTTGACGGCGACGGGAAGTACATCTGGGTTCTCAAGGACATCCAGACCACTGAAACCATTGAAAGCAACGAGCTTGCTCCCCAGGAGCGCTGGTATGGGCTTGTAGTGAAGTCAATAGATGCGAGTGCTGGGAAAATCACAGTGTACAGCGAGTACAGTGGGGACACCTATGTTCTCAGGGTAGGGGACAAAATAGATATCTCCGGAGCTTTCTCAGGAGGGGGTATCTCCGAGAAGACGGTCCTCGAGCTCAGTAGCATAAAAGCAACAGCGGATGGGGCCAAGGCCCTTCTCGTAATCCACCACACAACTGCAACAAGCGCCGTTGTCGAACTGTACCCAAACTCGGGCTACCCGCCAGGAACTGAGGTGGGAAGTGAGAGTGCGTTAGCCCCCTTAAAGCCGAACGTTCCTCCAGCGGTAGTAGTTGTCGGTGAAAACGCCGCAGGAGCCGATGTAGCGGCCGGTGCAAAGGTCGGGATAGCAGTTCAGAAGTGGATAGACATCGTCATGGAGAAGGACGGGGGAATACCCTCCCCAGAATTTAGGAGCTTAAGTGACCTTATATCAAAGTCAGTCCTTGCCCCCGTCCAAAACCTGAACGCCGACGCAATGCTCGATACCGAAGTTAGTGACCCAGACAATATAGCGCCCGTGGTTTATACTGTTGGAGGACCTGCGGCAAACCAGTACACGAAGCTGATCCTGGAAAAGAACGAGGATAGACTGCCAGTCAAGTTCGTCAAAGAGAACGGCAAGTGGTACCTCGTCAGCAAATCTGGAGACAGGTGGAGCGGAAGCTATGGGGTAATCCTCATAATTCCTGCGGCCGACAGTGTTGTGGAACTTCAGAAGAGGCTTACGGAGGGACAAGTAAAGGTAGCGGATGTTGTGGTTGCGGGCTTGGACAGGAAGGGGACGTATGCTGCCTGCAATCTCCTTCAGAGAGGGTTCATAGCCCCGATTCTCAGTGGAGACTCGATTTCAGAGCTTGAGTACTTCATCGAGTTCCAAAGCAGAATGCTGCTGCTGTTCGGTGATGACCCCGTTCAGGCGTTTACTACTGCTGCAGGGCCAAGCAGCGGGTTCAAGCTTCAGGTTACAGCCGTTGTCGTGACAGAGTATGGAAAAATCGTGAAAGTTATATATGGCTGATTTTTGTTCTTTTTCTTTCATGTCGAGATTATTGTCTCTTTTGTCTGGTCTCCCTTAAAGATACGAATAACACTCAACAACCATGTGAGTTTACAACTTATCAGAAAAGCGTGCGGAAGAACTCTGGTGCCCCGGCCGGGATTTGAACCCGGGGCGCGGGCTCGAAAGGCCCGCATGTTTGACCGGGCTACACCACCGGGGCTCGATATTAGGGAAGGAAGACCGTTTAAAAATCTTTCGGGTCAGGGTACACCTGCTAGAACGCCACTGCATTAGAGTTGGCGGATTCCACGCTGGACGGAAATCTTTTTAACCGTTCTCATAAGCCGAAAGCGATGCCCATGAAGACCCTCGCAGATGTTTTCAGAGAGGCGCTTAAGGAAAAAGGCATATCCAGCATAGGAACGCTGTCAAAACGCTTCAGGAAATCAAAGAACAAGCTCCAAGACATAGCGATTGAGATAGTCCACGGAAAGGGTGCCATCTTCAGGGTTCCGGAGAAGACAGCCGTTGCATGGGATTTAAACGGAAACAGGGTTGATGGCTCTTACTACGCTTACGCCCCCCTCTGCATGATGGAGAAGTTTGAACCCGTTCTCACACCCGAGGAGCTGAGAGAAAAGCTCCCGGACTGGCCGTACTTCATAATCGACCTCTACCACTGGGACAAGCACACCCAAAAGGAAAAGGGCAAAATCTGCCTTCAGGTGAACCAGAGCTACGGTCTTTTGAGGGACTACTTCACGGGAAGCGAACTGGCAGTCACCTGGGCAAACGAAGAGTTCAGAGAGATGTTCCACGGCCCGCTGGACAGGATAACGACCTATGAAGGCCCTACTTCAGAGTTTCTCAAGGAGAAGGGCATCAATGAAGTTGTCCTGCTCGATCCCTGGGCGGACGAAGTCCTGAGCGAGAAGGACTTTGACGTTAAGGCGTTCATAATCGGCGGCATCGTTGATACTGGGGGGAACAAGAAGAAGACGACACCAAAAATCGGCGAAGAGCTGGAGAAGGAAGGCATTAGAGTTAGGAGAAGGAGAATAGTCCTGAGGGGAGACGTCGTCGGCGTCCCAGACAGGATAAACAGAATCCTCGGGATAATCCTCAAGATGATGGTAGAGGGCGAGTCCATGGACGAGGCCGTCTATGAGATGCAGGAGCCCCTCCACGCCCGCTGGCGCCTGAGGAAGGAGCTTCCAAAGCACGCAAAGCGTTACATGGTTGATGGGAAGACCTACCGCGTAGTCGAGAAGGAGCTTTTCGACGAGTACTCCAAGTGGCTGAAAATCCGCTGGGAGGACTTCGTTAAGGTTCTTCGCGAGCTCGATCTGGTGGCGCTTGAGAGGAAGCGGATTCACCACCTCAACAAGATATCCAACGCTAGGATAATCAACGGCAAGCTCCACCGCGTCATACTGCTGAAGAGGGCGGCAATGCTCTGCTACAACTGCTGAACGTTGCATTGGGTAATTTCTACCCGTTTTCCCACTGTTTTACAGCACTCTAAAAGTGAACAAAGAAAAAACGAAAACGAAGATCAAGCAACTTAAGTTCGCACCGCCGTTCATCCGAGCGTCTTAACGACAAAGGCCAGCAAATCCGTAAGCTCCCTCACCCTCGTCTCCGGCGATGTGCCCATGTGCCCGCTCTTTGTCTCAACTCTGAGATAGACCGGTGCTCCAACCTCCTTCAGCTTCATAAAGAACTTGAGGGCGTGAGCCGGTGGACGCTGTCATTCTAACAGGAATCCAAGGAAGTTTAAAAACAGAGTCTTAATCCCCCATAAAAATCAGACAACTTTCGTTTTGCTGGATTGCATGCTTCTTCAGGCTCTGTTAATACTCCATTATGCTAGTATTATTTTAGTTCTCTAACGAGATTCCTGGAACTTTCCACAGTCCTTTAATTCATCATAATCCATAATTCTAAAGGTTAGTTAGAACTATTGCTCATAATAGTGTTAATAACTTTTGGTTAATAACTTAATGGCAACAAAAAAATTTAAATTTCAAATTCTAATGGTAAATATTGGTGATGGCCCTATGGATGAAAACTTCAAGATAAAACGATTTGAAGGAAGATTGGCACAGGCATGGAGTGAAGTCGACGAAGGAAAATTCGTTGGGGTGACTCTGAAAGGACATCTTGCAAATCACAATAATGCAGACCCGTTTTTAATGGAGTTCTGAATTTCAATAATAATTTTATTTTTTGAGATCATCTAACAATGTTCAGCATTGTAGAATGAAAAGGGTTGGGGGTGATTAAATGAGATACATCAATGGCAGCTTTTATCTTGAACCGATTTCAGCCCATATAGATGTCACTAATAAATGTAATTTGAAATGTATGTACTGCTTTTATTATGAGGATCCTTACGTCCAATTGCCTAATGGAGATCCCTCAAAAGATGAAATCTTGGATTGGATGAACCAGTTGGCAGAAGTTGGAGTTAAGTTTCTGACTTTTTCTGGGGGAGAAGCATTTATGAGACAGGATTTCTTGGAGATTCTTAGCAGTGAAACTTCAGAGAATTTCTGGAAAACAATTATAACTAATGGAACTCTTCTCGACGAACAAACAGTAGGAAAATTGGGAAATATTCCAAAACTTCTAGAATTAAGAGTTTCTCTGGACGGTTTTGATGCAAATAAAAAAGTTAGAGGAGTGGATGCAAAAGTTATCGTACGGAATATTGACTTTATTGGCAAAATGACTGATATACCAGTGCACATAAATACTATGATAACAACTGAAAATCTCCACGAACTTGAAAAAATGTATGAATGGATTGAGCAACATGAAGCAATCTCCGGTTGGTCAATTGATCTTCCAATCATCAGAGGAAGATATATCTCCGTGATGGATGCGCTTAGACCCTCTTGGTCAAATATGGCACCAGTTTTAAAAAGATTGATCTTACGTTACATTGACGAGAGACCCCCGTTCAAATTTGCAATATTCTCAATATTTAGGGAGAGCCTACTATACCCTGACAAAATCAAAGATAGAATCTATAGTTTTGACCTAGAGTCCCATCCATGCAGCTATTTGCCCTCAGTAACAATTAGAACGGATGGTTCTGTAACACTTTGCCCAAGTTTGCCATTTAGTATAGGAAATGTTCGAGAGAGACCCCTGAGGGATATTCTGAAGAGTCCGGATCCGGGTAGTGAAAGAGTGCTGGGAATACGAGTAAGGGACATCAAAAAATGCTTAAGTTGTAAGTATGTAAAAATCTGCGGTGCTGGTTGTAGAGCTAATGCATTTTTAGAAACAGGAAAACTCATTGAAGTGGATCCTGTTACCTGCAAGATGATGGAGTTTTTTGATAGTGAGATATTGCCCTATTTGCCAAGGAAAAGCAGGGAGTTGATAGAGGGATACTTGACTTAGCCAGAATACTCTGTGTTGATTTTTCTCCTGCGGTGAGAAAAATGCAGCACAACAAAATCCAAGAAATTAGACAGGAGATACTTACTGGAGATATAACAAAAACTATTCTTAAACTTTCTTTGCCTCTAGTTTTTTCAACATTGATTCAGCAGCTTTATAACTTAGTCGATACTTTTTGGCTCGGATTTTTTGGAAAAATCGCTCTCTCCACACCCGGAACTGCACTGCCGTTGGTAACGACCTTAATGCACGTTGGTCTAGAGTTTTCAGCAGTGGGTGCAATATTCATTGGACAATACGTTGGAGCGGGGGAATATAAAAAGTACGGAAAATTAATTGGTGCGGTCTATTCTTTTATGCTTATTTCTTCTGTTATCACCTTAATCTTGGGGATACTTATAATCCCTTACGCCTTGGAGTTCATGAGGGTCCCTCCTTCCGCTTATTCGTATGTTAGGGAGTATCTTATAATACTCTATATTGGGATTCCCTTCTCTTTTTTGTTTGCGGCAAGTTTGTCTGTAATAAAGGCATTCGGGAGAACCAAACTTGCTATGAAGCTCAGCATTTTAGCAATTGTTATTAACATGATTCTTGATCCAGTAATGATTTTTGGTCTGTTCAGTCTTCCACGCCTGGGCGTTAGGGGTGCTGCTCTATCAACTGTTACAGCGGATGTAATCGTCTGTATAATCTCCCTTTATATTGTCTTCTCTGGGGGGATGGAGATATCGGTAAAAGTTCAGGACCTTAAACCTGATTTGAGGTTCTATGGGAAAATTCTGAGAAAGGGTATACCACTCGCCTTTGGTTCATTGGTAAATGACATAACAACAATCATTATGATTAGATTGATCTATGGATTTGGGATAGCAACATACGCAGCTTATTTGATCATTATAAGAATAGTGAAGCTCTTAGAGAGTTTCACTGTTGGAATAGCAAGTGGCACAGGTATAATGATCTCCCAAAATATCGGGGCTGAAAAATATGAAAGGGCAAAAAAAATAGCAAGAAGGGCCATGGTATTGAATTTCGGGGTTTCTAGTATTGTAGCTCTATCCTTAGTTGTTTCAAGAGAGTATATTGTAAGAGTATTTGTAAGCGACGTTCAGGTCTTGATTGAGAGTAAGAATGTCATTCCTTTAATTCTCTCGGTGCCTTTCTTTACGGGGATATTCTTAATAGTGAACAACGTCTTCAAGTATTCTGGACACACAAGGGAGTCCCTGGTGCTTAGAATGATAAGGCTTTGGGGCCTTAGATTGCCACTAGCATATCTTTTTGGATATATTATTTTCAACTCGTCTGCAGGTTTGTTTTGGGGCTTAGGAATGAGCAATGTGGTCTCAGCATTCATTGCCATAATTTTCTTCCTCATGATCCCCTGGACAAAAAAAATTATTTAGTGTAGACCAACTCAATAATCTGCCGTTGCTCCTACCCCATGCAGCGACCTTGTAACCGTTTTTCTTGAGCTTCTCAAGGACGGCTATGAAATCATCGAAGACGTTCTGCTTGTTCTCCCTCATTCCCGCCCTGTGCCACTCCTCGCCGTATTCACTACCCCCACGCAGGTTGGCCATTGCAAAGGTTCCGCCGCGTCTGATGAACGGAATCGCCTGCGGGAAAAACCTTGGGGTGAGCGAGATGTTGAATCCTCCGTATCCGAAGACCAGACCTTTTTATCGTCCTTCTCACCCCTGACGTGGAAGTAGTGAATCTTGGTACCGTCCTTTGATGTTGCAAAGTCCTCTTCAACCGTGAACTCCTCTTCGATCTCTTGCTCCCCAATGAGCTTCAGCTCGCCCTCAAACTCGTAGAGCCTGTAGGGAACCGTAAAGCTCTCGTAGCGGAGGAGAGCCTTTTTGCCATCAGAACCGAGGGGATATACACTCCCGGGAAGATCAAAGGCTATCTCATCGAGCTTTTCACCGTTGAGCGAATAAACCTCAAGCCTGTGGCTCGCGTGGACAAGCCTGCCGGCAAGGATTCTGTCGCCAACGACCAGTGCCCATTCGAGCGGTAACTCCCCCTCTGGGATGAAACCATTTTCTCTCTGCTCTTGTCCTTCCAGAAGAGCCTCACCGCGGGCGCTTTGCATCCATCTGGAGTCTCGCCGTACCTGTAAAAGCGTGAAAAGTAGTAGCCGTTCTCTAGGAAGGTTACGTTCCCCACAGAGGGCTTGAGCACATCTAGGAGCTCGCCACTCTCAAGGTTAATTATCCTCGTAACACCTTCGTCCGCCCTGTCGATTGAGAAGCTGTATACGACCTTTTGCCCTTTCCGTAGGCAGTAAATCCCTGAAGAAGAACTTCATCGCCGATTTCGGCCTCAAGCGCCTTTGAGTTAACTATGACATCGCCATTAAGCCACCTTATAACCTGCCCCTCCTTCTCCTTGAACATTGCGATGATGCCCTTCTCCGTGAGCCTGGCACTGTGGAGAGTTGGAAGTGAATACAGCTCCCATAACTCCGGGAACAGCTCGTCGCTCAGCTTCCCGATGAATTCCCTAAAACGCCTGTTTTCTTCCTCGACGAGCTTCAGAACGCGCTCATCCTGGAGGTTCTCCATCCAGATGTAGGGATCTTCCATGAAAACCACCATCTTAACGTTGAGTCTCCAGCAATAAAAAGGTTGTCTCAGAGTCGCCAGCGAGCCTTATTGGGAAAATGTTCCAGATTTGAGACAAATTCTTATAAGTACTGTCACAAATCTGAGAACATGAGGGAGGAAGACGAGAAGTTCATGAGGCTCGCCCTTGAGCTGGCAAAGCGTGGAGAGGGCTGGGTAAATCCGAACCCCATGGTTGGGGCAGTGATAGTCAAGGATGGAAAGATAATAGGTGTGGGTTGGCATAAAAAGTTCGGTGAGAAGCACGCCGAGGTCAACGCCATAGAGGACGCCAAGGCCAAAGGTTACGACGTCAGAGGGGCGACTATGTACGTAACCCTTGAACCCTGCTCCCACTGGGGGAAACAACCCCCGTGCGCCGATAGAATAATCAAGGAAGGCTTTAAGCGTGTCGTCGTGGCGATGAAGGACCCGAATCCGCTCGTTGCCGGCCAGGGAATAGAGAAGATAAGGAAGGCTGGAATAGAGGTTGAGGTTGGTCTCTTAGAAGAGGAAGCGAGGAAGCTCAATGAAATCTTTCTTAAGTACATCACAACTAAGCTTCCCTTCGTCTCGATAAAGCTCGCCCTCACTCTAGATGGCTTCATAGCCACTGAAACCGGTTCTTCCCAGTGGATAACCGGAGAAAAGGCCCGCCAGAGGGTTCAGGAACTCAGGAGGAAGCACATGGCGATAATGGTTGGTTCGGGGACTGTTTTAGCCGACGACCCAAGACTCAACTGCAGGCTTGAGAACTGTCCTGAGAAGGTTAAGGTCATCCTCGACCGCTCCGGCAGGGTGGCAGATAAGGTAAGAAAGGGACGGAAGTTCCGCCTCTTCGAGGACGGGAGGGCCATCTTCTTCACGGAAAAGCCTGAGAAATTCAAAGGGATAGCAGAGGCATATCCAATAACCGAGCCAATGGAGATCCTGAAGAAGGTCGGCGAGCTTGGTATAGACAGTGTCCTGATAGAGGGCGGCAGGATAGCCTGTCAGTTCCTTCCTTTAGCGGACAAGTAGTTGAGGGAACCGGAAGAGCCCGCTATTCGGCTGGAAAGCTCTACGTTGAGCTCCCCTTTGAGGTGAACGACGGAGACAGCGTAGCGGTAAACGGGGCCTGTCTAACGGTGGTTTCCTTCGACGGAAAGACGGCAGTTTTTGACATTGGCGAGGAAACCTTAGCGAGGACAAACCTCAGGGAGGCGGGGGTCGTCAACTTAGAAAGGGCTTTACCTGCCAATGGCCGCTTCGACGGTCACATAGTTACGGGTCATGTGGATGGAACGATAAGATTCATAGCGAAAAGAGAAAGCGGAAACACGACCTGGATGGCCTTTGAGATGCCGAAGGAGAAATGGGGGGTCGCTGAAAAAGGCTCTATAGCCCTCAACGGCGTCTCCCTGACTGTAGCAAGGATCGAGGCGAGCCGCTTTTGGGTTCAGGTCATCCCTTACACCCTGGAAAAGACGAATCTCGGCCTTCTCAGACCGGGAGAAAAGGTCAACTACGAGATAGACGTCCTGGTGAGGTACGTGAAGAGAATTCTGGAGGTAAGAGGATGAACTGGGAGGAAATACGGAGAAAAGTCCTTGAGGGGAAGCCGGTTGTTCTCATAGACGACCGAAGGGAGTTCGAGGCCGACCTTGTTTATCCGGCCGAGATAGCCTCTCCTGAGGTCGTCAACTTCATGCTCTCCATGAAAGACCTCCTCTGCCTCACGATGGACATGGACGATGCCTTAAGGAGGGGCTTCTTCCAGCTTCCGAGCAAGGAGGGAGAGACGAACTTTCTGGTTCCAGTTGATTACAAGGAAACGTTCACAGGCATAACTGCAAAGGAGAGGGCACTAACAGCGAAGAAGATAGCTGAAGGGCTTGGCGTAGATGCCTTCCGCTATCCTGGACATCTCCACCTACTCGGGGGGATAGGCCTCAACAGGAGGCGTGGACACACGGAGAGCTCCCTTGAGCTGATGGAGATACTCGGCTTCAAGAGGTACGCCCTGATAGTTGAGATACTCGACGAGAAGGGGGACTCGCACAACAGAGAGTACGCCCTAAAGCTTGCAGAGGAGTACGGCCTTCCGGTTCTCACAACGGACGATGTCTGGAAGGAGTTTGTGAAGAGGAAGCAGTTGATTAGGATTTACGCCAACGCGAGGCTCCCGACTAGGTACGGCGACTTCAGGATAATTGCCTTCGACAATGAACTCGACTTTAAGGAGCACGTGGCAATAGTCAAGGAGCCCTACGGAGAAGTCCCGCTCGTCAGGGTTCACTCCAAGTGTCTCACCGGGGACACTCTGGCTTCACTCAAGTGCGACTGCGGAAGTCAGCTAGCCAACGCCCTCAGGATGATAGCCCAGGATGGTGGAATACTCCTTTATATGGACCAGGAAGGCAGGGGGATCGGTCTGAAGGAGAAAATAAAGGCCTACGAGCTCCAGGACAAAGGTCTAGACACAGTCGAAGCAAACAAGGCTCTCGGACATGCAGAGGACGAGAGAACTTACGAAGCGGCCTTTCAGATGCTCCGCGCGCTTGGTGTTTCGAAGGTCAGGCTGATAACCAACAACCCGAGGAAGGCCAAGGCCCTTGAAGAGCTCGGAATCAAAGTCGTTGAGGTAGTTCCTGCCCCTGGGGAGGTCACGGAGTACAACAGGATGTACTTGAAGGTTAAGGCTGAGAAGCTCGGTCACAAGCTTCCCTTAGAATTGTGATTGGGGTGATGGGAATGAACGTCCACACGATTGAAGGTGAATTCAATGGTGAAGGTCTAAAGATTGGGATTGTGGTTGCAAGGTTCAACGACCTCTTAACCAACGAGCTACTCAGCGGTGCCCTCGACTGCTTTGAGAGGCACGGCGTTGAAAAGGTGGACGTCGTAAAGGTGCCCGGAAGCTTCGAGATCCCATTGGTAGCCAAAAAACTCGCCGAGAGCGGAAAGTACGACGCGGTTCTTGCCCTTGGGGCAGTCGTCAGGGGTGAGACAAAGCACTTCGACCTCGTTGCCAACGAGGTTGCAAAGGGCGTCGCAAAGGTCTCCCTCGACAGTGGCGTTCCGGTTATCTTCGGGGTGATAACCGTTGAAGACGAGCTCCAGGGACTGAACAGGGCAGGGATAAAGAGCAACAAGGGCTTCGAGTATGCGATGGCCGCACTGGAAATGGCAAACCTTATGGAAAAACTGAAAAAATAAGCGCTCTTTTCGGCAGAATGACGGAAATTCCTGTTCAAACTTTCCATTTTTCATCATTTTTCTGAAATCTTTTCGGAAAGACATATAAACCTTCCCGAATTCCCCCGCTGACACACATGAGGTGTCAGCCATGGACGTGATATGGACGACAATAGTGGTTTACATGGGAGCAATGCTAGCAGTTTCAGCGTACGCGCGGAAGTACGTCAAGACCTCGGCCGACTTCCTCTTAGCAGGGAGGCGGCTGGGACTGGGACTTCTCGTAGGAACCCTCGCAGCCACCCACTATGGTGGTGGCTTTCATCCTGGGCGGAGCTAGCTGGGGTGCAACGTACGGGTTAGGCGGTATCTGGTACGGCTTCGCCTGCGGTCTCGGGCTTTTGATTCTCGGACTGACCCTTGCGCGACCAATGCGCGTTCTGGCACGCTACACCGTCCCCGAAGTCCTTGAGATGCGCTACAGGAGCAAAGCGATTCGCCTGCTCGCGGCGACGCTGTCTCTGCTGGCACTCGTTGGAATTCTGGGAGCGCAGGTGTGGGCAGCTTCGGCGGTCTTCGAGGCGATAGGCCTTCCAGGGACAGCTGGAGCGGTCTTCGCGACGCTCGTGTTCATAGCCTACACAGCACTCTCGGGACTGTGGGCGGTGGCCTTAACGGATTTCATACAGATCATAATCGGGAGCATAGGGATACTAGTGGCGGTGGTCCTGGGCCTGATTAAGGTCGGAGGCATCTCGGGACTGGAGGCGACACTGGACGGAATAAGCGGACTTCCGCAACCGGCTGATCAGTACTTCAGCCTTACCTCCCTCGGCCCGTCGCTGCTGGCGCTGACACTGATAGCAACAGTCATGTACACCCTAATCGGCCAGGACTTCTACCAGAGGCTTTTCGCGGCAAAGGACGAGAAAACTGCCAGAAAGGGAGCAATCTATGCTGGAATACTGCTCATGGCCCTCTCGGTGTTCCCAGCCCTCGCGGGGATGCTGGCAATAGCCCTTTCCGGCAACCCCGAAGCGGTGATAGACTCGCCGAAGACCGCAGTTCCGAGGCTCGTCATCTCCGTCTTCGGCGGAACTGTGGGAGCGATATTCGTGGCGGCTGTCCTAGCTGCCATAATGAGCACCGCGGACTCTCTGCTCTCAGCGGCTACCTCGCACGTGGTCAAGGACTTCTACGAGGGACTGGTAGGGACAACCAGCGACGAGAAAAAGCTCCTACGGCTCTCGATGCTCACCACGATAGCTGTCGGACTGCTATCGCTGGGGGCGGCGCTGGCAATCCAGGGAATCGTGGAGCTCCTCATATACTCCTACGACGTCTACACCTCCGGCGTCTTCGTCCCGCTGGTGCTCGGCCTCTACTGGAAGAGGGCAACCAAGGAGGGGGCTTTGGCAGGAATGGTCGCCGGGTCGCTGGTGGCGGTGCTCGGAGCGGCGGGAGTCCTGAACTTCCCGTACTGGGAGTACATCTACGTGAGCGGGGCTATAGTCTCGGCCCTCGTTATGGTGGCCGTCAGCGTGCTGACGAAGGTCGAGGAAATCGACGAGGAGCTTGAGGCGGCCTTCGGTTAGCTACTCAGCCGTCCCAAGCTCCCATTCCTCTTTCCTTTCCACCACACCAATCGCCAGCACCCTGTTCTCAAAGGGAAGTCTCATAGCTCTCTCCGCCAGCTCCCGGGCCGTTGAGAAGCTCATCTCCACCTCTTCAAAGCTGTCAATGCTATACGTCGCCGTCAGGAACGCTTTTCCCTCTTCAAGCTCAAGCTCCCTGACCCAGAGCTTATCCCTTCCGACGAAGCCGAGCCACCCTCTCCTTTCTCCGCGCTGAATTATTCCCGCTATTCTCGGGGTGTTGTAGTCGTCCCTCTCGTAGTCGAGGGCATCTAAAACGTGGACGAGGGCCTTCCTCGGCTTCTCCCAATCAAGGGCCTGAGCTATGAAGTCCGTATGAAGGCCGTTGGTGACGACCGCGTAGTCCTTAGTTAATCTCACGACGGGATAGCTCACGTAAGGATTATCCGTCTCGGTCTGGTTGAGGATGTAAACCGCGTTCCCCTCTACCACTGCCCTTCTGTTCGGGAATGAGCGGGAGCAGAGGAGGTAGAAGGCGAATGGCCTTCCGCTGTTCAGCCCTATTCCAAGGGTTCTCCCCACGTACCTCACGTTACCACCTCCTCAAGCCTGTCTTCGTCCTCGGCAAGCTTAAGCTCCCTCGCTATCCTCCGTCCCATGCTCAGCCTCTCGCCCCAGTAGAGCTCGGAGTACCAGTGGTCAGCATTACTGCCCCCGTCTATGCGCGATGCTATACCTATCGCCCTGAAAGAGCCGTCGTAGGCGAAGTGGAGGGCGAACGGGCCGATAACCCCCGGCGGTTCAAGCTCCCTCATGGCCTCAACGAAAGCTTTTCCATAGTCGTATAGCTGTGGAAGAAGCGACTCTCTAAGCACAACTGCCCTGTTGCCTGCTATCGTGTAGGGGAGCGGCTTCACAGGCCAGCGGGCGTTCCCGTCGGCTATTAGAACCCTCTCGTCAACGCCGATTAGCTCAAGCCTCTCCAGGACGGGCGAATAGAAGAAGTGGACGTAGATGTAAACGCCAGGGATGAAGCGCTCGACCCGGTAAGGGTCATCAACTGTGGAAAGCCTCTCCTCGAGCTCGCTGCCCCTGGCTATGAAGTGGCCGCTTCCTCCCCTCGGCCCCTCGATCCTGACGAAGTAGAGCTCATCCGGCTTAACGTCCTCTGGCTCAACCACCCCAACCCTCGGAATTCCGGCCCTATCGAGGGCCCTATCCTGGAGCTCAAAGGTCGTCTCCCACTTGAGGAAGCGCCTGTTCCCGAAGAACTTTGCTTTAGCGTTTTCTATCGCCTCAAGCCCGAGGTAGGCAACGAAGGAGCCGTGCGGAACAACTATGCCATCATCGCTGAGGATGGCGCTCATGTCATCAGTGACTAGGAGCTCATCAACGACCGGCAGTGAAGAGTAGAAGAGCCTTCTCTTAGGTGAGACGTAGAGCCTCGTCTTAAATCCTTCTTTCTTCGCCCCCAGGAGTATCTGGAGCGAGGAGTGGGATGCTATCGTGGAGAGTATCACACTATCACCTCCCTCAGCTCCTCCTGGCTCAGGAGCTTCCCATTCCTCATAATCCGCATCGTGTCGCCGCTCAGCTCGTCTATGATGATAAGCTCGCCGTTTCTCCGGCCGAACTCCAGCTTGAAATCAACGAGCTGAAGGCCCTTCGAGGAGAAGAACTCCCTCAGAATCCCTGCCACTTTCAGGGTTTTCTCTTTCATCTCCTGGATTTCTTCCTCACTCGCTATCCCGAGCTTCACTATGGCCTCTTCAGTTATCAGCGGGTCCTTCAGGGAGTCGTCTTTCAGGGTGAACTCCGCTATCCCGAGCGGCTTCAGCTCCTCCACCCAGCCGCGATAGCGCCTCAGGAAGCTCCCGTAGGCAAGCTCGCGGTAGATGACTTCAAGTGGTATCCTCTCCGCCTTCAGGAAGCGCGCCCTCCTCCCGTCAATCCGCTCGACGAAGTGCGTCCTTATCCCGTTCTTCTGAAGAAGGCGGAAGAAGAACTCGGTTTCATCGAGGACTGCGCTTCCCTTTCCTTCTCGCTCGCCTACTACCTCGTTGCCGCCGGTGTCCTCTTTCCCATCCTCACCAAGTATCGAATCCTTGAAGTAGAAGACGAGGTAAGGGCCGTCCTCGTACACATCCTTTGTCTTTCCGCGGTAGATTAATCTCACTCCCTCTCACCCGCGAGCATGTCGTTGATGAGCTTTATGGCGCAGAGGTCGCCGCACATGGAGCATGCTTCAGTCTTCGTCGGTCTCTCCTTCCTTATCTCGATGAACCTCTCCTTATCCATTGAAAGCTCGTACTGCCTAGCCCAGTTCAGCTTCCCCCTCGCCAGTGCCATGAGGTAGTCCTTCTTAAAGTCGGCCTCGAAGCGGGTTAAGTTGACCGCGTGGGCCGCTATCTTTGCCGCTATAACACCCTCCCTCACGTGCTCCACATTTGGAAGACCGAGGTGCTCGGCGGGAGTCACGTAGCAGAGGAAGTCAGCTCCGTTGAGGGCAGCTATGGCACCTCCTATCGCGGCCGTTATGTGGTCGTAGCCCGGAAAGATGTCCGTAACTATCGGCCCGAGAACGTAGAAAGGCGCGTTGTCGGTGGCTACTTTGGCTAGCTTCACCTGGGCTGCTATTTGGTCTATGGGGATGTGGCCCGGCCCCTCGACCATGGTCTGGACTCCAGCCTCTCTAGCCCTCTTCACGAGCCTTCCGAGGGTATAAAGCTCAGCCATCTGGAGTTCGTCCCCGGCGTCAGGAAGGCCGCCGGGCCTAAGTCCGTCGCCGAGGCTCAGGACAACGTCGTACTCCCTGGCGAGCTCAAGAAGGTAGTCGTAGTCCTTATAGAATGGGTTCTCCTCTCCCCAGTGGAGTATCCAAGCTGCCAGAAACGTTCCGCCGCGCGAGACCATTCCGACGGCTCTCTTCGTTCTCTTCATCTTCTCGACGACTTCTTTTGTAACGCCTACGTGAATCGTGGTGTAGTCAACTCCGTCCCTGAAGTGCTTCTCAACGGCCCTCCACATGTCCTCCTCGGTCATCTCTATGATAGCCTTGCCCTTTGCCAGCATCTCTTCAGCGGCCTGGTATATGGGAACGGTACCAACGGGTACATCAACGGCGTGCATTATGGTCCTCCTTATCTCGTCGAGATTGCCGCCGGTTGAGAGATCCATTATCGTGTCGGCGCCATACTTTACGGCCACCTTCGCCTTCTCTATCTCTGCCTTGACATCTACGATGTCTCGCGAGGTGCCAATGTTCGCGTTCACCTTGACCCTGACGCCTTCACCTACAGCCACAGGCATAACCCAGTCGTGGCGGACGTTGCGGAAGATGACGGTATAGCCTTTGGCGACGTTCCTCCTCAGCTTTTCGGTGTCTATTCCTTCCCTTTCGGCGATAAACTTCATTTCCTCTGTTATGCTGCCCTTCCGGGCTTCCTCAAGCTGGGTCATGCCTATCACCCGGTTTTTAAAACCTGTTTATAACAAAGTTTTTAAATTTCAAAACTAAGTTTTGAGCGCGGTTTAAAAGGTTTTAGGTGGTGGTCATGAGGGAGATAGAGATAAGCAGGGCGATAGTTGAGGCATACTTCAACGACTTCCTCCAGAACCTCCAGCTTGACGTTGCCATAGTCGGGGCTGGCCCGTCAGGAATGGTGGCCGGATATTACCTCGCCAAGGGCGGCGCGAAAGTAGCCATCTTCGAGAAGAAGCTCTCCGTGGGAGGAGGAATCTGGGGCGGGGCGATGGGATTCAACCGTGTCGTCGTCCAGGAGAGCGCGAGGGAGGTTCTCGACGAGTTTGGCGTGGATTACAGGTCAGTTGGAAACGGCCTCTACGTTCTCGACTCGATAGAGCTCGCCTCGACGCTCGCCAGCAAGGCGGTGAAGATGGGGGTGAAGATATTCAACATGGTAGAGGTAGAAGACCTCGTGGTTAAGGACGGCAGGGTCTCGGGACTGGTAATAAACTGGACCCCCGTTATGATGACGGGCCTTCACGTTGATCCGCTCACCGTTGAGGCGAAGTTCGTGATTGATTCAACCGGTCACGGAGCGCAGATCAGCCAGCACCTTCTCAAGCGCGGCCTGATAAAGGCCATACCAGGAGAGGGTCCGATGTGGGCCGAGAAGGGCGAGGAACTCACCGTTGAGCACACAAAGGAGGTCTTCCCGGGGCTCTACGCAACGGGGATGGCGGCTAACGCCCTGGCCGGAGCTCCGAGGATGGGTCCGATATTCGGTGGCATGCTCCTGAGCGGGAGGAAAGCTGCCCTTGAAATCCTTCAGAAGCTCGAAAAGTGATGTCCATGGCCGTGCTCATCATAGCTGGCCTCGACACTGGCGGCGGGGCAGGGCTGAAGGCTGACATCGAAACCGTCTCGGCCCTTGGCGAGCACCCGCTCCCGGTAGTTTCCGCGATAACCTATCAAAACCCGGACGAGGTTAGGGGGGTCTTTCCAGTACCACCAAATACTATCAGGGAACAGATAAGGGCCGTTAAGGGTGTCTTTGAAATTAGGGCTGTCAAAATAGGCCTTCTTCACGGCGGTGCAGTGAAGGTCATAGCCGAGGAGACGAAAGGGCTCATTAGAGTCCTCGATCCGGTCATAGCTTCCTCTTCAGGCTTTCGGTTTTTAAGCCCTGAAGATGTCGAGATACTGAAGAGAGAGCTCCTCCCAGGCTCGATAGTTACCCCGAACGTCCCTGAGGCAGAGGTTCTAACGGGCCTGAAAATAAACTCCATAGAGGACATAAAAAGGGTTGCACGAGTTCTAGTAGAGGAGCTGGGCGCAGAGGCTGCTATTGTCAAGGGTGGACACCTGAACTTCACCGACGTCCTCTACTGGAATGGGGAGGTCTTCAAGTTTTCAGGGGAGAGGGTTGAGGGCTTCACTCACGGGACGGGCTGCGTCTTCTCTTCGGCTCTGGCAGCTTTCATAGCCAAGGGCCTTGAGCTTCCGAAGGCCGTCGAGAGGGCAAAGCGCTTCGTCGAGGGGGCGATAAGGTTCTCAGGGGGAGAAGGAGAGGCCGTCAATCCTCTCTGGGAGCTTCAGAGAGATACTCAGAGGTGGATGGCCAAGGAAGATCTTGAAAAAGCAGTCGGTGAGCTTGTGAAACTCGGCGAACTCCTGAACCCGCACGTTGCTGAGGTAGGCACCAACTTTGCCCTGGCAACTGACTTCGGCGAAGTCTTCGCAGTTAAGGGCCGCATTGTCCGCTACGGCAAAACGATAAAGCCAGTGGGGCCGGTTGAGCTCAACGCCAGCGATCACCTCAGGAGAGCTCTCCTGAAGATGAGGGAGTTCTACCCCGAGGTCAGAGCGGTTATCAACCTCCGCTATTCAGAGAAGCTCATCAAGAGGGCAGAAAAGCTTGGACTGAAGGTTTCCTTCTACGACCGCAGGGAAGAGCCGGAGGAAGTCAAGAGGGCCGAGAGGGGTACAATGGAGTGGGGCATTGAGAGCGCCGTGAAAAGGCTTGGAGAGAAGCCCAACGTGATCTATCACCTCGGCGACTGGGGAAAGGAGCCGATGATACTCGTGTTTGGCAGGAATGCTGAAGAGATCGTCGAGAGAATAAGAAACCTTATTTTTGCCAGTCAGTAGTTCTCGTCTTTTCATTTATTCAAAACGGAAGACCGGGGATTGGGCCATAGAGAAGCCTCAAAAGCCCAACAAAGATTGGCTGGTGGATGAGGTACACCTTCAGGGTATGCCTGCCCATAAAGGTCAGGAAGTGAACCGCTGGACTTTGAGGAAGGGGAAGGTGTCGTTTTCTTGTCCCGTTTGGATAGAAAAAGCTCCCCCCAGCCATTCCAAGCAGGTAGACACCGAACCATGGGAATATAGGGAAGTAGTCAGGGGCAAAGTAATCCTTGGGCATAATGCCCAGGGGAAGGAGAAAAATGCCATCGTGGATGTTCCTTACGAGAAAATACCCAAGAAGGAAAAACAACGCCCAAATTATGTTTGTTATGCCGAACCTGTAAAACGGAATACCAAGAAGAGCCGCTGCACCGAGAAAGTGAAGAATCCCAAAGTGTATCGTCATTCTTTCGGGAAGGAAGGAAGTGATGAGAGTTATGATCATCCCGAGACCGAAGAGCTTGAGAAAGCGCCTGAAATACTTGGTGTAGGGGGAAGAGCTTCGCTTCAGGGCCCTTGAATAGCTCACCCAGAAGGAGAGACCTGAAGTAAAAACGAATATCGTTGCCGTGGCAATCGCAAAGAGAAGCCAGAACATCCGGTGTTCATTGTAACCCAGAAAAAGCTGTAGATCAGTCACAAAGTTCGAGACTATCATCATCGTTATGCCTACTCCTCTAAGCAGGTCTATCTCCCAGTAGCGTCCCCTTCCATACACCTCAGCGCCCAGCATTGGAGTTACTTTTGGAAGAAATGTTAATAGTGTTTTCGTTTGTCCTCTCTTGGAGCTAACGTTATAACATCTTTTCCCTATTTTTACTGGTGGCTCTCATGATAGTGCGAGGAAAGGTCACTGGAAACGAAATCCCGAGGTTCAAGCACCGCTGGTTCGGCGTTCTTGATGTTGATGCCGGAGAGAAGTACAGGCTCTATATGACTGGAAACGCAGCCCAGTGGTTTCTGACCGGTGACGAGGTTGAGATTGAAGTCCTCGGAAAGCCGAAGGAAAGAAACGGCGTTAAGGTTCTTGACTTCGACGACTACCGTCTTTGGAAGTTCTACAACGGCGAGAAGATCCCGGTCTGGCCCCTCTGGGAGAAGGAGCTTGAAGCAAAGCGCTATTCTCCGCTGACGGGCGAGCTCCTCTATACCTACAAAATCCGGGCGAGAGAAGCTAAATACGAGTCCGACTTCGAGGCGATAGCCGAGCTCGAGCAGTACCACTACGCGAGCCAGAAGGAGAAGGTAGCGCTGTGGCGCTGTGAGAACGGCCACATCTTCGAGGCTAACACGAAGCAGGCCTGTCCCGTCTGTGGGAGCGAGGATGTCCACATACTCGAAATCAAGGGCTCAACTCCGGCCTCACGCTTCCTGATCCTCGAGCTCGTTGAGAGAGAGGAGTACGAGCCGAGGATTCTCAGCTACGTCCGCGTTGACCCGCCTATACCTCTAATGCACCGCAGACTGCCGAACGGAGAAATCGAGAAGAACATCCGCGAGAGGGTCTTCCCAGAGGACTGGTTCCACCCGGCATTCTGGCCGGAGAGGATAATGCGCGAGCTCTACGAGGAGCTGAAGAAGAAGTACAAGAAGAGGGTTGCCCGCTCGTACCTCTGGGAGGAGGCCAAGTGGAAGGCTCTGAAGGAGACGAACACCGCGGGGGCGAGGATAGCCAGGGTTGTAGTTCATCCCGACTACCGCTCCGACGGCCTCGGCCAGCTGAGCGTTAAGGCCGCGCTCGAGTGGATAGCCGAGCGCAGAATTCCGGAGATGAGGAAGAGGAAGCACATAGTCGAGACAATAGCCCAGATGGCCCGCTACAACCCGTTCTTCGAGAAGGTTGGCTTCAAGTTCCTCTGGGAGACTGCAAGCGGAAGACCCGTGCTCTTCTACCCGCTGACCGAGGAGGCGAGGGAGTACATAGAACGCTTCCTGAAGGAAGACCCGCACGCCCCAAAGGACGGAAGGCTCTGGCGTCCGAGCTACGGAAAGGTCGAGCCTCTGAGCGGGCCGATAGCCTTTAAAGACGTCAGCAAGGTCTTCGAGAGTGAGCTCGACGTGAAGGGTCTTCCAAAGGAGATAAGGGAGCTTTTGGAGGCGTTCGGCGTCAGGCACCGCGTCATCCAGAGGCCCGTCCTTCGGAACCTCAACTTCGAGATAAAACCCGGCGAGCTCATAGCGGTCGTGGGTGCGAGCGGAGCTGGAAAGACCACCCTCCTGAGGCTAATTTTGGGGGCGGCCAACGGCTGGTGGGAGGAGCGCTTCAGGCCGACGACTGGAGAGATAGAAGTCCCCAAGAACGTTAAGGTCTCCGTTATGATACCCGGTGAGTTCGAGCCGAGCTTTGGGACTGAGAGCATACTTGAGCACGTTTACAGGAAGATAGGCGACCTTAACGCGGCAGTTGAAGTCCTTAACAGGGCTGGACTGAGCGACGCAGTCCTCTACAGGGCGAAGTACTCCGAACTGAGCACGGGGCAGAAGGAGAGGGCTAGAATAGCCTCGCTCCTCGCTGAGAAACCTAATCTACTCCTCATAGACGAGTTCGCGGCACACCTTGACACTCTAACGGCCATGAGGGTTACAAGGAAAGTTGCCGAGATAATCCGAGAGGCTGGAATAACCGCGCTCATAATCACCCACAGGCCGGAAGTCCTAAAGGCCCTTGATCCGGACAGGGTGCTCTTCGTCGGCTACGGAACCGCGAGGGTTCAGAGCGCGCAGAGCACGTCGAAGAAAGCCGAACCGAGCCAGTGAAGGAGGAAGCTTGGGACGAAGCTTTCTCCTTTTAAGTCCATTTTTGCAAAAATAATGCCCGCAACGAACGCATAAGGGACTTCTATCCTGGGCTTTCCGATGTGGACTATTGTGTAGGGGAGGTTCTGGAGGATTACGGCCAGCCACTCGTTCTTTTTTGCCAGAGGGAAAAGAAGAAAGCCTCGATAAAAAGCCTCGTGGGCCAGCATTGTAATCCCCATGGCAAGCTCGCCCAGAATGAAGTCAAAAACGCTTGAATACGGAAAAACCGGATAGTAAGACCTCATCTCGGGGATGCTTTTCCCGTAGATACTCAGTGGGACTGAAGCCAAAAAGAGAACGGCAAAGAGCTTTATACCGACCTTGTTTGGTAGACTTATGCCGACTTCTCCCCACTGGAAGCCCATAAGTCTTGAGACTACCGCCGGAATTAGGAGGTAAAAGAGGCTGACTATGGCAACGTGCTCCCAGAAAGAGGTATGAATAAGCCAGGGGACGAAGCTGAGGGGCAGTAAAAGTATGAAGAGCAAAACTTCCCTCAAGGCTCACACCATGAAGCTTATGTGCGCCGTTCTGACGTATCTTTCGACTTGGATACCCCGGTTTGTGAACGTTATCTCGATCTCCAGCGGCCTGTGGGGGTTTCCCCTTCTAACCACCCTGATGCCAACGGAATCGCCTAGTCTGTCCTTGTTGAGCCTGTTCACATAGGAGTAGAGCAGTCTGAGGAAGTTGCGGTAGTCCTGCATCTCCTCGAAGAACTCCCTCTGCTCGGGGTTTAGGTTTGGATATAGGTATTTGTGGAAGAACCAGTCAAAAGTACTGTACGTGCTCGTTGCATACGTGAAGAGAACCTTGTAAAACTCGATGTTCTTGTTCCCAAAGGCCGAGTCCATGTACTCAACGGCCTTTCCGAGGTAGCTTGCCGCCTCGCTGAGCTTCATTCTGATGAGTCTAAGCTCAATGTCGTTGCCCCTCAGGGTTAGGAGGATGTATCTTCCGCCGCCGTAATCCAGATAAACGGAGTTGTAAAACAGAACGAGCTTTCTCGGTCTGACGCTCATATATTGGGCTATTCTCCTGAGGGCATCACCAATTCTGTTCAGGGTTCTCGGGTCGCCAATAAGTACGGCATCCACACCCAGAAGGCTTTCGTGGACGGCTATATCGTTGTCCAGCCAGAACTCCACCTCTCTTCTCCACCCTGGCATGTTGTAGCGGTTGAGGATCTTCAGCTCAAGCAGGGAAACCGGAACTTCCTTGACTATCCGTCCAAAGCGCTTTTTGAACACGACAACGGGATGGTAGCCACTCGAAGGGTTTAAATACGAAACGGGAAGCTCCATTACCTGTCTGAGCGCGAGTATAGCGTCACGCATTTTCGGTATGTCGTCTTTCGTGAACCTTCCGCCAAGATCCTCAAGGAGAACTTCAAAGCGTGACTTCATGACATCTCCCCACAATATAATAAAAAGAACGGAAGGTTAAAAATCTCACTCGGAGTCCTCTGGGTTTTCAGCCTCGGCTTCGCTCTTCTCTTCGGCTGCCTTGGCCTTCTTCTTGGTTGTGCTCTTCTTCCTCGTGGTTCTCCTCGTCTTCCTGCCCTTGGTGCTCTTCTTGGGCTTTTCTTCCTCAACCTCTTCAGCCTTTTCTGAGGTCTCTTCGCTTTCCTCCTCCATTTCTTCCCCGGCCTCTTCAGTCTCTACGCTCTCCTCGGTCTTTTCCTCGGTGGCCTCTTCGGCGGCTTCCTGTTCGGGTGCCTCTTCTCTCTCTTCAGCAGCTTCGGTTGCCTCACCGGCTTCTCTCTCAGCAGCCTCGCCTTCCTCGGTCTCCGGTGGCTTGAGGAGCTCGTCAACGCTAGGCCTGAACTTGACTTCCTCGTAACCAAGGAACTTGAGGTCGCCCTCGAGAAGGAGCTCGCCGAGAACGAGGGTGCCCTTGTCAACATCGTCCTTAACAGAGGTGAAGTCAACGACAACGTCCTTCTCGCCGACCTCTATGACGACCTTATTCGGATCAATCCTGGGCAGGCGAAGCTCGATGAGGGCCTTGACCTTCTCAATCGGGTCCTCAATCTTCTCGACGATCTCGACCTCGTAAACGAGGTGTTTGCCCGCGTAGGGATGGTTGAAGTCAACCCTGACGCGGCCACCACTCACCGTCAGAACCCTGCCCCTGAGCTTCCTGCCGCCCTCGGTCTCTATCTCGACGGGCATTCCCGGGAAGGGTATGATGCCCTGCCTCCTGAACTGACCGAGGGTGAAGGTCTTGATGAGTTTGGGATCGCGCTTTCCGAAGCCCTTCTCGGGCGGAACCTCGATTTCATACTTCTTCCCGACCTCAAGGCCCTCAAGCTGCTCGTCAAGGCCCTGGATCACGTGACCAGCACCGACGGCTATTGGGACGGGCCCATAAACGCCGTTCTCCTTGTAGATTCCAGCTTCCTTTGCGATCTCCTCTTCGGTTGTATCAAATATTTCACCGGTCTCCTTTATCCTTCCGGTGTACTTGAGCCTGATAACGTCACCCTTCTGAACCTTGGTCATTTTCGTGACCTCCTCTCTTTTTCCAGACCCAGTTGGGTGGTCGGTTTTTAAGCTTTCCCGCAACGATAAGCTAATAAAAAGCCACTCCCAAAAGCGTCCGGTGGTGGGAATGGGGATCAAAATCTACAACACCCTGACGAGGCAGAAAGAGGAGTTCAAGCCTTTGAGAGACGGCGAGGTCAGGATGTACGTCTGCGGGCCAACCGTTTACGATTACACCCACATCGGCCACGCGAGGACTTACATAGCCTTCGACGTGATAAGGCGCTACCTCGAGCACAAGGGCTACACGGTTCTGATGGTCATGAACTTCACCGACATAGACGATAAGATCATCAAGCGCGCGAATGAGACCGGCGAAGACCCGAAGGAGCTGGCGGAGAAGTTTCTGAGGTACTTCCTCGAGGATATGAAGGCTTTGAAGGTCAAGCCTGCCGACATCTACCCGCGCGTCACCGAGCACATCCAGGACATCATAGACTTCATAAGGAAGCTCCAGGAGAAGGGCTACGCCTATGAGGGAAGTGATGGAGTTTACTTTGAGGTCAAGAAGTTCAAGGACTACGGAAAGCTCAGCAAGATAAAGCTGGAAGACCTCGTTAAGGGCGCGCGCGTTGAGCCCGGCGAGGGCAAGAAGAACCCGGAGGACTTTGCCCTCTGGAAGAAGGCCAAACCAGGGGAGCCAAAGTGGGAGAGCCCCTGGGGCGAGGGAAGGCCCGGCTGGCACATAGAGTGCTCAACGATGAGCACGAAGTACCTCGGCGAGAGCTTCGACATCCACGGCGGAGGAAGCGACCTAATCTTCCCGCACCACGAGAACGAGATAGCCCAGACGGAAGCGTGCACCGGCCACGAGTGGGTTCGCTACTGGATGCACACGGGCTTCCTGATGGTGAACGGCGAGAAGATGAGCAAGAGCCTCGGCAACTTCGTGACGATCAGGGAAGCACTCCAGCGCTACGACCCGGAGGTAATAAGGCTTTTCGTCCTGCAGAGGCACTACCGCTCGCCGCTCGATTACACTGAGGAGGGCCTTGAGCATGCCAAGAACAACCTTGAGCGCCTGTATAACACGCTTGAGAACATCCGCGTGGCGATGGAGAGGGCGGAGATAGCTTTTAAGTGGGGGGAGGAAGAGTTCGAGGCCTACGAGGCCATAAAGAACGGCAGGAAGAAGTTCTACGATGCAATGGACGACGACTTCAACACGGCTGAGGCCCTCAAAGCGGTCTTCGAGGTCAGCAACGCCGTCAACCGCTACCTCACCCAGGTCGAGAAACCAAAGGAGAGCATCCTTCGGAAGGCCTGGGAGTTCTTTAAGATGGTGAGCGAGGTCTTCGGAATCTTCGAGGACTACTTCAGGGAGCAGAAGGCTGGCGAAGAAGAAGCCCTGGTAAAGCTCCTCATCGAAGTCCGCGCCCAGCTCAGAAAGGAGAGGAAGTTCGATCTCGCCGATAAGATTAGGGACGAGTTGAGAAGCCTCGGAATCCAGCTTGAGGACACGCCGCAGGGGACTGTTTGGAAGAGAATTAAAGTTTAAGGTCTCTTTTTCTCAACTTTCTGAATTCATTTTGGGTTAGAGTCTTATTGCAACCAACGACCTCGCCAGGCGCGGGGCCGTCTTCCGCGACTTTCAATTCTCCTAGAGTCTTATTGCAACTTGAAAGGCAATTGGGCGGCTATGGTCTTCCTTTCAGGGTACCTCTTTCAATTCTCCTAGAGTCTTATTGCAACCTCTCCGCATGGTGGTGGGCGAGGCAGCATGAGAGGATTTCAATTCTCCTAGAG
Organism: Thermococcus peptonophilus; assembly: GCF_001592435.1. Lineage (NCBI taxonomy): Archaea > Methanobacteriati > Methanobacteriota > Thermococci > Thermococcales > Thermococcaceae > Thermococcus > Thermococcus peptonophilus. The sequence goes on from NZ_CP014750.1 coordinate 445,880, forward strand.
TCTTATTGCAACTTGGACACAAGCACGAACGCCACGACCTGCTACGTGAAATTTCAATTCTCCTAGAGTCTTATTGCAACATAAATACTGAAAACAGCATATAAGGGGCTGGAGGTTGGTATTAATTTCAATTCTCCTAGAGTCTTATTGCAACAGGGCGGTTTTTTCCTTCTTTTGCCTTACAAACTACTAAGAACGCTCGAATCTTATAAGCTTTTCCGCAAAGGGTACTTTGAAAAGCCCTCAGGAGCCCCCAATTCAAGGATTGTGGGCGGATTTTTCAACCAGAACCGATTTCTCTCCCTTCCGCTTAGTGCATGAACAACAATGTTCAGAAGACTTCCCGAGCATTTTTAAGGCATTAAAAAGAAATTGACCAGTTTTCAGGTAGTTTTTGCCAGAAATACCATGTCAGCATTAGGGGGAAGTACGAAAAAAGTCCTAAAATGCCCCCATTCAGAATTCCGGAAAATTTCGTTACAAGAATGGGAAAATACATAACCTTTTGTTTGACAATAACCAAACGTTATTAAAGACTTCAAAAGGCCCATTGACAGATATTTTCCAAGTTACGTGCGCGTCAAACCTAATTTAGATCAACAGAATGATTTAAGCGTGATACAAGCCAAAAACTATAAAACAATGTGAAATACATTAACTAAAAGGTGGTAGTATGTATGTCATATCGTCTACGATGTCTCAGTTGACCGGGTTAACAAGGTAAAGAAATTTCTGCGCCAGCACCTCCACTGGGTTCAGAACAGCGTTTTTGAGGGCGAAGTCACCCTGGCCGAGTTTGAGCGCATACAAGAGGGAATAAAAGAGCTAATCAATAAGGATGAGGACTCGGTTATAATATATAAACTCCGCTCGATGCCGCAGAGGGAGACAATAGGGATAGAAAAGAATCCGATTGAGGATATTATCTGATCCACAATGTGAGAATATAGCCAGGGGGTGCAAGTTTACCGATTTTGGTATTTTCTGACCTAGCTCTGCAATCCACAGTTTTCTGAGATGGTGTTTAAAACCACGCCACCAGAGGCTCGTACTTCTTGACCCCAACGAGGTGCTTGATAAGCTTGTAGGCTTCGAGCCGTAGATGAGGACGTACTTCTCGCGGAGGTTCTCCTTGACCAGCTCGTAGAACTCTGGCTCTCTGGGTGACAGGTCATAGCTCCTCGGCTTTCCGAACTGAATCCTTTTCGTCGTCACTGCTATCGGCGAGAGCGTCACGAACTTCCTCCCGTTCAGCCGCACCGGTTCGGCCAGAGCCTTTACTTCCTCCACGGCAAACTTTTCTTTCCACAGCTCGACCTCCGGGTTTTGGAGCAGTCCTCCTATGAAAGCTTCCGCTATCTCTGGAACGGCAGTGGAGAAGTAGAAGAAACTCTTCCCGTAACCAATCAGGGAACTCCTGTCTTCCGCGAGCTTCCTCTTCTCCGCCATGAAGAGCGAGTAGGTGAAGAGCTTCGGGACCTTGGGGTTGTGGAGCCTCAGGCTCAGGTCGGGATTAACCCGCTGAATCCGCCGGTATATCAGTCCTTGGAGGTAGTGCTGGTGGTTGAATGGTATGCGGAACGGATCATTCTCCGGATGGAGTCTGATTAGGAACCTGACCATCTATACCCCTCAGAGAGCGTTAATAATACAAAAGATACATTTTTGAACTTTATAAGTTTTTCTCTGGCATGGAGTAGGGAATGTTAGAGACATCGTGTTAAACATTGAGATGAGTTGGGGGCTAGTTCCTGCTTTAGAATGTGCAGATTTGCTATAGATGCGACATTATCAAAAGGTTATGGAGTGTGGAGAAGGGCACAATTCTATGAAATTCGCAATAGGGGAGTATAAAAAGGGCAAAAGCCCTCAGAGAAGCATCCTCGCGTCGACTGCAACGGCAGAGTCCTCGTATGCGAAGATCGGGTTGATGTCGAGCTCCCTTATCTCGGGAAGCTCGAGGGCGAGCTCGCCGACCTTGACGATGATGTCGGCCAGGGCTTCAATGTCAACCGGCTTCTCGCCACGCGCTCCGGCTAAGATCGGGTAGGCCTTGATCTCCTTTATCATCTCAAGTGCCTCTTCCTTGCTTATCGGGGCAACGCGGAAGGAAACGTCCTTGAGTATCTCGACGAAGATGCCACCGAGACCGAACATGATGGCCGGACCGAACTGCGGGTCGCGGATCATACCGACGATGACCTCCTTACCAAGCGGGAGCATCTTGTAGATTATGACGCCCCAGAGGTCGGCGTCCGGCTTGTAGTTCTTCGCATTCTCCATAATGGTTCTGAAGGCCTGCCTTGCCTCTTCGTCGTTCTTGATGTTGACCTTGACACCGCCGGCGTCGCTCTTGTGGATGATCTGCGGAGAAACGATCTTCATAACGACCGGGTAGCCGATTTCGCGAGCGAACTGAACGGCCTCCTCCTCGTTGGTGGCGACCTTGAAGTCCGGAACCGGGACACCGTAGAGCCTGAGAATCTCCTTAGCCTCCGGCTCGACGAGCGGCCTGTTTTCGGCCTTGGCCTTCTCAATTATCTCTCTTGCCTTTGCGATCCTGTCCATACCAATCACCTCATCAGCTTGACATTCCTCAATCAGAGCCGACGGTTAAAAGGGTTTCCATTTGCAAACCTTTGCTCCAACCTCATTTGAACCAATGGCGGGGGTATAAATAGTTTGAAAAAGAGTTCTATTGAGGTGAAAATTATGGAGAAAAAGTGGGTTCTTGCCGCTGGCGCCGTCGTGATTCTTCTGCTGGCAGTCTTCTCGTTTCAGAATGAGCAGGCGGTTGACGGGGGAACGGCGGTTGTCCTTTACAACTCCATGAGTATGGGGGTAGTTGAGAAAACGCTAACCCTTGAACTAAATGAGGGCATAAACAACGTTCCCCTAAAGAAGCTAGAGGGCCTCAACGTTGGAGAAGTTACTATCATGCCTCCCGAGGGGGTTGAAGTTCTCGGAATATTCAGCAGGGATACAACCGAAGATGCCTACAGCGCCAACGTTGGAAGGGACGTTGAGGTAAAGCTGGACACCGGAGAAACAATCGAGGGGAAGTTCTATGGCCTCAAAGACGGAAAGCTGGTGGTTGAGGGTGAGGACTACTACCTGATCGACCCGGCAAAGGTCGTTTACTTTAAGGCCTCAAGCCTTGACGAGTCGAGCGTTTATGCCACTCTTCGGGCAGAGGAAACGGGCGAGTACAACGTCACCTTAATCTACCGCGTCGAGGGAATGAACTGGAAGAGCAGATACAAGCTGTACATGGGAGAAACAGCGAAACTCCAGGGATACGTCGTCATAACCAACCCCACTGCTGTTGAGCTTGAAAGCGCGGACGTCCTTCTCGTTGCGGGCGATGTTCAGCTTTACTATGCCCTGCCAGGGACGAGGGAAGTTTACTCCCTTTCCGAAAAGGCCTCTCAAGTCACTGTCAGCGAACCGCAGAAGCTCGGAGCGTTCTACGTCTACACGCTTGGAACGGCCAACATAAACCCGTCGAGCACGATGGTCTATCCCTACGTATCAATGGAAGTCCCGTTCCAGAGGGAGTACCTTTACGAGAGCTGGCCCACCGACGGAGAGAGTCCGGTTTACGAGTCGATCTCGTTCAAAACAGATAAAGTTCTTCCGGCGGGCATCGTGGAAGTCTACCGCGAAAGCGAGGGAAGGGCCCTGCTGATTGGCGAGAGAAGCATAGAGCACACGCCGAAGGGTGACGTTGTGAGAATAAGCATCGGCAGAGACTACGACCTCAAGGGCAGAACAACCGTGCTGGACGTTCAGCGGAGCGACCACAGGACGTATTACAAGATAAAGATAGAGATCGAGAACTTTGGGAACGAGACTAAAACAGTCATAATCAGGCACCACAAGACCGGGAAGCTCCTGAGTTCAAGCGTTGAACCCATTAACGAGACCGCCAGCTACGTGGAGTTCAACCTCCTTCTGAACTCGGGAGAAAAGAAGGAAGTAGTCTTTGAGTACGAGGCAGAGTATTAGCTCTTCCTCAGTATTATCTCAAAGCTCCGGTCTCCTTTCGTTATTTCCATTACGAGGCTCTTGTCGTAGTCTATGAACTTGGTGCTCACCACGGAATAGCCATTCTGCTTGAGAAAGTCAGCCATCTGGAGTCCAAGGTCTTCGAACATCTCCGCCGCCATTGTGGCGAGACTCGGTTCTTTTACCCCAAGTTCGTCGTGATAGCGCCGGGCGAGCTCAAAAACGTCCACCATGCTCACCACCAGAGATAATAAGTCATCAGAGCCTATAAACCTTCTCTCCGAAACCATTTTAAACGGCTCCAATAACCAGCCACAGTGGTAAAGATGGGGAGCGTCCTGTGGGTTTTAAAGAGCGGGGAAAAGCTCCACGGCAAGGTGCTGGGCCTGTACCCGTACTACGTTGAGATCGACCTTTCCACCGGTGAAAGTCTCTGCACCTGTTCCAAGGGGGGCAACTGTGAACATGTCGATGCCGTGAGGAGAGCGTACGAAAACGGTGCATACTTTTTGGGGGACTCCAAACTGGCAGATATTAACCCTGAGACCGTTGTCTGGGACTTCCTGATTGAAGTACCAGCCCTCGCCGTCGAAGTCTCAGTGAAGGAGCTGATATCCGCCCTGAAGCGCGATGAGAGCGGGAGCGAAACGGCGAGGCTTTTCTTCAGGACTCTGAAACTCATCGAGCTTTCCGGGCGGGAAGAGTACCTGCACGTTTTGGAGGAGGCATTTGAGGAGTTCGCCCGGGTGTTCCCAGATTATCCACTGACTGAAAGGGTTGGAGAAGAACTTGAGGCCCTCAAAGGCAGAACCAGAAAAGCCTTATAAATTCTCCTTTTCCAGAGAAAGACTTAGAGGGTGGGGCCATGAAAGCCATATACAGGGAGATGTGCCCGAACTGTTGGGGGAGAATATCCGACGAACGGCTCCTAATGAGGAACCCGTGTGATGAATGCCTCGACGAACCCGTTCACGCTGACTCCTACTTCCAGCTCGTTTCTGCGGTGAGGAACGCGCTTAAGCTCAGAGGAACGCTAAAGGAATGGGAAAGAATATACCAGCTCGAGAACCAGACGAGGGAGATAGAGGAGTTCTTCAGGAAGGCGACTGGCTTTACGTTCTGGAGTGCCCAGAGGACGTGGGTAAAGAGGCTCCTCAAGGGGAGGAGCTTCTCCATCATAGCCCCGACTGGAATGGGTAAGAGTACCTTTGGAGCCTTCATGGCCGTCTGGCACGCTCTCAAGGACAAGAAGAGCTACATAGTCGTCCCGACGACTCCTCTCGTCATCCAGACGGTAAGGAAGATAGAGGCCATAATGGAGAAGGCGAACGCCGACGTCAGGCTCGCCTACTACCACGGGAACCTCAGGAAGAAGGAAAAGGAGGAAATGCTTGAGAAGATCAAAAACGAGGACTACGACATCCTCGTTACGAGCGCCCAGTGGCTGGCCAGAAACTATGAAGAGGTTCTGAAGGGCAGGCACTTCGACTTCATCTTCGTTGATGACGTTGATGCCTTCCTGAAGGCGAGCAAGAACATAGACCGCTCGCTCTACCTCCTCGGCTTTACGGATGAGATAATCCAGAAGGCCTGGGAGATTATCAGGCTGAAGAAGCAGATGTCAAAGTACCTGAACGGGAACTCAGAGGACAGAAATGAGAAGCTGAACGGGCTTACCAGGGAGATAGAAAAGCTCCAGAGGGAGATAGAAAAGTTCAAGCGGAAGAACAAGATTGGAATAATGATAATCGCATCTGCCACGGGTTCTGCGAGGGGCGACAGGATAAAGCTCTACCGCGAGCTTCTGGGCTTTGAAGTCGGAAGCGGAAGGAGCGCCCTCAGGAACGTCGTTGACAGCTACCTCAAGCCAACTAAAGACATCAAGGAGCACGTTGAGGAGCTCCTCTCAAGGCTCGGAAAGGGCGGCCTGATATTCGTCCCAGTTGACCAGGGCCTTGGCTACGCTGAAGAGCTTGCCAACTACCTCCGCGAGAGGGGCTTTAGGATAGAGCTCGTCTCATCAAAGAACAAGAAGGCCCTTGAGAAGTTCGAGAACGGCGAGGCGGACTACCTCATAGGCTCGGCCACCTACTACGGCTCCCTCGTTAGGGGCATTGATCTACCTCACCTCATACGCTACGCCGTCTTCACGGGTGTTCCGAAATTCCGCTTTAGTATAGACCTCGAGAGGCCCACCATCTACCGCGCCCTAGGCCTGCTCAGCGAGATAATGGACTTCCTCAGCGACAAGGACAGAAGGACAGCCGAAAAGCTCCACGCCCGCCTGAGGAGGCTCATACGGAACATCCCGCAGTTCGAGCTCCTGAAGATAGAGGAGGCCCTTGCAGAAGGCCTTCCGATAGAGAACGAGTTCCACAACCACGTCCTCGGCGTCTTCCGCGAGCTTGTCGAGTTCCTCAGGAGGGTTCTCAGAGATGAGGAAGTCCTCAGAAAGCTTGCCGAGGATCCGTTCATAAGCCTGACCAAAGAGGAAGAGAAGTGGTATATCGAGATACCCGACGTTAGAACCTACATCCAGGCAACGGGAAGGACCAGCAGGCTCTTCGCGGGCGGAATCACGAAGGGTCTGAGCGTCCTCATAGTGGACAACGAGAAGGTCTTCAACGGCCTCGTAAGGCAGATGCGCTGGCGCTTCCAGGAGTTCAAGATGGTTCCCTTCGAGGAGCTTGATCTCGATGAAATCCTCAGACAGATAGACGAGGACAGGGAGAAGGTCAGGCTCGTTATGGAGGGCAAGATAAGCGCCAAGGTAAAGGATCTCGTCAGGTCCGCCCTCATGATAGTGGAGAGCCCGAACAAGGCTCGGACAATAGCCAACTTCTTCGGTCAGCCGAGCAAGACGAGGATAGGCGACCTAATTGCCTACGAGATAAGCGTTGGGGACAGAATGCTGACGATTCTGGCGAGCGGCGGGCATATGTTCGACCTCGTCACGAACGAGGGCTATCATGGCGTCTTCATCCAGAACGAGGGGGACATGCTTAAGTTCATCCCCGTCTATGATACACTGAAGAGATGCCGCGACTGCGGCCACCAGTTCGTGGACTGGGAGAAGAAGGGAGTGTGCCCGCGCTGTGGATCGACCAACGTTAGGGACGCCCTTGAGAACGTCGTTGCCATGCGCGAGATAGCCCAGGAAGTTGATGAAATCCTCATAGCGACCGACCCCGATACGGAGGGTGAAAAAATAGCCTGGGACATCCGGAACGTTCTCGCTCCGTACACGCCCAACATAAAGCGCATAGAGTTCCACGAGGTAACGAGGCCGGCCATAATGAAGGCCATCCAGGAGGCGAGAGATGTCAACGAGAACCGCGTCAACGCGCAGATCGTTAGGAGAATCGAGGACAGATGGATAGGCTTCGAGCTGAGCCAGGAGCTCCAGAGGGTCTTTGAGAGCTACAACCTCTCCGCAGGAAGGGTTCAGACACCTGTTCTCGGCTGGATCATCGAGCGCTATAAGGAGTTCACGGAGAGTGAAGTTTACTTCCTCGGCCTGACCCTTGAGAACGGCTTACAGGTAACTATTGAGCTCGGAAAAGACGGCAAAGACGTGGAGCCGCCTGAATACGTTATCGTCGAGGAAGTCCAGCTGGAGGAGAGGGAGCTCAACCCAGCTCCACCTTACACCACCGATGCAATGCTGAAGGACGCCTCGACCTTCCTGAAGCTTTCAGCTCCAGAAACGATGAGGCTCGCACAGGATCTCTTTGAGCTGGGTCTAATCACCTACCACAGAACTGACAGTACACACGTCAGCAACACCGGAATAGAGGTTGCGAAGGAATACATAACCCAGGAGCTCGGTGAGAACTACTTCAAACCCAGGCCGTGGGGAGAGGAGGGAGCGCACGAGGCCATAAGACCCACTAGGCCGATAGACACCGGCAGGTTGATGCAGCTCATCCGCGATGGCATAATCCAGCTCTCGAGGAACCTCACGAGAAACCACTACAGGCTCTACGACATGATATTCAGGAGGTTTATGACGAGTCAGATGACCCCAGCGAAGATACTCTACGAGAAGGCCGTAATCAACGCCGGCGTCGGAAAGGCCGAGCTTGAAGGCTACGTTGAGATAATCGAGGACGGCTGGACAAGACTGCGCTCGCCGCCGCTCAGGGAGCTTCCAAAACTTGAGAAGGGGACAAAACTCAAAGTGGTTGAGGCAAAGAAGTGGAAGGCCCCGAAGGTTTCACTATACACGCAGGGAGACGTAATAGCCCTGATGAAGGAGAGGAAGATAGGGAGGCCTTCAACATACGCCAAGATCGTTGAAACGCTTATGCGCAGGGGTTACGTTGTGGAAACAAGGGGCAGAAAGAAGCTTCTTCCAACGGAAAAAGGCATCAAAGTCTACCACTACCTCGTCAGCAAGTACAGAGACCTTGTGAGCGAGGAAAGAACGAGAGAACTGGAGGAAATAATGGACCGCATAGAGGAGGGGGTTGAGGACTACCTAGAGGTTCTTCATGAGCTCTATCTGGAGATCCAAAGGTACGTTGCAGGTTGATTATGCTTTTATATTGTTTTTATATTCTTTCCATGCTATCACATGTGTGTTCTTTTGGAGTGCCGAAGTCCCTCAAACAATCCAACTAAGATGTCCCATTCTGTTACTTTACCCCTGCCTTGAAGTCGGGATTTCCAAAAACTTTAAAACCTGAGCTGTGGTAACTAAGTTGTATACTCATACAACCATAGTATAATCCTAGCAAGTTATCCAATACAACTACGCCCAACACATGTCACGAACTCTCCCAAAGAGGAAAAGATTTATATTGGTTGGGTCGCAAATTAGAAATTAGAAAATTAGGTGGTGGTAAAGATGGTTAAGGACCGGATGGTGGAGCTCCTTCAGGAGCACTTTGAGTTGAACCTCTACGAGGCGAGGGCGTATGTGGCCCTGGTCGGTTTTGGTGTTCTTACACCGGCCGAGCTGGCAAGTGTCTCAGAAGTCCCGGCTCCGAGAACCTACGACGTTCTCAGGAGCTTGGAGAAGAAGGGATTCGCCATAAGCCAGCCGGGCAAGGTCAACAAGTACAGGCCAGTCCATCCCGAGAACATCCTCGAGAAGTTCATAGAGGAGTGGCAAGAGCGCGTTAAGGAGGAGCTTGAGGCCAAGAAGAAGGCCAAGGAGGAGCTCATTGAGCTCATGAAGCCGCTCATTGAGACAGAGATTCCGAAGTACGGCGTCGAGAGGGTCTGGGTCGTCCGCGGAATAAGGAACGCGACCCTCAAGACCAAGGAGATGTTCGAAGAAGTCAAGGAGAAGATACTCCTCGCTGACGACGGTTACATTGCCATAAACCTCGAGAACGACCTCATTAAGGCCATCGACAACGGCGCTAAGGCCAAGATTATCGTGAGCAAGTCCCTCCTCAAGAGGCTTGAGGGCTCAAAGATCATGGAGTACGCCAAGAAGGGCAAGCTCGAGCTCAGGACCCTCGACAAGTTCGAGCTCCCGATGCTCATCTGCGACGACGAGGTCTTCTTCGCCCTTGAGGACATGGCGGCAAGGTACTTCAACTACGAGACCCAGGTCTGGATCAAGGACTTCAGGGTCAGGGATCTCTTCGAGGCCAAGTTCAACGAGTACTGGGAGAAGGCCGAGAAGGTCTGATCCCTTCTCTCTGTTCTTGCTTTTACTGTTCTTCTCGCCGGCTGTTCAGAAAAACATTGTGCTACCTACCTAGGCATTCAACCCCATACTGGTCCAAGAAGTCAAAGTAGGAGAAAAATAGCGGCAGATCAAACGTACTTGAACTCCTCTTCCTCCTCTCTCTTTTCTCGGATTTTCCAGAAGATTTTTCCTTCTTTCTGAAAGCTCTCCACCTTGCCCTGCTCGGCGAACCTTAAGAGGTAGCGCCTTACCTCCATCGGACTGATTCCAGTCTCCTTGGCTATCTCGTCAACGGTCTTTGGGCCGCTTTCAATGGCCTTCAACACCCTCTGGTTCTTCATTCGGATCCCTCCAGTCGCTTATACCTCTCCAACAGGTCGATTATTTTCTCCATTACCCTTAAATGTTTCTCAAGCTCATCAATGTCCTCAGGAAGGGAGTTCGCAAGCTGGGCCAGCTTCTCCCTTAGCCTCTCCTCAACGCCTTTAACCTCGCCTTTCATCTCCGCCTTTCTCTTCTTCTCCCGGTACTCGCATACTGGACAGAAAACCCTACCGTCCTTCTCAAAGAGGGGCGAACCGCACCTCGGACAGTGTCTATCAAGCATCTTAGCGCCGGAAAGCATCAGAGGCATTATCACGTTCCTGATTTCTTCTTCAGTTGGCCCCTTCACTCCAATCCCTCCGTCAGGAGCTGGAAAACCTCAAAGAGTGCCCGCTTTCCAAGACGGGAGTGCCTTATTCTGTCCGAGATTTCAGCTATGTCAAACGCCACAACATCAAATTCCCTCTTTATCGCATCGAGTATCTCAAGCAGCTCATCAAGGGTAAGCTCGCCGTGCTGGAATCGAGCTATTTTGTACTCCGGCCTGAGAACGTCCATATCGACCGTGAGGTATATTTCATCGCCGAGGTACTTCTTTGCATCAGCTATTATTTCATCGAGGGAGTTCGTCTGGAAGTTCTTATATGCCCTCCACTTTCCACCCCGTTTTCTGCTTCTCAACAGAGCTGGATATATTTTGACCCGCCTCGTCCAGAGCTGGGTTCTGTCGGTTGTCGGTATCATCAAGACCGGAGCCATTACGGCGGCCCTCTCAACGAGCCTGTTCTCAAGTGCATAGGCCAGCCACGAGCCGTGATCGAGGTAGTCGTGCATCAGATCGGTGTGGGCATCAACGCTGATCAGGGATTTCGGCCTCAGCCTGTCGAGTATGCCGTAGGTCGCAAGGTGTTCCCCAATCACATAAGCCCGGTCCTGAGGAATTCGCTCTGATAGAAGGTCAATCCTGCTGGCTTCAACGATGACGTAGTCGTCAATGAGCTTGTTCCTTTTTAGGAGCTGGAGGGCGTAGAGAACTCCATCGCGGTTGGGTTTCTCTCCAAAGGGTATGAAAGTTACCATTCTTCTCACCGGCACAACATTGGGAACTTTTTTTAAAAGCGTTGGGAAAAATGATAAACATTTTTGTGTCAATATCCCCGGCTAAACCTTTAAAAACTCGACCCAAAACTTTCAACTGAAAAATCTCCGGAGGTCGAGTCATGATACTCCAGGTCGCTCTTGACCTTACCGATATTGAGCAGGCCATTTCTATAGCGGAGAAAGCCGCCCGCGGCGGGGCACACTGGCTTGAGGTCGGCACTCCCCTCATCAAGAAGGAGGGTATGAGAGCAGTAGAGCTCATGAAGAGGCGCTTCCCCGACAGGAAGATAGTTGCAGACCTCAAGACCATGGACACAGGTGCCCTTGAGGTCGAGATGGCCGCGAGGCACGGTGCAGACGTCGTTTCTATCCTGGGCGTTGCCGACGACAAGACCATCAAGGATGCAGTTGAGGTCGCGAGGAGATATGGAATCAGGGTCATGGTTGACCTGATCGGCGTCAAGGACAAGGTGAAAAGGGCCAAAGAGCTTGAGAAGATGGGCGTCCACTACATCCTCGTCCACACTGGAATTGACGAGCAGGCCCAGGGCAAGAACCCGCTCGAAGACCTTGAGAAGGTAGTAAAGGCCGTCAAGGTTCCGGTTGCGGTCGCTGGAGGCCTGAACCTTGAGACGATCCCAAAAGTCATAGAGCTCGGCGCCACGATAATCATTGTTGGAAGCGCCATAACCAAGGCCAAAGACCCTGAAGAAGTCACCAGGAGAATAATAGACCTCTTCTGGGGCGAGTATATGATGACGATAAGGAAGGCGATGACAGACATAACCGACCACATAAGGAGCGTCGCCGAGAACCTCAAGCTCGAACAGGTCAGGGGACTGGTAGATGCCATGATAGGAGCCAACAAGATATTCATCTACGGCGCCGGAAGGAGCGGACTCGTTGGAAAGGCCTTTGCGATGAGGCTCATGCACCTCGACTTCAACGTCTACGTCGTCGGAGAGACAATCACACCAGCATTCGAGCCGGGCGACCTCCTCATAGCCATCAGCGGTTCGGGTGAGACAAAGACCATCGTTGATGCCGCCCAGATAGCGAAGGAGCAGGGCGGAAAGGTCGTCGGCATAACTTCCTACGCGGACTCAACACTCGGAAAGCTCGCCGATGTTGTCGTCGAGATTCCGGGAAGGACGAAGGCCGATGTCCCCACTGACTACATAGCCAGGCAGATGCTCACCCAGTACAAGTGGATAGCCCCGATGGGAACTCTCTTCGAGGACTCCACTATGGTCTTCCTTGACGGCATTATAGCACTCCTCATGGCCACGTTCCAGAAGACCGAAAAGGATATGAAGAGGAAGCACGCGACCCTTGAGTGAGGGTCGCGATGTTTTCATTTACCCATATTTTTGCTGGAATTGGCAGCAATGGCTCAAGGATAGTCAATGGAATCGAAACGGACTCCGTGGTAAAGGTATCTTTGAATCCAGCCAGGTACATCCTGCGGCCTAAGGAATATCGGGAAAGGATTGTGAACTTCTTCTCTAACGTTCCCGAAAACAGCTTTGTGTGGCTCGTCTTTGATGACACAAAGATAAATAGAGAAATTATGGAGATAATCCTTGAAGCACTCCCCCCGGATTCTATAAGGCTCGCTTATGTCCTTACGCCTAAAGTGGAGCTGATCAACCGGAAACCCGAATGGGCGGATAAGTTCGAGACGGTGTTCTACGACTCCCTCTGGGACTTCTTAAAAGAAGACGTGCCGCTCGGAAGGGCCTTTGAGGAAGCTTCAAAGAACATTTCGGAGATGTTCTCAAAGCTCTATCACTACCTTGAAAGCGAGATGCTCGTGAACATAGACTATGCAGACTTATTCAGCATGATACGGGGAGGAAACGTTGGTATAATGCGCCTTCTCCGCGAGGTTGACTTCAGCTGGCACTGGGGCATCTGGGAGCGCGGGCTTGTTGGAATACTTGTCGGTGAAGACTTCCCGCTGAGCGGTGCTCACAGAATACTCTCCAAGTTCCAGGAGATACTCTCTGAGAAGGACATAATCTGGGGCGTGATCACCGACAAAAACGTTAAAGGTTCCGAAGTCCTCGCCCTCCTTGTGAAGAGGTGGTGATATGGGCAGGATAAAGGCCGTTCTCTTTGACATCGATGGCACACTGCTAACTGAAATGCCCCTTATTCAGCTCTTTCTCCCGCAGGTGTACGAAAAGCTGGCAAAAAAGCTGGAAACTACCAAGGAAGAGGCCAGGAACGTGTTTCTGTCCGAGATATTCTCAAGGCGAGACACCTACGACTGGCACGACTGGAACTTTTTCTTTGAGCTTTTTGGCCTCAATATGCAGTATGAAGACCTTCTGAAGAGGTACCCACACAAGCTCCACGTTTATCCGGACACCATTCCGACTCTTGAGTGGCTTAAAGAGTCCGGGTACCGTCTGGGAGTTGTCACGAGCGGGCCCGAATACCAGCGCCTTAAGCTCAAGCTGACGGGGCTCGAAGGGTACTTCGATGTCATCGTGACCAGAGAGGACGTTAAGGCGATAAAACCCGAACCAAAGATATTCCTCTACGCCCTTGAAAAACTCGGAGTTGAACCAAAAGAGGCCGCTTTCGTTGGGGATTCTCTGAGCCAGGACGTTTATGGGGCGAAGCACGTTGGCATGCTCTCAATATGGATAAACCGTGAGGGCGAACCCGGGCATCACTTAGCGGACTATGAAATCAGGACGCTCCACGAGCTTAGAAAAATACTGGGGGTGGTAGAATGAAGAAGGTGTTCGAAGGGAAAGGAACGTTTGTTGAATACGAAGAGGAGAAGGTAAAGCTTGAGAACGGCCACGAGCTGACTCACAGGCGCGAAAACCCGATGGAGCTCTGGTGGAAGTTAAAGGAAGCCATCAAAGGCAAGAAAGTTAAGATCGTGGCCTATGAGCTGGAGGAGAGCGAAGACTGATGATTGCCCACCTTGTAAACACCGACGTTGGAAGCAGGGGAATAGGAAGGCTGTATCTTGACTACCGCATCAGAAACTTCCATTTTTTAGAGGACGCCGCTGAGACGTTCCTCAACAGCCTTGAGAGAACTCTTATATTAACTGGCTTCCCGATTCCGCCTTCTATGACTCCCGAAACTGACGGCCCACCTGGGGCCTTGGCAGTCGCAAAAGCCGTAGAAAAGCTCGGAGGAAGGGTAGAAGTCCTCAGCTATCCGGAGGTAATGGGAGCATTGGGGTCGTTTGGCGTCACTTTTGCAGGGTACGTTGATATCTCATCCTACTCGCTGGTCGTCGCCATTGAGACTCCCGGAAGGGCAGTTGACGGCAGGTACTACTCCATGAGTGGCATGGAAATAACAAGAGAGGCCTTTGACAGGCTGGTAATTGAGGCGAGAGAATACGGAATCCCAACAATAGCGGTTGGTGACGGTGGAAACGAAGCTGGAATGGGCAACGTCAGGGATCTAATTGAGCTGTACATTCCACTTGGAGAAAAGATAGCCAGTGTAGTTGAGGTTGATCACCTTATAACGGCTGGAGTGTCGAACTGGGGTGCCTACGGGCTGGTGGCGCAGGCTTCAATCTTAGCCGGCACAAATCTCCTTGCAGACTGGGACGAAGAGAAGGTAGTAAAAGCCCTAACAAGCGCCGGGTTGATAGATGGAGTTAGAAAGAAACCCAGTGAGAGCGTGGACGGGATCGGCCTTGAAGTCCATAAGGAAGTCGTTGAGCTTTTAAAGGTGCTCGTTAATGATGCCCTAGGTGGTTGAATGAAGCTTGAGGAGTTCATATCTGACCCGAAGTCAAGGGAGCTGATAGAGATTGTCAGGGAGTTCGCCAAAAGCTTCTTCGACAGGGAGGGCACGCATGGGTTCAGCCACGTTGAGAGGGTCTTCAACCTCTGCATACATATCGGGAAAGAAGAGGGGGCTGATTTAGAAGTCCTCGCCCTGGCGGCGCTTCTCCACGACATTGCCCGCCCGCTGGAGGATTCAGGGAAAGTCGAGGACCACGCCCTTGAGGGGGCAAGGATAGCGAGGAGGTACCTGAGAAGCCTCGGTTATCCCGAAGACAAGGTGGAAGCAGTTGCCCACGCGATAGAGGCCCACCGCTTTTCACGTGGACCTAAACCGGCCACACTTGAGGCAAAGATCCTGAGCGATGCCGATAAGCTCGACGCAATAGGGGCCGTGGGGATAGCGAGGGTCTTTATGTACTCAGGGGAGCATGGAAGGGACATAGACGCCTCAATAAAGCACTTTGAGGAGAAGATACTGAAGCTGAAAGACTTGATGTACACAGAAACCGCGAGAAAGATGGCCGAAGGGAGACACCGCTTTACCGAGGAGTTTATTGAGCGACTTAGGCGTGAGATAGAGGGTGAAATCTGACCTTTTGGAGAAGAGCTTTTCTCCATAATAACCTTTTTAAATGCCTTCCTGAATTATGGGGTAGTCTGCTCAGGGTCATTCTGGGGGTGAGAACGTGAAGGCGCCGATCTGTGAGGTGTGCTTGAAGACGGATGGTATTCTCTGCCCCGCCGATGAGAAAAAACTCCAGGAGGGTATAATCTCCGAGCTTGATGTTAAGGTCGCGAGGCTTCTCTACAAGCTTCTCGGTGACGCTGATATTGAGTTCAAGAAGGCCGTCGAAGCTGGAGACCTCGTTGTTATCGTCGTTGGAGAAGGAGACGTGCCCGTAGTCATCGGCAAGGGTGGAAAGAACATCAAAGCCCTGATAAGAGAGCTTGGAAAGCGCGTTAGGGTTATCGAGGGCATGAAAGCGGAAAACCCGAACGAGCTGAAGAAGCTGGCCTCTGACCTGTTCTATCCTGCGGGAGTCTTTGGCGTTAACGTGGTCTATAAGGCCGGAGGAGAGAGGGACTACAAGATCCTCGTCTTTGGAAGGGATAGGAAAAAGCTCCCTGAGAAGCCAGAAGTTCTTGAGAGCATTCTCAGCCAGATAACCGGCAAAGACGTTAAGATATCTTTTGTCTGATTCTTACATCTTTTACAAATACCTTTAAAAGGTGCCCACGACTCTTTCTGGGGGGTTGCCATGTACAGGACGCACTACTCAAGCGAAATTACGGAGGAGTTAAACGGCCAGAAGGTTAAAGTCGCTGGCTGGGTCTGGGAAGTCAAAGACCTCGGCGGCATAAAGTTTCTCTGGATACGGGACAGGGATGGAATCGTCCAGATAACCGCGCCCAAAAAGAAGGTTGATCCGGAGCTCTTCAAGCTCATTCCAAAGCTCAGGAGCGAGGATGTGGTTGCAGTTGAGGGAGTTGTTAACTTCACTCCAAAGGCCAAGCTGGGTTTCGAGATTCTGCCCGAGAAGATCGTTGTGCTGAACAGGGCCGAAACGCCTCTTCCGCTCGACCCGACAGGAAAGGTCAAGGCCGAGCTCGACACCAGGCTTGACAACCGCTTCATGGATCTGAGAAGGCCTGAGGTCATGGCCATATTCAAGATACGCTCAAGCGTCTTCAAAGCGGTGAGGGACTTCTTCCACGAGAACGGTTTCATTGAGATTCACACTCCAAAGATAATCGCTACCGCCACAGAGGGTGGGACGGAGCTCTTTCCGATGAAGTACTTCGAGGAGGATGCCTTCCTCGCTCAGAGTCCCCAGCTCTACAAGCAGATTATGATGGCGAGCGGTCTCGACAGGGTCTACGAGATAGCACCAATATTCAGGGCCGAGGAGCACAACACCACGCGCCACTTGAACGAGGCATGGAGCATTGACAGCGAGATGGCCTTTATAGAGAACGAAGAAGAAGTTATGGAGCTCCTCGAGAGGCTTGTTGCCCACGCGATCAACTACGTCCGCGAGCACAACGCGAAGGAGCTTGAGATACTCAACTTTGAACTTGAGGAACCCAAACTTCCGTTCCCGCGCGTGAGCTACGATAAGGCCCTCGAAATCCTCGCAGACCTTGGAAAGGAGATCCCATGGGGAGAGGACATAGACACAGAGGGGGAGAGGCTTCTCGGAAAGTACATGATGGAGAACGAGAACGCTCCACTCTACTTCCTCTACCAGTACCCAAGCGAAGCAAAGCCATTCTATATAACGAAGTATGATAATAAGCCTGAGATATGCAGGGCCTTCGACCTTGAGTACAGAGGAGTTGAGATAAGCTCTGGCGGCCAGAGGGAGCACAGGCATGACATCCTTGTTGAGCAGATCAAGGAGAAGGGCCTCAACCCAGAAAGCTTTGAATTCTACCTTAAGGCCTTCCGCTACGGCATGCCACCCCACGGTGGCTTTGGACTCGGCGCTGAGAGGCTGATAAAACAGATGCTCGACCTCCCGAACATCAGGGAAGTCATCCTGTTCCCAAGGGACAGAAGGAGACTGACACCGTAAGGTCTTTATACTTTCTTCATATTTAATTTGATAGCCAACGACACAAACTGGCGGAGGTTGGAAAATGAGGAAACTCCTGGCTTTAATTTTGGGGATTGTTTTAATGGTTTCAAGTGGAGTTATATCTAATAAGGGTCTTGTCCGCGCTGAGGGAACTAATTATGCAACCATTGGACCGTCCATTCAGCTTTCCCTTGGAGATTCCGTGGTTCTTGGGGATTACACTATCAAGTTTTCGGACATAAGCATTGATTACAGTCAGGTTTCTCTGACTGTTCAGGGGCCAACTGGGGCACCCTCAACTATAATCGTCCCCGAAGGCTCAAACGGCTACTACCCGGACAGCAAGAACCCCAAGTTAGTGTTTGGAGCGGCAGTGTGGAGCAAGGACAAAAAACCTCTCCTGTACCTTGATATAAAGTCCCCCCTCAAAAAGGTGAACAGCGATCCGCTAATACTCTCATCGGGCAGGAGTTATACCCTCCCAGTGGGCACTATAAAAGTCTACAAGGTAACGTCCACGGAAGTAACCTTTATAGTGTACCTTCCAGACAACCCCTCAAAGAGCATCACCCTCAAAAAGGGTGAAAGCGGAGGAGTTGCCTACTCATTCCCAAATACTGATCTCAAGTACTACGACTTCGTTTATGTGAATCTCCTCGACATTACCGGAAGCTCGGCAAAATTCGACGTATACATGCCCGAAGTCACGGCCACGAAGATCTCCGTGAACCGCGCAGAAGGATCAAGCTCAGGTTCCGAAACATCATCCACAACAACGCTCATATCCCTGTACGATGGCCTTCTCTACACGAACGAAAAGCTGACTATCATCCAGAACAAGACCAAGTACGAGCTCCAGCTCGTTTCGGCCGTTTCAACAAAAGCCAGCATCAAAGTCTACAAAGACGGCAAAGTGCTGGACACCTATATAATTGGTATAGGTGCCATTAAAGACATTCCTGGAACTCCCCTAAAAGTTCTGATATCAAAATCCGAACCGCAGTACGGAAGGGTGTCTCTAACAGTTTACGGCCCGGAGGACGCAAAGGCGACGCCGATTCTCAGGCCAGCGAACATAGCGGCCTCTATAGACACAGTCCCAAAGAGGGTCATGGTTGGACAGGACATGGTCATAATAGTGACTGTAGAAAACAAAGGCAAAGGCGACGCCTACGATGTTAACGTTGCAGCTCCTGTTCCGAACGGCTTCAAACTCGTCAGCTCCGTCAAGAGCTGGACGTTTAAGAGCTTCCCGGCTTTCACAAAGATGCCCGCGCTGATATATGTCCTCCAGCCCACTAAGGTCGGGAAGTTCGATATTGGAAGGGTCATGGTGACCTATTACGACGATCAGAGCCTCGAAACTGGTAAGCAGAAGGTCATTTACTCCCAGCCGCTCAGCGGCATCATCGTGTACGGACTGCCCGAGATAGAGGTCTCCGCGGTTGCGTCAAACGGTACTCACGAGGGCAACTACGTGCACACAGAGGCAGGTAAACAGGTTCTTCTTAGGTTCAACGTGAGCGCCTCTGAGGGAGACCCCAACTATGAGTTCATAAAGAACGCGACACTACAGTTGATATTCCCCGAGGGCATCAGCGGGGAGGCAGTTATTCCAATCGGCGACCTGAAGGCGGGTTCATCAAGGGTCATTCAAACTTCAGTTAATGTGGCCGACGAAGGAACCTTCCCCATTGGGGCAGAACTCGTCTATCAGGATCCCGTTGGCAATGTTCACAGCCTTCCGCTTGGAAACCTCGTCACAATAAACAGCGTACCCCCAGTCGTTATAACGAAGGAGGTCAAGGTCTGGCCCGAGCCAGATGAGCTACCAGAGTATATAAACAAGACACTCGCCAGTATGGACAATGCGACTCCCCTCGCAGAGAGGCTCTTTGAAATCTCCAAGTTCTACCTGCCGCCAGAAAATAAGAGCAACCCCTGGAAACCCGCGGCAGTGATATTCCTGCTCGTTGCGCTCGTGGCAGGCGCTCTCGCATTCAACTACTGGAACGAGGTCAACAGGCTCAGGGAGAAGCTAATGAGAAAGAAGCAGAGACGCCCAGGGGGACTTCCAAAGAAAGAGGAGGAGACCGAGGAGATCACTCCAAAATTGGAGGAGATCAAAAAGCTCTGAGCTCTCCCATTGTTTTCTTTTCTTAATAATCTTGGGGTTTATTCTTCTGTTAGGCCTTTAGCTCCCCATATAGAAGCCCTAAAATTAAAGGCCAAAAACAAAAAGAAGCTGAAAGGTCACTCGCTTAAAAACTCAAAGGCTAGGACAACTTCCATCGCTGTTCCAATGTAGAGGACGTCCTCATCAACATCGAACTTTGGATGGTGGTGGGGATATATTATTCCCTTCTCTTCGTTCCGGATTCCGAGAGCAAGGAACGCCCCAGGAACCTTCTGTAGATAGAATGCAAAGTCCTCCGCACCCATTGTGGGTTTAACTTCTCCATACTTCAGGCCATACTTCTCGGCGACTTTTCTAGCGAAATCCGTCATTTCTTTGGCGTTTATGGTTGGTGGCGTCAGTTCCTCTATGCTGAGCTCATACTTTGCCCTGTGAGCTCTGGTTATGCCTTCAAGGATTTCTTTCATTCTTAGCTGGATTAGTTCACCAACTTCGGGCCTGAAAAAGCGGAAGGTTCCCTTAAACTCGACTTCCTCGGGAATGACGTTAAAGGCCGTCCCGCCGTGGATTGAGGTAACGCTGACAACACCGGTCTCAATAGGTTCTATATTCCTGCTGACTATCGTCTGAAGGGCAAGGACAGTCTCCGCAGCAATTGGGATTGGGTCGACCGTCTCGTGTGGAGAAGCTCCGTGACCTCCCTTACCAATAATCTTTCCGTTGAATATGCCAGCTCCCGCAAGGAAAGGCCCGTCCCTGATGCCAATAATACCGCTGGGGAGATCCATCCAGACATGGAAGCCGAAGATGGCATTCACTCCCTCTAAGGCGCCGCCTTCAATCATTTTGACCGCGCCGTTTCCACCTTCCTCCGCCGGTTGGAAGATTAGTCTGACCCTTCCATTCAGCTCATCTCTGTGTTCAGCTATTATCTTCGCTGCCCCGAGTAACATAGCGGTGTGGGCGTCGTGGCCGCAGGCGTGCATCTTGCCGGGAACTCTTGACTTGTAAGGAACGTCGTTCTCCTCCTGAATGGGCAGGGCGTCCATATCTGCCCTGAGGGCTATTGTCTTTTCGCCCTCGCCAATGTCCGCGATTATTCCGGTTCCAACATGCTTTATTGAGTATCCCCACTCACGCAGGTGCTCCTCTACTATCTTGGATGTCCTTTCTTCCTCATAGCCCAGCTCTGGGTGCATGTGGAAGTCCCTGCGCCAGGATATTATCAGGTCTCCAATCTTCTTGGCCTCAGAAATGGGATCGAAGTTCATGGTCTCACCGGATGATGTTGGGATGAGAAAAATATTAGCTTTTCGATTTGCATCTTAAGGAAACCGCAAAATTTATAAACCCACCCAGATAGGTGATTACGGCGTCGTTGGAGTGGGCCGGTAGCTCAGCCTGGTATGAGCGCCGCCTTGGCAAGGCGGAGGCCCCGGGTTCAAATCCCGGCCGGTCCACCATCCTTGGGTTGGGCCCGTGGTCTAGACTGGTTATGACGCCACCCTGACAAGGTGGAGGTCCGGGGTTCGAATCCCCGCGGGCCCACCACAGAAACTTTTCTGGCGAAAAGTTTCATCAAAGATGGAATGTCTTTTTTTGAACTGTCAACTTTTCAGTGATTCTCTCATCCCAATTAGCAGTTTTCGATGGGTTTGCTCACAATATAACGCTCTTCGAGCGTTAAAAAGAAGAAAACCCGCATTTATCCGCCCATCTCTTAAGAGAATCAAACCGAATCAAGCCAATTCTCAAAGACATTCAATCTTTTGGTGAAGCTTTTGGAAAAAGCTTCAGCGCTGGCGGAAGAAAAGTATGCGTTTTTAATGAGCTGACTTTCAAGCGGGTTTGCCTGCCAGACAGCCAAATCTTATGGGATTTCTCCATAGTATAGCGCTCAAAGAGCGCTAAAAAGAAAGTTGAAATCAAAAACAGCACGGGGATTTTTGAAGTTAAATCCGGGTGAGCTTGCTTCATAGGGAAACATACACTCTCCTACAAGCAAGTTCAAAAAGAAAGGCGTGCTTTTGGTCAAAGATTTTTTTCAAAGCTTGCTGGAAAAATTTGATCGAAGATTGTAGCTCCTATCAAAAGCCAGCGTCAAAGGAAAGAAAACCACTTCTCAAGAATCTTCTTAGCAGGCTCTCACTCAAAAATAAGCCCTTGTAACGTGAAAAATCCCGAACAACTTCCTTACCCAACAATAGCGTTCCTCAGTTCAAACTCCTCAACCAGCTCAAAGGCTCGCCTTTTCTCTTCTCTATTCAGCCTCCGGTTTATCTTGGGATACTCCTTAGCTTTATACTCCGGTCTGTACTGGAACATCACTTTACTCTCGTGTCTTTCCCGATGTTCCCGCCTATCCACTCCAGAACGGCTCGGTGCAACATTCGAGATGACCCGGCATCACGAGGTGGCGTATAAGGAAGTCAGCGCGGTAGTGGCCCTTTGCCAGCAGGAAGTTTCGCGTAACAACCTCCCGGTGGCAGAGAACTTTCGAGTACTTCAGGGCGCACTCGTCACTACCCCACCTGAAGCCCCCGAGATAAATGCCAACAACGCCATCGAGGAGCTCCATCGAGAGCTCGCTCATGTATATGTTGGAGTTCTACACGATTGGGATTGGGACTTCAACGTACTTCAAACTCTGACGGATGAAGGGCAGGTTTGGGGTCGGCTCACCACCAACAAAATTCACGTTCTTAGCGCCGTGAGGGCACACCAAGCTTATCCCCGCGGCCATTTCCTTCGGGCTGAGCCGAACTCCAACCCGGAACTGGCTTATGTCCCAGTTCTGGCAGAAGACGCACCTGAAGTTGCAGCCGGAAAAAAGTGGTATAAGAGAGTACAAGCTCCGGTTCCTCCCCCAAGTGCAGGAAGTTGCTCGTCACGAGGCTCTCTCTAACCCTGCAGTAGCCGGGGCTCTCAAAGCGGTTCACCCTGCACTTAAACTCGCACAGCTCACACGCCTCAAGCGTCCTCTTGGCTATCTCTGCCTTCAGGCCGAGGGGGTTCTTTTCAGGTTTCTCCGTGAAGTCGTTCTCCCTAAGCCTATCCAGTCCTTCATTATGGAGTTCCAACAGTTCTTCGAGAGTTTCCCTCCCACTGAACTCCACCTCAACACGCTTTGCGTGAAAGAAGTTTGGCTCCTCCCTTCCTTCAAGAACCGAGAAGTAGTAGGTGCATTGCCCTCTTCGCTTTTTCAAACTCCTCCCTCATCACTCGGATGTTTGCGTTAGTCCTTAAAAACCTGGCCGACCCGAAATCCCTTTAATTGCCCGTTTCACAGAGGTGCTTGGTGGTAAATATGAAAATTCACTACGAGTGCTTTGCCTGCGCCGCCAACCAGTGTCAGAGGATAGTCGAGATGGGAACCGGTGACCTAGAACTGAGGAAGAAAGGCGTCATCGAGGCAGCCAAGCTGATGGCGAACATCAGTGGAGACTCCGTTCCGGCAATCTTCGGGAGTGAGGTCTTCCTCGGGGTTTACATGGTTATAGGTAACGATGATCCCTTCAGGGAGTACAAGGAGCTCTCCAACAGGCTCGCGGAGAGGGTCGTGAGCGATCTCGAAAAGGAGAAAATAGACCTCAAAACGGCCCTAAAGCTCGCCATCATAGGAAACATGATAGACTTTGCCGTCGGCTACTCCCCTGAGAGGATTGGAGAAGACGTTAGAGCGATGCTCAATGAAAAGCTTTACATTGACCAATCGGAGGAGCTTTTTGAAGCCCTCAGGAACGCAAAGAGCCTCCTCTACCTCACTGACAACTGCGGTGAGATTTACTTCGACAGGCTGTTCCTGAAAAAGCTTAAAGAAGCCTTTCCGCACCTTGAAGTCTACATAGCTGGCAAGGAGGAGCCGATAATAAACGACGCAACAGTTGGAGACCTGAAGAAGGCTGGCTTTAAGGAACTTGGGAATGTCATTTCAACGGGCACGAGAATCGTTGGAGTTCCGCTCGATAGAGTTTCAGAAGAGTTCAGGGCCATCTTCGAAAGTGCTGACGTAATAATAGCGAAGGGCCAGGGCAACTTTGAAACCCTGAGCGAGATAAAGGACGAGAGGGTCTTCTATCTCCTTAAGGCAAAGTGCAGGCCAATAGCGAGGGAGCTGGGTGTGGCACAGGGGAGTTTGGTGTGTATACAGGGTTGATAAGCTAAACAAACTTTCAAGGGCGGAGGAGCTTTTTTCTTCCTGCCTCACCTTTTCCATTATTGACTCCCATATTTCACTTCGGGATACTTAATGTCTGGGAAGTACCTGGAACATGAAATTACTCGATGGTTTCAGCGTTGGCCATGAGCGTGCTCTACTTCGTCCATGGTCTCGCCGTGGACTGGCGAGGTTGACCGGAGTGGAGGCTCATCCTCTCTGTAATCCTCCGCCCTGGAATCCTCCAAGGTATCTATCAAAAATCTTAAATCTTTAAATCCGTGAAAAAAAGGAAAAAGAGGCTTAACGATACAAAGACACCAAAACAAGGGGGGAATCATGGACTACATTAAACGCTTTTACATCTCAGGGTTCCTCCGTATAGCCTTTTATTTAGGTTTCTTTCTGGTTTACCTCCAGGATATGGGTCTCTCAAAGGCCCAGATAGGCTTCCTGATGGGCCTGTCCTTAATTTTGGTTGCTCTTCTTGAGGTGCCAACGGGCGTGGTTGCCGACGAGGTCTCAAAGAAACTAAGCGTTCTGCTCTCCGAGGCTCTATCCCTTCTCTACTCGCTGGTTCTGTACTTAGCAAGCTCTTTCCAGGTAGTTCTCATTTCTATGATAATCGCCGCGCTAGCCACGACCCTCAGAACCGGTGCAGAAACGGCCTGGATTTATGAATTACTCAGCAGGGACGACAGGGCTGAGGAATACCCGAAGGTATACGGAAGACTCAGGGCTTTTGAGATGGCAGGTGGTTTTATCGGGATGATTGCAGGAGGCATACTCGCGGACGCCTTTGGCATGAGGTTTGCCGTACTGATGAGCGCGCCGTTCTTTCTAATATCCCTTATAATTACAGCCACGATTCCAGCGGACACTGTGAAAAGCGAGGCTCCCTACACCCTTCACCTTTCCGAGAGCATAAGGTTCATACGGGATTCTCCCGCGGTCGCTTGGCTTATTGCATATGCAAACCTCATCGGGCTCTCGTTTGCTGCGTTTACGTCTTTCATGCAACTTTACTTCTACGGTTTTCTACCCTCCATTATGGGGGTTTCAATGATTATGGCCCTCCAAACTATCCTCAACAGCGCTTCGTGGTACATAGATGCCGGAAAATACAGGAAAGTGATCTACAATAAAGCCGTCGCTGTGTTAACATTCCTCCTATTTCTCGCCGGCTTAAGTGCGTGGTTTGGCTTTCTCACGATGATCCTTGGCACGTTCGTTTTTACTCAGAGCTTCAAGGAGTGGCAGGCCCGGTTCCACACGGCCATCCCACACGAGAAGAGGGCGACTCTTGGATCCTTGTACTCTCTAACGGCGGCAATAACCAGTGGAGTCTTGAACGTCTTCGTTGGATTCCTATTCGACCGCATTGGAATAATGCATGGGCTTATTATCATATCAGTCTTCGTGGGGGCGTTGTACGGTGTTTTTCAGTTGACCTTTGAAAGGGAATTGTCCAACTGACCAGAACCTCTTACACTCCCCCAGAGGAGGGGGAGCCAGCCAAAACATGATTCTAAACTTTTCCACCGTTGAAAGCACTATTAAAGAACAGGAGTCTTCTCTACGACCCGCAAGGGTATGAGCGCATATAACAAGATCAATCCAAGCGAACAAAAGGTAAAGACTTAAAGACGTCCCTTTATCATCATTATGGCTACCTAGAAGTCCTCACGTGGCCCTCTTCTCCCATTCAGGGAACTTCCAGTTCTTCGTTATTTTTGTTACGTTCCTCACGAGGGCCTTTTCTTGGGGATGCTTTGACACGAGCTCCTCAAGGAAGGAAATAAGCTCGTCGTAGGCAGGTTTGTCTATCGGGAAGGGCACCCTGTCCTTCCCTCCCACTGCATAGGTGAACTTGAACGGGTCGGGAGGGTGAGTCACCGGGTCCTTCCAGCTCGGGTGCACATCGTAGACCAGCTCAAGAACAAGGGAGAGAGCCCTGAGCGTGCTCGGCCCGAGGCCCTTCAAAAGCAGGAACTCTTCGTAGTTGTTAACGCTCATCTCTTTGGCGAATTCCAGTGCCTTCTTGTTGAGCTCAAGCCTTCCAAGGCTTTCATAGCGCTTTATCACGTCCCTCTCCCACGGTTCTCTCGGCTTGTAATAAACGAGTGAACGGTAGCCCCTCGCTATCGCTTTTAGACTTTCGAGCTCCCACTCTATCTTCTCTGGCCTCTCTTGGACAACGTCGAGGAGCGTCTTCTGATACTCTTTCGCCTCCTTTGTGACCGTGTTGAGTGCGAACTCCCTCTGCAGACCGGCGATTGCCTTATGTGGATCGAGGATGAAAGTCTCAGCATCGAACCAGTGAAAGCGCCTCGCCATTCTCTCCCTCTCGTTCATACCCTGCTGGATGACCGCCCAGTTTCCCTCCTCGTCCAGGAAGAAGACGTGGTGGTAAAGCTGGTAGCCCGTCTGAAGCGCCACCGTATCAACCTTCGCAACGAGCCTTGAAGTTCTTATGTAGGGTTCGGGGTCGAGGTCGTAGAGTTTGGAGATAGCCTTTAGCTCCTCCGGCGTTGCCCTACTCCTCTTTCCCTTCCCGCCGGCCGCTTTCACGCCAAGCTCCTCCCTCCAGAGGGCGTCCTTTATCATACCGGCGGTTACGGTCGTGGAGCCAGAAGAGTCCCAGTCCATGCCTATGACGTTGTTGAAGGCCTGGAACCACACCGGGTCGGAGAGCCTCTCAAGGAGCCCCCTTGTGCCGTACTCTTCAACGGCGAGCCTGAGAACTAACTGGGTGAGCTTCCTCATTCTCTGTGCAAGCCATTGTGGAACATGTCCGCCGTGAAGGGGCAAATCCGCGACGTTCCTCATCACATCTGCTTTTGCGTGTCCAGTGTTTTAACCTTTGCTAAGACGGACGAAAATGTTCTTCAATGGCATTTAATTTCACCATGTCCTTGATGGAAAGCCTTTTATCCCTTCGTTTCGATTCCCGTCTGCAGGTTTAAGGTTACGGAGGGTCAGGAATGGGAGTTGAGAAAGTCCCGAAATACGACATACCCACGAAGAAGGTTGACTACGTTTTTATCGAACTCGACAAGATGAAGCCTCACGAGCAGCTCGTACAGAAGGAGCTTGAAGCGTTTATCGAGAGCGTAACCGGCTCCGGAATATTCTGGAAGCCGATGCTCCTCGCCAAGGTTCCTGGCGAGGATATGTACCTCATCGTCGATGGTCACCACCGCTGGGCCGGCCTCCAGAAGCTCGGCGCCAAAAAGGCCCCGTCTGTTATTCTCGACTACTTCAGCGACGACGTGAAGGTCTACACCTGGTATCCGGCATTCAAGGGCGACCTCAACGAGGTGATTGAGAGGCTCAAGGAGGAAGGCCTTGAGGTCATCGAGGATCCGGAGGCTGAGGAGAAGGCCGAGAGGGGAGAGATAGCCTTCGCCCTCGTCGGCGAGAAGAGCTTCGCCATCCCCGGAGGTCTCAACGAGCAGAAGAAGGTCAGCAAGGTTCTCGACGAGATGAGCGTCGAGGGCAGGATAGAGCTCATCTACTACGGCCTCAAGGAGGATGCGAGAGAGGACATGGCCAAGGGTGAGATAGACTACGTCTTCATCAGGAAGGCTCCGAGCAAGGAGGAAGTCATGGAGCTCGTCAAGCGCGGCGAGGTCTACTCCCCAAAGACCACGAGACACGTGCTACCGTTCAACCCAGACAAGATCGACGTGAAGCTCGAAGAGCTGTTCTGATGTCTCTTTCTTCCACTTATTAACAGAAAGTATATAAACCTACACCCCTTAGGTATATGCCACCCGATGATGACGGATCAACCGGCCGAACGGTGACGACATCGGTCTTGTCTGAGGGACACCTACACAGGTACTTACAAAAAAGGGATTTAAAGCCTCGCCGCAAACACTACGATAGGGGATGGGTATGTTAAATGTGTTTAAGCCGAGGGCAGGGCCCTCAAACGATAGCACGCCTTCCTCTAAAGAAAAGCACCATTTTAAGATAGTCCAATTAATCAGGGATATCCCCGAAAAGAGGGCCGTGGTAATAGGCAGGGCCGGCACAGAAGTTCCAGGAAGATGGAGACTAATACCCGTCAGCTCGGTTAAAGGCTATTTTGGACCAAGGGAACTGCACAGAATCCTTGAGGGAATAGTTGAGCACCTGAAAGCCAACCCCAACGTGCCCATTGTCATAGCATGTCCAGAATACCTTGCAATCTACAACGGTTTTGAGAGCTTTATAAAGTTTCTACACATCGTTAGGGACTACGCGATACTAACCGGCGGCAGGGTTTATCTAGTAACGGATCCAATGGCATGGGATCTCAAGCAAATGTCCCTTCTCCGTAGGCTGGAAACTTAAAAAGATATCGTGAATTTTGTATTCCCGGTGTTCCCCGTAATCTAATTCTCCATTTCCATAGTTGGGAGGGCAAAACAAATAACTATGAACAAGGGAAAATCAAAGCTCCCCGTTATCCTTCAGCATCGCCAGGTAGCTCGTGAACGCTCCCGTTGATATCGTGTCTCCGAGGCCGACGGTTGAGACGGGGTTCTGGACGAGCCTCGTCGGAATGATGACGAGCTTGTACTCCTTTGTCCTCAGCCTCCTTTTTGCCTCCTCAAAGCGGAGCTTTACGTATTCACCGCGCTCGTTGTACGGAACGTTCATTCCAACGCTTATCTGATCTGGGGACGTTATGTCCCCAAGGGAAGCCCTCGAAGCAGCAAGAGTTGTTGCCAGTTCGAGGCTCTGCCTGAGCTCCGCCTCGCTCAGCGGGTTGTCGGCGTGGGCGATGTACATGATGTAGTATATCGTGTGTATCTGGAGGAGCTCTAGGTTCATCTCATCGATGAGTATCTTTCCTCCGAGGACCGTGTCCTCAATGCGGTTGTAGGTAAATATCCTCTCCGCGAGCTTGTCGTAGCCCAAAGCGCTGAGAACGTATGCTATCTCCGCCTCGTCCATTCCAACGCTGTCCACGAGTGGGAAAAGGTTGTATATCACCTTCTTTCTCAGCTCGCGGTTTTGAATTGAGGCGAACTCAAGGTGAACCTTGACGTCCTTCTCGCGCTTGAGCAGGAGTATGTCCTTTTTAGCCTCCCTGAGGTAGTAGTTGGCGTCCTTCCCCTCCGAATAGCGGAGCTTTATGCCCTGATACCCCGACAGGATCGCGCCGTCAACGCGCTGGCCGATCTCGGGGAGGAAGGACTTCAGCTCGGGCTCGGTGTATATCCTTATGCTCTCGAAGCGGGCCGAAACGATGAACCTACCCGAGAAGGGAACTGTTATCGTCTCGTTCCCGAGCCTGAAAGTCGTCCCTGCCCTGAACTCAAAAATCCTGTTTACCTTAACCGGGTCGTTCTCGCGGTAGGCCTCCCAGGGGTGCTTGAGAACCAGCTTCCCGTTCTCGACAACAGGGTAGAAGAGGTTCGGCTTCTTAACGAACATCTCAGCTTGCCTCTTGGCCAGGTGGGGAGTGTATACGAGAACCTCCCTGAAGTCGAGGTTTGCAAGGAGGTTGGCTATTATTCCTGCCTGACCGCCCATCCTCTCAACGTCGTACTTGAAGTGAGAATCAAACCATGCCTGGAGCTCCTCGTTTACAAGGGGCACTGCCATTGGTTTCCCCGTCTTAAGGGCGTGGACGAGCCTCGCAACGAAGTCCAGGGGTTCGTTTATCTCCCTCGGATACTCCTCCATCCTTCTCTTCACGGCCTCGGCGCCGAACTCGTCTATCAGCCTCTGAACGGTCTTGCCGTTAAGGTAGACTATCGCGTCAACGTTCGTGTTGTATGCTGTGAACATCGAAAGTTCCCTTGCCTTATCAAGGAGCTCCCTGACCATGTGTATCACCCTCAGTGACTAACGATGTTGAAATGGTGACCTGTCTTAAAAGGATTTCGGAAGAGGTTGCAGGAGAAGAGGAAAGCTCAGTACTCTGTAAAAAGCCTTCCAAGCTCCGGAATCTTCTCCATGATGTCCATCTCTCTCAGAGCGAGCCATAGGGATGCCTGGTTGCTCGTAACGACCGGGACACCGAGGTCTTCCTCAAGGGCCTCAATTATTTCGAAGGTTCTCCAGTTGGTGCAGCTGATGAAGATTGCATCAGCTTCGTCTATGAAGCTCGCTTTAGCCAGGAGGTAGGCCTCGTAGGGCTCGAGCCTGCCGATTTTTAGGTTGTCCCCTATGCCGAGGCCCCTGATGTCCAGAACCTCGAACTCGTTGGCCTCAAGGAACTCCTTTTCTCGCTGATTTATCTCGTCGGTGTAGGGAGTTATGACGAGTATTGACTGAGCATCGAGGATTTTGAGGGCCTCAATAACGGCGGTGCTCGTGCTTATGACCGGGACTTTAACCTCGTCCTCTATCTTCGCCTCGAGCTCCTTCTCGTAGTCCTTTCCGCCAATGAAGGAGCCGCTCGTGCACCCGTATAAGATGAGTTCAACGTCGGCATCCCTCAACAGCTTCGCACTCTCCACGGCGAGGGAGCTCATCTTGACGAGCTCCTCTTCCGTAACGTTCCTCAGGGGCATCCTCGATGTGTGAAGTGAAACGCCCTCGGGCAGGTAATTGTGAAGCTCCATCTCCATCGTCGTGTTTGAAGATGGAACTATAAGGCCGAGCCTTCCGCGCCATCCGTACATGTCTTTCACCTTAAAGGAGTTTGAAAAGGGGCTATTAAACCTTTGGTTCTAAAAATTTTGATAAGCCCCTCACCCATCTCTCCTTGGGGGGGACGACAATGGAGCTTGACGAAGCTATTATGAAACGCGCGTCCGTGAGGTATTTCTCGGAGGAACCCGTCAGCGACGATGAGATAAGGGCGCTCATAGAGGCCGCTATAAGGGCACCCACAGCCAGCGGGCTTGAGAACTGGCTCTTCGCCGTATTCAAGAGTGAGAAAGCGCGGAAGAAAATCTACGACCTAATCGGGGAGGGCATGGTAGAGTACTATCGTGCCGTGAACCTGCCGGAGGAGAAAATTGAGAAGCTCAGGAAGAGAATCTATGAAGAGGGAATGTACCGGGCACCAGTCTACATCGCCGTCTTTATCGATAGGGGGATTCGCTTCCTTAAGGGGCGGGAGTTTGACGAGGTCGAGTTCATCTGGAGCGTGGAGAGCGCGGCGATGGCCATCCAAAACCTTATGCTTAAGGCGGTGGAGCTCGGCCTCGGGACGGTGTACATCGGCGTGACAAACTTCAGGGAGATTGAGGAGAAAGTCAGAGAGCTTGCCGGTCTGGATGAGAACTACTACCTTGTGGGAGTCATCCCCGTTGGAAGGCCGAGGGATGATGTGAAACCCCGGAAGAGGAAGAAGAACTTGGATGAGGTTATGAGAGTGTTATGAAAGAGCTCCACAAACTTTTTTATTCCCTTTTCCTCTATGTGTTCAGGTGAAAGGATGATAGAGTTCGTCATAGCCCTTGGCCTCGTGGGCGGCTGGCTAACAATGACGTCGACACTCTTCCTGATGCTCGGTTTTGGGAGGATGTGGGGGTTAGCCGGCGTGCTGATTCTCGTGGGCTTTATCCTGATCAATCAAAAAATGAAGAGAAAATACATGCAGATGATCGTGAACGCCACTCCCAAGGCAAGGGAACTTGCCCGGCATATATTCGAGATGAACGAGCTGATACTGCTCTCATCTTACATACTCGGCCTGGTCCTCTACGAGGTCATCCAGAAGTACGTTGAGATAGTGATAAAGGCTCCAGTGGGGTGAGGTCATGTTCAACGTGGTAATCGTGAGGTACGGCGAGATTGGGACGAAGTCAAGGCAGACCAGAAGGTGGTTTGAGAACATACTCATGAACAACATCAGGGAGGCTCTCGTGAGCGAGGAGGTCGACTTCAAGAAAGTGGAGGCAAAGCACGGCAGAGTCCTCGTAAGAACCAACAGGGCCAAAGAAGCTGTCGAAGTCCTCACTAGGGTCTTTGGAATAGTGTCGCTTTCACCTGCAATGGAAGTCGATGCTGAGCTTGAGAAGATCAACAAGACCTCCCTCAAGCTCTTCAGGAAGAAAAAGAGGGAGCTCAACCTTGAAAAACCGAAGTTTAGGGTCACCGCGAGGAGGATAACTAAAGAGTTCCCGCTGAAGAGTCCCGAAATCCAGGCCAAGGTAGGGGAGTACATCCTCGAAAACGAGGAGAGTGAAGTCAATCTGCACGAATACGACATCGAGGTCGGCGTTGAGCTGATGGAGAGGAAGGCCTACATCTTCGTTGACAAAATCAGGGCCTGGGGAGGACTCCCGATAGGGACGCAGGGCAGGGTCGTTGCACTGCTCAGCGGCGGCATAGACTCGCCAGTTGCAGCGTTCCTGATGATGAAGCGTGGCGTTGAGGTCATCCCGGTTCACATATACATGGGCGAGAAGACCCTTGAAAAGGTGCGCAAAATATGGAACCAGCTCAAGAAGTACCACTACGGCGGAAAGGCCGAGCTCATCGTCGTAAAGCCGCAGAACAGAGAGGAGATGCTGAAGAAAATCAAGGAGCTCGGAAAGGAGAAGTACACCTGCGTCCTGTGCAAGTTCATGATGGTTAAGCACGCGGACAGGATAGCGAAGGAGTTTGGTGCGAAGGGAATAGTCATGGGCGACTCGCTCGGGCAGGTGGCAAGCCAGACACTTGAGAATATGTACATCGTCAGCCAGGCGAGCGACCTGCCGATCTACCGTCCGCTCATAGGCCTCGACAAGGAGGAGATAGTCAACATAGCGAAGAAGATAGGCACGTTCGAGCTTTCGACCCTCCCTGAGGACGAGATACCGTTCATCCCCAAGCACCCTGTGATAAGAGGCTCGTGGGAGGAGTTCAGAAAGATTTACAGGGCGATATTCGGAGAAGACCCGGAGAAGAGGGAGTGCTGAGGTGATAGTATGAACATGACAAGGCTCGGCGGCTACATCGCGCTAGCCCTTCCCTTCATTTTCACCGTTGGGCTTTCAATAGTGATCCACCACAACCCCTGGTTCTCCTTCACTGACAACGCCCTCAGCGACATGGGTTCCCTTAAAAATCCCGCTCGCTGGTGGTTCAACGGCTTCCTGATGGTTTATGCGCTGATAACACTGATTCCAGCAATAGCGGCATTCAGAAACGGGCTCAGCTACCTAATGCCAGCGGCGGCGGTTTTTCTGTTCCTTGTTGGAGTCTTTCCCGAAGAAAAGGCCCTCCACGCACCATCGGCGGTTCTCTTCTACATCCTGGCGCTGACCGATATAGCGATAATCGGCATCAAACTAGGGCGCTCCGGAGTGAAGTTCGGCTACCTGTGGAGCATCCTGGCAGTTGCAACTTTCTTTGCGATGCTCTATCTAACGCGGGTTTTCAAGGGACTTGCAATCCCTGAACTTGTTGGTGCCACCACTATAATGGCATGGTTCGTTTACATCGGCCTCTTACTTCTCAAAGGTTTCAAACTTTAGGTTCTGGAAAGAGCCTTAAATGGGTCTCCAAAGAGGATAGACTATGAGGGCCGTTGCCCTGCTCAGTTCGGGCATTGATTCACCTGTGGCCATTTACCTGATGCTGAAAAAGGGAGTGGAGATGACTCCCATTCACTTCAGACAGGACTCCATCAAGGAGGAAAAGGTCTCAGAGATAGTCGAGGTTCTCAAGCGCTACGGGAAGCTTAACGACCCAATCATCGTGAACTTCTCGGAAGAGCACGTTCCAGCCTTTGAAAAGCTGGAAGAACTCGGAAAAATCCGATACACCTGCGTTCTGTGCAAGTGGCTGATGCTGAGGAAAGCCTGCAGGATCGGCCATGAAATCGGAGCGAACGCAATAATAACGGGCGATTCCCTCGGACAGGTCGCTTCCCAGACCCTCGACAACCTGATGGTTGTGAGCACTGCCAGCGACATACCAATCCTAAGGCCGCTCATAGGGTTTGATAAGGAGGATATCGTTAGAATAGCAAAGGAAATAGGAACGTTTGATATCAGCTCAAGGGAAGAACCCCCATGCCCATTTACTCCCAGGTATCCAGTTATAAGAGCATCTCCCTCGGAGTTTTCGAAAATCTTGAAAGAGATTGACATGCTTTCTATTTAGGTTGCCCCCACCTGTTAATGGCCGAGTACCGGCAGAATAAATTTTATAAGTTCGCCTCGAAGAGCCAGATGAAGGTACCAACAGAAATTAAATCATTAACTCTTGGTGATGAGAAGTGAGAGAACAACTATACGAGGGCGTCAAGTCGAGAGTCACCAAAGACATTCTCGTGCGTCTAAATGCATTTCTTCTGAGTTACTTTGGATGGATGTTTTTCAGTATCCTATATATATACATCGGACGGTGGAGTATTGACGTAACAGAGCAATTTCTAAAGCTCCCTTTCACCTCCCGTGATTTCGTTCTGGCTGTATTAAACACAACGAAAAGCATTCCACCCGTGTATCATCTCCTAAACGCAGTTTACTACCTTGGATTCGCTGGGTCTATAGCGTTTATGGTTCTCTATGTCCTTATCTACCTCAAAGATTTCCAAACATCAGATGAACTGCTCGCTAGATACTTCATTGCCTACGCCGTGGCAGGAGCAATCTATTTGATGTTCCATATTTACGCCCCACACTACGTTTACAACATTCCGGGATATGACACCGACAGCCTCTTTACACGACAGGAGTTTGTACTGCCCTCGCTTCACAACACATTCGCGGCTATTCACATAATCACCATATGGAAATACCGGAAAAGGCTTGGAGGGAAGGCACTTTTAGCCATCAACACACTAATTCCCTTTGCAACAGTGTTCTTAATTCACCACTGGATATACGATGTCTTGACAGGGTTTCTCCTTGCGTGGGCGATTTCATCGCTGACCAATGGATGGATCGCAAAAATACCAGAAACCCTATACCAGCTGGAGATTAAATCCTTGAGCGCCGTTACCATACTGAATTTTTTGCTGGCTGCCTTTTTGCTGTTGTTTGCCCTAGATCCTCAGAAGTGGATACTACTGCTCAGGGCGCTACTGAGCCAGCCGTGAGGAAAAAACTTATAAATCGCTCTTCCCCCATTTTTAAACGTGCCGGGGTAGCCTAGCTCGGCAGGGCGGCGGACTCGTAATCCGCAGGTCCCGGGTTCAAATCCCGGTCCCGGCTCCATTATATTGCCAGAAGGCAACCCTTTTATTCCCTTCTGCCCTCTATCGCCACCAAGTAGTGTTAGATAAAACTCTCCTTTACTGGGCTATTGCCAGACTATTTTCCCGTCCGTTACTCCTTCAGGATAATAGTATCAAAGTGATTCCCTGCCAGTATCTAAGAAGGGGTAGCCCCAACGTCAGTTATGCAGACACTCACTGGAGCATCGGCATGAATTTCAGCAACAGTTGTTTCAGACCCAGAAAGTTGTATGTTCCACCCTCTTCAAGAACAGCAGATTCGCTGATTGAATTAAAAGTTAGTTGGGAAAGCCACTGCAAACACCCAGACAAGCACTGCTCCTGAGAGCACCACTGCAACAAGCCGCTTGTACCCTCTTGCACCTATTGACATGTTGAGCATTATGCAACCCTTATTGTAGATATAACAAAAACCCTTTATAAACCTTGGAGTTTAATTAATTTAAAACCTTACAGAATTTTTAAAAGGTTAAAGGAATCTGATAAGCCTGTAGCTGACAATAAAATGTGTAATAAGCCCAATTTGAAAAGTTTCAAAAAGTACCATCACCAGCTAAAGAGGACTTTCAAAAACCGGAATACATCTTCCATTTTAAAATGTCCAGTCTGTACTCCGTATACCATACTGACAGGAACCTCTGCTATTTTCGCCCCCATTTTTGCAGCTTTTATCAACATCTCGGTTTCTACCTCGTAGCGGTCGCTCTCTATCTCGGGAAGGAACTCCCGCCTATACGCTCTAAAGCCGCTCTGGGTGTCGTAGACGT
Organism: Thermococcus peptonophilus; assembly: GCF_001592435.1. NCBI lineage: Archaea > Methanobacteriati > Methanobacteriota > Thermococci > Thermococcales > Thermococcaceae > Thermococcus > Thermococcus peptonophilus. The sequence goes on from NZ_CP014750.1 coordinate 481,494, forward strand.
AAGTTCCAATCTTCAGCCTGATGAGCCTTGTCGTTATTATGTTACTCAGTCTCCTGTGGAGCGGCCTCCTTCCCTGCACTTCGACCTTCCTTGCACCGATTACGAGGTCTGCCCTGCCCTCAACTACATGCTTCACAAGCTTTTCAATCTCCTCCGGAAGATGCTGGCCGTCGGCGTCCATGAAGACCACGATGTCTCCGGCGACGTGCTTTATTCCTTCCCTCATAGCACAGCCCTTACCGCAGTTCTGCTCAAGCCTGAAGACCTTAACCCTTGGATCTTTTTCAGAAAAGGAAATAGCAGAAGGATAAGTGCCGTCAGACGAGCCGTCATCAACGACAATAATCTCGTCAACGAACTCAGGAACCCTCTCAAGGACTTTCGGGAGCCGCCTCTCCTCATTATATGCTGGGATTACCACGCTTATTCTCATGCCACCGAGCATTACTCGTCCTCCAGGCGTTCAAGGGCCTTCCTCTTCTTCCTCTCGAAGTCGTCCTTGTCGAGGAACTCCCAGTAGTGCTCCCTGGCCGGGAACTTTCCCTCCTTAACCTCCTCGCGGTAGTTTTCGAGGGCGAGCTGGATTATACTTGCCAAATCCGCGTACTTCTTGACGAAGGGTGGGACATTCTCGTAGATGCCCAGGAGGTCGTGCCAGACGAGAACCTGGCCGTCGACCCACGGGCCAGAGCCTATGCCGATGGTTGGGATAGAAACCTCCTCCGTGACGAGCTTTGCAACATCCGCCAGCGTGAACTCAAGGACAACGGCAAAAGCGCCTGCCTTTTCAAGGGCCTTGGCATCTCGCAGGATTTCCTCGATTTCTTCCTCGGTCTCGCCCATCAGCCTGTAGCCGCCGAGGCGGAGGTAGCGCTGAGGGGTAAGCCCTGTGTGGCCCATGACGGGAATTCCTATACGGACGAGCTTTTTGACAAGCTTTTTGTGGTCGTAGCCGCCCTCTATCTTTACAGCATCAGCACCCGCCTGAATGAGCCTAACAGCGTTTTTGACACCCTCCTCGACGCTGGCCTCATAGCTCCCAAAGGGCATGTCCGCTAAAACGAGTGCCCTCTTAACGGCCCTCGCAACTGCCCGCGTGTGGAAAACCATCTGCTCCATGCTGACGTTGAGAGTGTTTGGTTCACCGTAGATGACCATCCCGACCGAGTCTCCGACGAAGACTATATCCATTCCCGCCTTGTCGGCGAGAAGAGCGGAGGGATAATCGTAAGCCGTCACCATCGCAATCTTTTCCTTCCCCTTCATCTCGATTATCTTCTTCGGCGTTATCTCCCTCATGTCACCACCCCTACCCTTTCGACGGCGGCCTAATTAACGGTTTCGATGGGTTTATATACCGACGTAGGTAAATACTGACAGGTGGGACTATGGGTAAAGTCAAAACGAGCGTGTACATAGATGAGGAGCTGTGGAGGGAGTTTAAGGAGCTCGCCCAGAGGGAGAACAGCGAGGTGAGCAAGCTCCTTGAGGAGGCCCTCATGAACTACCTCATAAACGAGGTGCTCAAGGATATCGATGATTCAAAAATCCCCCTGTGGTTCGAACCTCTAGACGTTCCAAAAGAGGACAGCGGAAAGCTCGTGAGGGAGATGCGGGATGAGAGGGAGAAAAGTCTACTTGGACAGTAGCGCCATCCTGAAGAGGTACCTAAACGAGGAGTACAGCGAGATTGTGGTGGATATATTCAAATCAGCTTACAGGGGGGAAGTGAAACTCACCTTCAGCTTCTGGAACATTGGTGAGGTTCTCGGCATCTTTGACAAAAGGCTCAGACGCAGCACTCTTGATCCCGAGGAATACCAGTTCCTCAAGACTGCTTTCCTGGCAGAAGTGAAGCGCTTTACCCGGCTGGGAGTCCTTGAGATAGTGCCCGTTCACTCCCTCCTTTTGGCTGATGCATGGAAGCTAGTCGAGAAGTACCACATCTACCAGGCAGACGCCCTCCAGATAGTCTCTGCAAAGCGCGTTAATGCTTCAGAATTTTATACCGCAGACAAGAGGCTCCACAGTGCAGCCCTAAACGAGGGTCTGAACTCAAAACTCCTTGGGGGTGAATAAAGTGCGGGAGTGGGAGCACTACGAGCACACTGCCGATATAGGCGTTCGCGGTTACGGCTCAACACTGGAGGAGGCATTCGAGGCCGTTGCACTCGGTCTCTTCGACGTTATGGTGGACGTCAGGGAAGTTGAGCCGAGAGAGTGTAGGGAAGTTGAAGTTGAAGAGGAAGATCTAGAGGCACTCCTCTACAGCTTCCTCGAGGAGCTTTTGGTTCTCCACGACATGGAGGGTCTGGTTTTCGGGGACGTTAAGGTTGGGATAGAGAAGACTGAGAACGGCTACAAACTCAAGGCCAAGGCCTGCGGTGAGCCGCTCGATCCGGAGAAGCACGGGCCGAAAGAGGAAGTCAAGGCAATAACTTACCATGACATGAAGATTGAGAGGCTCCCGGACGGAAGATGGATGGCTCAGTTCGTTCCGGACCTGTGAGGTGTTGAGATGAGCGCGAGGGACGTTGTTAAGGAGGCGAATCCAGCCTTTTATAAGAGGTACTCCAGGCTAGAGGACAGCGACGAGTTCTGGGAGTTCCTGATAAGGCCGCTCAGGCAGAGCATCCGGGTGAACACTCTAAAGGCACCACTCGAAGTTATTGTTGAGAGGCTTAGGGAGGAGTTTGAGCTTGAGCCGATTCCGTGGGTTCGCGAGGGCTTCTTCATAAACGTGGACAACCTTGCGAAGGTTCCAGAGCACGGCCTCGGCCTCATCTTCGGCCAGGAGGCCAGTTCAATGATACCACCGGTTGTTCTCGACCCAAAGCCGGGAGAGCTTGTCCTGGACATGGCGGCGGCGCCGGGGTCAAAAACCGGGCAGATTGCCCAGTACATGCAGAACGAGGGGTGCATAATAGCAAACGACCCAAACAGGGACAGAGCAAACATCCTGATGGCGAACCTCAACAGGATGGGCGTCTTAATAGCCAGGGTGACGACGAGAGACGGAGGGAGCTTTGCCCGCTTTGAGAATACCTTCGACAAGGTTCTCCTCGATGCACCCTGCTCATCAGTTGGGATGATAAGGAAGAGCTGGCGCTTCCTTAGGGAGTGGCGTGAAAAAGCCGTGGTCAAGTACATGAACATCCAGAAGAGGCTCATTCTGGCAGGTTATAGGGCCTTAAAGCCCGGCGGAGTTATGGTGTACTCAACCTGCACGATAGACCCACTCGAAAACGAGGAGGTCGTGGATTATCTCCTCAGGAAGACGGACGCGAGGCTTGAGAGGATAGACCTTCCAGTCAAGACCAGCGAGCCGGTACTCGAATGGGAGGGAAAGGAGTACTCGGAGGAGCTGAAAAAGGCCCTCAGAATCCACCCTAACGACAACGACACCGAGGCGTTCTTCATAGCAAAGATAGTCAAGCCGGGTGATGGCGGTGAGTGAGGGAAGGGTGAACCCAAGGAATAATATAGGAAAGACAAGCGACGCGGAGCTCGTCAAGAGGCTCCTCATTGAAAACTACGGCTACGCTCCAGAGCTGATATACATAATCAGGGGCAACCACCAGAAGGTCTACGCGAGAAAGCCTTGTCCGCTCGACGTCGGAAGGAACGACGGCTGGCTCTACTTCGGGAGGATAGAGAGCGACGGGATAAGGCTGACCATCGAAGGGAGCTTTCTTGTCGGGCCAAAGGCAACGAAGAACGTCATAGAACTGGACGACGAACGGGCGAGAAGGTATTTGGCCGGCGAGAGTATCGAGGTCAATAAAAACCTCTACGGCTGGTTCATCCTGAAGTGGCGTTCCTACTACCTCGGTTCAGCGAAGGCTAAAGACGGAAGGCTCCTAAACTACGTTCCGAAGGAGAGGAGGCTGAGAATGGAGTAACGGTTTTGTTCCTCGAAACCTTAAAATAACTTTAGGGAGACCTAAGGGGTGGGGTGAGAGAAATGGTGCCGCTGAAGAGGATAGACAAGATCCGCTGGGAGATACCAAAGTTCGACAAGAGAATGAGAGTACCGGGAAGGGTCTACGCTGATGACCAGCTCATCGAAAAGATGAGGCAGGACAGGACGCTTGAGCAGGCAGCGAACGTCGCCATGCTCCCGGGCATCTACAAGTACTCCATCGTAATGCCGGACGGACACCAGGGCTACGGCTTCCCAATTGGTGGAGTGGCCGCCTTTGACGCAAAGGAGGGCGTAATAAGCCCCGGAGGTGTGGGATACGACATTAACTGCCTTGCTCCTGGCACCAAAGTCCTCACGGAGCACGGATACTGGCTGAACGTTGAGGAGATGCCCCAGAAGTTCAAGCTCCAGGGACTCAGAGTATACAATACTGAGGAAGGGCACAACGACTTCTCAAGGGTCGCCTTCGTGGCCGAGAGGGAAGTTGAAGAGGGCGAGAAGGCCGTCAGGATAGTTACCGAGGGCGGAACAGTTGTGGAGGGAAGTGAGGATCACCCAGTTCTAACCCCAGAAGGCTACATATACCTTAAGAACGTCCAAGAGGGAGATTATGTTCTGGTATACCCCTTCGATGGCGTCCCCTACGAGGAGAGGAGGGGTATTCTGCTCGATGAAAGCGCCTTCGAAGACGAAGACCCGCAGGTAATAAAGTTCCTCCGCGAGAAGAACCTCATTCCTCTCCGCTGGGACGACCCGAAGATTGGAACCATTGCGAGGATACTTGGCTTTGCCCTGGGAGACGGACACCTCGGCGAGATGAGCGGAAGGCTTACCCTCAGCTTCTATGGAAAGGAGGAAACGCTGAGGGAACTCAAGAAAGACCTTGAAGGGCTCGGCATCAGCGCCACCCTCTACGTCCGCGAGAGGGACTATGAGATAGAGACCGTGAGCGGACGCTACAGTGGCAAGAGCCTCTCGGCAGAACTAAGGGTGGCATCCAGAAGCTTTGCCCTCCTGCTTGAGAAGCTCGGAATGCCGCGTGGAGACAAGACGAATAAGAGCTACCGCGTCCCTGAGTGGATAATGGAAGCCCCGCTCTGGGTGAAGAGGAACTTCCTGGCTGGGCTATTCGCCGCTGACGGGAGCATTGTGGAGTTCAAAGGAGTGACACCACTCCCGATAAACCTGACACAGTCCAGAGAGGAAGAGTTCGAAAAGAGCCTGCTGGAGTTCATGAACGACGTGGCCAGGCTCCTCGAAGAGTTTGGAATCAAGAGCACCGTTTACAAGGTAAAGTCGAAGAAGGGCGTTACCTACCGCCTGGCCCTCGTCGGGGAAGAAAGCATCAGGAACTTCCTGGGCAAGATCAACTACGAGTACGACCTCGAGAAGAAGGAGAAAGGTCTGATAGCTTACGCCTACCTCAAGTTCAAGGAGCGCGTGAAAGAAGAGAGAAAGCGAGCGATGGACACCATCAAGCGGGTCTATGCGGAGACGGGAAGCGTGGAGCTTGCATATCTCAAGGTTAAGGATACCGTGAACAGGCGCTTCGTTGAGAGGACGATATACGAAGGAGATAGAGAGCCGAGGGTTCCAAAGGACTTTCCAACCTTCGAGGAGTTCGCCAGGGAGAAAGGCTACGAAGGGGGTTTCGTCGCTGAAAAGGTCGTTAGAGTTGAGCGCGTTACACCTGAATACGACAGGTTCTATGACATCGGCGTCTACCACGAGGCCCACAACTTCATAGCAAACGGCGTCGTTGTCCACAACTGCGGCGTCAGGCTCATCAGAACCAACCTTACCAAAGACGATGTAAGACCGAAGATCAAAGAGCTCGTTGACACCCTCTTCAAGAACGTTCCGAGCGGACTTGGAAGCAAGGGCCGTGTGAGGCTCCACTGGACCCAGCTCGACGATGTCCTCGCCGACGGCGCCAAGTGGGCGGTTGAGAACGGCTACGGCTGGGAGAGAGATTTAGAGCACCTCGAAGAGGGTGGAAGGATGGATGGGGCAGATCCCGATGCCGTCAGCCAGAAGGCGAAGCAGAGGGGTGCACCACAGCTCGGTTCCCTTGGCTCTGGAAACCACTTCCTCGAGGTTCAGTACGTTGACAAGGTGTACGATGAGAGGATAGCAAAGGCATACGGCCTCTTCGAGGGGCAGGTCGTCGTGATGGTGCACACGGGAAGCAGGGGACTTGGCCACCAGGTTGCGAGCGACTACCTGAGAGTCATGGAGAGGGCTAACAGGAAGTATGGAATCCCGTGGCCGGACAGGGAGCTGGTGAGCGTTCCCTTCCAGAGCGAAGAGGGGCAGAGGTATTTCAGCGCGATGAAGGCCGCCGCCAACTTCGCCTGGGCAAACAGGCAGATGATAACCCACTGGGTCAGGGAGAGCTTTGAGGAAGTCTTCAAGAGGAAAGCGGAAGACATGGAGATGGAGATCGTCTATGATGTCGCCCACAACATAGCAAAGCTTGAGGAGCATGAAGTTGACGGGAGAAAAGTAAAGGTCGTCGTTCACAGGAAGGGCGCAACGAGAGCATTCCCATCTGGCCACCCGGACGTTCCTAAAGCCTACCGCGCCGTCGGTCAGCCTGTCCTAATCCCAGGCTCAATGGGTACCGCAAGCTACGTCCTCGCTGGAGCGGAAGGTTCAATGAAGGAGACCTTTGGAAGTACATGCCACGGAGCAGGAAGGCTGTTAAGCAGGAAGGCCGCAACCAGGCAGTACCGCGGCGACAGGCTCAGGAACGAGCTCCTCCAGAAGGGTATCTACGTGAGAGCCGCCTCCCTCCGCGTCGTTGCAGAGGAAGCTCCTGGTGCCTACAAGAGCGTGGACAACGTTGTCCAGGTCGTCCACGAGGCAGGAATAGCAAACCTCGTGGCGAGAATGAGGCCGATGGGAGTGGCCAAGGGATGATTTCACTTTTCTACTCTTCTGCTCTTTCACATCTCTCTCCATCAAAACAAGAAAAAATCAGTTCAGATCGCTTGTAAGGAATCTGGCATAGGCTAGGGCAAAGGGTAGGAGAAGCATTACAAGCAGAGCGGCAAGGTTGTTGAAGCCGTATGTGAAGGAGTCACTCAGTGGGATGTAATAGTTAAAGAACCTGTCGCCGGCAAAGATATAGCTGACGAGCTGTACGTAGTGGTGAGCGGGGTTTATGGAGTGAAGCCTGTTCATCCAGACGCGGAGGTCATCGGCCCATATTTGATAGGCACTTGTGCCTATTGGCGGCTCAGGGCCAACGAGCTTTGGAGCGACTATGCCGACCACTATGCCGTAGAACACCGTCAGAAATATCGCAAGCCCAACTCCGGCGAGCATTGAGGTCTCCGGCTTCTTCGAGAGCGTTGAGAGGAGGATTCCAAAGGATAAGAAGACCAGTGTGTAGAGCATTGTCACCAGAATCGCCAAGAAGCCCCTAAAAAGTGATTCACCGTCAAGAGGGATTCCGAGGAGGAGCATTGCAGCCACCATGATGAGGTAGGAGACTAAGTACGTCACGGCTATCAGCAAACCCATGCCGAGGAACTTGCCGTTTATGATCTCATCGCGGTAAACTGGGTGTCCGAGCAGTACCCTCACTGTACCACTTTCCACTTCCCTGTTTATCGCGTCCGCTCCGAGTGCTGCACCTAGAACAGCCCCAAGAACTGTTATTATCATCATGTTGACCGTGAAAAGTATTGCGAGGGGTGTGGTATAGATTTCAGCACTGACCCCCCAGAGGCTAAGCTCATTGGATTCAACGCTTGGAACACCCATCTGCACGAGGTAGTCCTTGATGGCATAGACTGCCAGTCCGAAAATAATGAAGTAAAGACCAAAGATAACCACAAACCTCTTGCTCTTCACCGAGACGTAGAGTTCCTTAAGCGCCAGATTCCATACAGGGTTCATCTCCTGCCTACCCTCCTCATAAGCCATATTACCACGCCGAACGCCGCCATCAGGAGGAGGACGCCGAGCCAGGTGCTGCCTGCACCTTGAGTAACTCTGACAGTCACCACGGTCTCTGCCTTTGCCTGATCACCCGCGGCCGTTACGGTTATGGTGTACGTCCCGGCGGGAGCTGATTTTGGAACGCGGATTCTGAGTTCAGCCTGGGCTGGCCCTGTGGACCAGTAAACACCGTCTTTGTCTTCCATCCCAACGCGGGGAATCGTCGAGGGGACAACTTCAACGTCCCAGCCGCTCGGAGCCTGTACAGTGAACTTAACGTTGGTAACTGTTCCCATCGCATCCAGCCAGAGTGTAGTGGCGGTGCTTCCACCCGCCCTAACCGTTAGGGTTGGGTTGTCTACGTTTACTCGGAGGGATGCAGGATTCTCAATATGGATTTTAAGGGGGAGTTCCACCTTGGACTTCGAGCCTGAAACGACCACCGTGGCGTTGAAGTCTCCCGACTCCGCGTTGAATGGCGGAATGATAACCAGATAGGCGCTTCCGCTTTCTCCGCTCGGGACTTTAATGCTCGCTATCGGAACGGCACCCTTAGAATCCTGGCTGAGGATGTAGCTCCAGCCCTCTGGAAGCCCTTCAACTGCGACCCTGTAATCGTCGTCCCTGGAGCCAAGATTCTCAACTGTTATTGCAACGCTCTCTCCGCTTCCGGATGTTATGGTCAGGGCATCCCTCTCCAGGGACACCCTAAAATAGTACTCCGCGCGCCTGAGCTTTATTGTCAGGGTCCTCTCTTCCCCATCGGAGAGCCTAACGTCCTCCTTGACTTGGGAACAGCCCTCAGCACCGGCCAGCACGGTGTATTCCCCGGGCTTAAGCTCGAAGGTTGCGGACCCTGCAGGGGAGACTGTAACGTTCTCACCGCCGACCGAAACCCAGCCTTGAATTGGGTTTCCGCTCTCATCAGTGAGGATTACAGTGAGCTTCGCAGGCTCTCCGAGGTACGTCTTGTACACGTAAACGTTCAGAGCATAGCTCTGCCCGTTAACCTCGAACTCTATCCTGTGGTCTCCAAGGGTCGCGTTTCTCGGTATCTCCACCACAAGCTCCGCGGTGAAGCTCCCATCAATCTCGAAGCTCCTCAGCCTGTACTTACCGTCAGTTAGATACACACTCCATCCCTGCGGAATGCTTTCAGGTGTGAACTCAACCCTTCCCGCCCCTTTGAATGCGACAGGCACGCTCAGGCTGGTTCCCGCTTCCGCCTCCAAGCTTAGGTAGGGAATTGAAACTTCGATTCCAGCACTCTCAACTTCCAGGCTACCTGTGAAGTCCCCGACGGCGAACTTCACCACGCCGCTTCCAGTCGGCTCAATGTGAAGGGTCAAGCTGACCGTTCCCTTCGGTGGAACCGATATTTCACCTACTTCAATGCCCCCGTAGATGAAGCTCGCCTTCCAGCCAGAGGGCAGGGAGAGGATTCCGAGCTTCAGGTTCAGCTCAACGTCGCTGGAGCTTGTAATTGTGATCGGCAAGTCGACAGGTCCAGAGGCTCTGACCTCGCGATATGGATAGAAGACCGCGTAGTCCGGGTTCACGATCTCCGAGGCAGGCTCAGCAACGTAAACCCTGATCGCCTTTCTATCGTATTCGAGTGCCACTAGATCAACCACGGCGCTTCTGTTGACTTCAAGCGTTTTGACAACTCCGTTTACTGAAACATCAACGGTTTCAGCGCCAACTGTGGTAACTTCGACCGTTGTGCCGTTGAACGAGACTCTCTCCCCCACCTTCGGTTTAAGGGAAGCGACTAACTTTGGCTTAACGGAGACCACCACAAAACCTCCCTGTGGGGTGTAGCTTCCCATAACCACTCGGATGCCATCGCGCTCTATTTCGTGACCGAAGTCAAAGGGCACGAGTTCAAGAATTTCAGTTCCTTTCTTCAGCATGAGATACGGGGTCCCCACCGCTGATTTAAGCACCGTGACAGTGTAGTCGCCCACGGCTATCCCGTGTTCTGGGGTAATGCGCCCTTCAAAGACGGTCACATATGGCTGGGCACTGGCCAGGGGCAAAAGGAGGAGCACGGACAGCAAAAGGAGAAAGGCTTTCCTCACTCTTCATCCCTCCCGTAGATCGTTTTCATGAAAACGTCCTCAAGGCTGGGCTCCTCAACTTCAAGGCTTAGGATGGTGACTCCCCTCGAGGTGAGGTACTGGGAGAGCCACTCCCTTATGTCCGAGCGGGCGAAAATGATGAGTCTGTTTGGGGCAAGACGCTCAACCCTGGTGATTGCCTCATGCCGAACATCTGGTATCGGCTCCTTAGTTTCCACCTTTATCTCGTAGCCCTCGAGCTCCATGAACTGGCGCTTTATTTCTCCTATCGGGCCAACTGCTTTGAGTCTTCCGCGAACGATTATGCCGACGCGGTCGCTCAGCTCCTCGACCTCGCTGAGAATGTGACTTGAGAAGAAGACAGTCTTTCCATCAGCTCTTGCTTCCCTGATTATTTCCTTAACCAAATGTGCCCCCTCTGGGTCGAGTCCGCTCGTCGGCTCGTCGAGTATCAACAGCTCCGGATCGTTGATGAGAGCCTGGGCCAGGAGGAGGCGCTGCTTCATGCCCTTTGAGAATGTCTTGGCCTTCCGGTAGCGGACATCCCAGAGGCCAACCCGTTTGAGGAGCTCTGTTATTCGCTTTTCCTTCTCAGAGCTTCCCAGTCTGTAGAAGTTGGCGAAGAACTCCAGGTTCTTCCACGCGGTAAGTTCACCGTAGATCGTTGCGTTTTCAGGGAGGTAACCAATGCGCTCCTTGATTTTTATGGGCGCTCTCGACATGTCCATTCCGAGTATCTCTATCCTTCCACCGTCAGGGATGATGATTCCGAGCATGCTGAGTATTGTAGTAGTTTTTCCAGCCCCGTTTGGCCCCAGAAATCCAAAAATTTCGCCCTCTTTAACTTCGAATGTGAGTCCGTCCACAGCCTTGAACCTGCCATATGATTTTGTGAGGTTCTCAACCAATATGGCCTGCGAGGACATGCCAACACCCCAATTGATAGTAAAAATTTTGCCGCTCCCAAGTGTAGCTAAGGGTCAGGGTTTTAAACTTTGCTCCCCAACTCGTAGGGGGATTGGGATGAAGGGGTTAACCCACGTTGATGAAAAGGGTGTTAAGATGGTGGAAGTCGGGCACAAGGACGTTGTTTTCAGAAAGGCCGTCGCCAAAGGCAGGATAAAGCTGAAGCCCGAGACGATAGAGCTGATAAAAGCCGGAAAGACCAAGAAGGGCAACGTTATAGCAACTGCCCAGATAGCGGGCATCCTTGCCGTGAAAAAGACCCCCGAGCTGATCCCGCTCTGCCACCCGATACCGCTCACCGGTGTTGACATAACCTTTGAGTTTGGAGAGGACTACATCGAGGCCACCTGCGAGGTCAGGGCATACTACAAGACAGGAGTCGAGATGGAGGCCCTCACGGGCGTCAGCGTCGCCCTCCTGACGATATGGGACATGGTAAAGGCTGTCGAAAAAGATGAGCACGGACAGTATCCCTTCACAAGGATAGAGGGTATCCACGTAGTGGAGAAGGTAAAGGAAACGACTGGGTAATAGCCGTATCTGCTTAGAAAGGACTATAAGTGATCCCACAAAGATCTTCAAGGTGAGGCGAATGTACCAGGTTAAAAAGAGCCGTGCAGGCTACATCTTCGATAAGCCGAGAGAAAGAATCGCCTTCATGTTCCTGACAGATGGAACATACTTCATGTACCACGATGAGAAAGTTCTCTGCTATTCAACGAAGCCAGTTGAAGTATCGAGAGAAGAGCTTGAGGAGTTCGAAAAGAGTGGAGAACCGCCAGAGCTCATCAAGAGGGTGAAGGCCGGGAAATATCCTGAAAACTGCGTCGTCAAAGAACTGCCTCCCATCGATGATGACCTCGCCCCACTGGACCCAAACAGGAAGTGCGTGATACTCTTTACAGGATTCCAGGATACAGTAATAGACTACGTGGAATGCAACGGTGAAACTTTAGCGGTTGCGAGGCTAATAGGCGAACCCGAGAAGATCTGCCGCTTCGCAGGAAAGAGCAACTACAAGGTGGCTGCGGTCAAGCTGAAAAGAAACGAGCCGTGCCTCACCAGGGAGGAATTCCTGAAAAAGGTAGAAGAATGCAGAAAGTGATCAGATGTTGCCGATTCGCTGGAGAACCATCCCCTCTATTCTTATCGGTTCGGTCCTTCTGGCGAGGACTATCGCCTGGTCAAGCCTCGCCTCGTGCTCGGCGTGTATCGTGAAGAGCGGGTCGCCCTCTTTGACCTTCTCCCCGACCTTGACGTAGAGCTCGATTCCAGCTCCCTTGTCCTCCGGCGCTCCAGCGGCCCTAGCTATGGCAGTTATCGCCCTGTTGTCTATGGCGGTGACGTAACCGCTCGTGGCGGCGGTGAAGGTATATGTCTTGTCGCCGATGGGTATCTCCTCGGGCTTGATGTTCGAGTCTCCACCCTGAGCCTCGATGATCTCCTTCATCTTTTCCCAGGCCTTGCCGCTCTCAAGGATTTCTTTGGCCATCTTCTTGCCGGTTCCGGCCGGTGCAACGCCGCCCATCTCAAGGAGTATTCCAGCCAACCCGGTGGCCTTTTCTATGAGGCTTCCAGGCCCTCTGCCCGTCATGAGAGCTGAAAGGGCTTCCCTGGCTTCGAGTGCCGGGCCAACGGTGTGGCCTATCGGCTGACCGCCGTAGGTTATTGCAACCTCGACGTACTGACCGAGCCTCTTTCCAAGCTCTATGAAGTCTCTGGCAAGACTCCTTGCCTCCTCAACAGTCTCCACTTTGACACCCTTTCCAGTTGGGATGTCGATGAGAACGTACTGGCTACCCATAGCGTACTTCTTTGACATTATGCTAGCCAGCATCAGCCCGGTTGGGTCGATGCTCAGTGCACGCTCGGCCTTGATCGTTATATCGTCAGCGGGAGCAAGGTTGAGCGCACCGCCCCAAACCAGACATGCCCCCACCTTCTCGACGATGCGTTTTATTTCGTCGAGGGAGAAGCTGACGTTTGCGAAGACCTCAACCACGTCTGCCGTTCCGGCGGCGCTGGTGATAGCTCTTGAGCTGGTCTTGGGTATCGTAAGACCGGCCGCGGCCACTATTGGAACAACGAGAATGTTGGTCTTGTTTCCTGGAACGCCGCCGATGCTGTGGACGTCCATTATCGGCTTCCTGTCAATGTCGAGCATGTCTCCTGTCTCTGCCATCGCTATGGTTAGGGCCGCTATCTCGTCCATGTCAAGGCCATTTATCTCAAGGGCCGTCACGAAGGAGCTTATCTCGATGTCCCTGAGCTTTCTGTCAACGATATCTCTAACAATGGACTCAATCTCGACCTTTCTCAGCTTCTCGCCGCGCATCTTCTTCTTGATGTAGCGGACGCTCTCGGGGGTTCCGGCTGGAATGACGCTAACGGTTTCGCCCTCCGAGAAGTTGTGGAGATCGAGGATGTCCCTGCTTATGCCGACCTCACCTTTCTCGACAAGGTTGCTGAGGGCAACACTGCCGTAGACTGCTTTTTTGCCTGCCTCTATCTTAACGAGGTCATCCGGATGGAGCTTAGCCTCTTTGGCATCTTCCTCATTTATTAGAACCGTGTACCTCCCGCTGAACATATCGAGTATGCGGATCTTAGCTTTCACTCTACCACCTCCTGGGATTGATATGTTAAAGAAAAACAGTTCTTAAGATTTTTGAATATTCTCATGAAAAAATTCAATCAAAAAACGCGAAGGTGGGGCTTGTTTCTGTATATCAGCTGATCGTCGTCTCGCCGTACCGCCCACCTGAATTGGCAGGCAGTTCCTTAATGAGGTTTTCTCCAAGAAGAACGCGATAGAGGTCGCTGGCAATTTCTCGGATAGGTTCTGGGACAACTCCCTGACCCTGCAAGTAATACTCAACAACCCTCTCGAGTGGGGCGCTCCAGAGCTTTCCGTCGAACAGATATACCATTCCATTTTTGACCTCAACAAGCTTGTTTTTGTATCCCAACTTGGCCGCCATGGCGCCCCACCCAATCAAGATATCCAGAAGAGGATTTTAAAGTTTAACGCCACAGAAATGTTTAATAACATGAGGGGAAGAAAAGTTCAAAGGTTCCTGACTTCCTCGTCTATCGATTCTTCAAGGGCCTTCTCCCAGTCGTCGACGTCGAACTGCTCAAGCTCGCCCTCCAGCTCCTCCTTAAGGTTGAGGACACGACGTTTGAGTGCGGTTTTTGTCTCCTCGTCGTAGACGACGTAGTATGGGTTGTTCTTAGCGGATAGGTAGAGCATTGTAAGGACTATCACTAGGATGAGCAGGATGACCAGTAGTGCGTACAGTACTACTCCTGCCATCACCTCTTCCCCCCGAATATTGCCTTGAAGACTCTCTTTATCGGGCTCTCCGGCTCGGGTGGCTGCCACTTGATTCCGGCAAGCTTCGCGGCCAGCTGCTTGATTGCTATTGCTGCGGGACTGGTGGGGTTCTTGATGACAAGCGGGACACCGTAAGCGCTTGCACGCTTGACCTCAGGGTCCTCGGGGATCATGGCCAGGACGGGAACCTCAAGAATGGCCTCAATCTCATCCCTGGTCAGCTCGGTCTTTTCGTTGGTGACCCTGTTGAGAATGACACCGAGCGGGAGCGTTCCGAGCTTCTCCGCTATGAGCTTTGTTTTCAGGGAGTCAGTGATAGCTGAAATCTCCGGATTTGTAACAACTATAAGCTCCTTTCCAATGAGGAGCGCTGTAACGGATGTCATTTCAAGACCCGCTGGAGCGTCAATGAGAATGAAGTCCGCGAGCTGGCTTATCTCCCTCATAAGCTCCCTAAGCCTCTCGGGCTTGGCCTTCTTGACCTTCTCCAGGCTGAGTCCACCGGGAATAACCTTAACTCCTGCCGGTCCTTCATATATCGCATCTTTGAGATCAGCTTCCCTGGCAAGAACGTCGTGCAGTGTTACGGGTATGTCCTCCATTCCGAGGACGAGGCTCAGGTTTGCCATAGTCAGGTCAGCGTCCAGCAGAATCACTTCCTTGCCGAACTGTGCCAGAGCCACACCAAGGTTGGCGACAGTCGTGGTTTTACCCGTTCCACCCTTTCCAGAGGCAAAAACTATTGATCTGCCTTCCAAACTCAGCACCCCCGATCAAAACTATGGCATCTGAATTTGAGTATGCCTAACGCCACCTACATAAAAAGTCCTTTTAGCCTTTGTGGTGATATCCAAAAAAATAAAATGTGTCCAAGGACACATTTAATCACTCTGCAGATTTCTCGGCTTCAAGTTTCTTCTTTACTGCTCCACCCGCTTCAGCGAAGCTCTTGAAGAGCTTGAGCATCTCCATCGGGAGCGGAAGGACGATGACGTTGCTCTTGTCGCTGGCGACATCGCTGATGGTCTGAAGGGTTCTGAGCTGGAGGGCCATCGGGTGCTCGCTTATTATCTCGGCGGCCTCCCTCAGCTTCTCAGCGGCCTGCCTCTCTGCCTCTGCTAGGGTAATCCTCGCCCTCCTCTCACGCTCGGCCTCCGCCTGCTTGGCCATCGCCCTCTGCATACCAGCCGGGAGTTCGACGTCCTTTATCTCCACGGTGGTTACTTTTATTCCCCATGGGTCTGTGGCTTCGTCGATTATCTTCTGGAGCTCCCTGTTGAGCTTTTCTCTCTCGCTGAGGAGCTCGTCGAGGTGGGCCTGGCCGATAACGCTCCTCAGCGTGGTCTGGGCTATCTGGCTTGTAGCCACTATGTAGTTAGCGACCTGAGTAACCGCCTTGACCGGATCAACGACACGGAAGTAAACCACGGCGTTGACCTTAACTGGAACGTTGTCCTTCGTTATGGTTTCCTGAACTGGGACGTCAAGAACCCTCGTACGAAGGTCAACGATAACGGCCTTTTCGAATATCGGGATTATGAAGAACAGTCCTGGTCCCCTTGCTCCAACGACCCTACCAAGCCTGAAGATCACTGCTCTCTCGTACTCCTTCACTATCTTTATGGCACTTGCCAAGACCATCAAAACAAAAAGCAAAACTACGGCCAAAACTAAGGTGCTAACACCAACCATCGGATATCAAACCTCCTTCCTATCGGCTCTTTCAACTATGAGCGTCAACCCATCCATTCTAACGACCCTCACTTTCTCTCCGACCTTTATTGTGCTACCATCGGCAGATACGGCCTTCCACAGCTCACCGCGAACCTTAACGAGGCCTTCGGGGTCAAGATCCTCAACTACCTTGCCGACGGCACCGATCATCTCTTCCTGGCCAGTTTCTGGCTTTCTGCGGTGCGCCCTTATCACCGCGGCCATTCCGAAGAGGAAGAACAGTGCCAGCAAGACTCCTGTTACTATTATGATGATCCTTAAGCTGGAGAAAGTTTCGCTGTTAATGAGGTATATTCCCCCGCCCTTTCCAAACATTATCAGACCTCCCAGTATGAAGCTGACCAGCCCAGCTATAGTGAAGAGGCCAAACGTCGGGGTCAGAGCCTCCGCTATGAAGAATATCACGCCGAGTATCATGAGCACAAGTCCAGCAGCGTCGTAGCCGAAGTAGCCCATACCTATAACTCCAAGGACGAGCAGTATAGCCCCAAAAGTCTCTGGAACGTGCCAGCCGGGGGTGAGGAAACCGAAGACCAGCCCGAGCATCCCAACCGTTAGGAGAATATACGCTATCCCTGGATTTGCAAGGAACGTGACTATCTGGTAGCTCAGGGATGGGCTGAGCTTTTTCACTTCCACATTGGTAAAATTGAAGGTAACGTAGCCCTTTCCAGCCACTGGAACTTTAGTCCTCATCCCGTTGGCCTTGCTGAGCAGGTCGGGAAGGTCATTCGCGATGACCTCAATAACGTTGGCCTTCAGGGCCTCTTCTGGGGTGAGGCTGAGGTCTTCGAGGACGAACTTAACGGCCGCCGTCTCGTTCCTTCCGCTTGCCTCGGCAAGAGAGCGCATATAGGCGGCGTAGAAGTTTCGAATCTTGTTGGGTGCTCTTACTATGCTCCCGTTGGCGGAATAGCCCAAGATGGGCTCACAGGCGCCGATGCTCGTTCCGGGAGCCATCGCTATCAGGTGGGAGGCCATCGCTATGTAGGTACCAGCAGAAGCCGCTATGGCGCCTCTAGGATACACATAGATTATGACCGGCACGGTTGAGTTCTGGATTAACGAAACTATGTCCATCATTGCGTCTCCCTGGCCGCCGGGCGTGTTCAGTTCGATGATAAGCGCTTCCGCGCTGTTCTTTTCTGCAGTCCGGATGTAGCTCTCAAACTGGTCGGCCGTGTACTGCGTGATAGTGCCCTCGATAGTCCCAACGTAGACGATCTTCTTCTCTGCACTTACCGAAGGGAGCAGGATGAGAACAACTAGGAGTATTACTAAGACCATTGGCCGCTTCATAGGCTTCATCAATTAGTACTACAACTTCCAGGGTTTAAATCTTTTGCTTGAAATGTTGGGTAAGGCACGGAACGCCTATATACCGGTTCAACTTATCCTCAACTATGCTGAGGGAGCTCGTAAAAAAGTACAAGGTTGCCCGCGGAGAAAAGAAAAGAGAGGCCGCCTGGGCAATCGTAAGGGAGGCGGCACGCTTCTCAACGGTGGAACCATACTGGGAATTCATTCGCGGTGAATTCGGGGTAAATCCCAGCCACATCAAAGATGCCATGAGGTTCCTCGAAGAGATTGGGGAACTCGAGATAAAGCGCTCCGCAGACGGGAAGAGACTGTGGGTAATGACCCTAAGGGATATAAAGAGGAACCCAGTAAAGCTCGACCGATGGCTGTCGACATCAAAAAGACCGCCCACGAAATGATAAAGAACGGCACATGGAAGCTCGAAGGAAATACTTTCTACCAAGCTCTCCGACTAAAAAGCGACGTAGTCGGGATTGTGGCCTACAACGGGGACTTCCTCTTTCCCGAGACATGGGGCAGGAAGGAGAGAAAAGAGGCGAGGGAGAAGCTCTTCTTCATCCTTGGTCTCGACACTGACCTCGACTCCCTCTACTCCGAGATAAGCGATTCGCCGTTTTCTTTCCTTGCGGAGGAATTTAAAGGACTGACCCTCCCCGCCGCACCCTCACCCTATCAGGCCCTCGTTGAGGTGATAGCGCAGCAGCAGGTGAACTTCGAGTTCGCCCAGAGAACGATAAGAAACCTCGTGGAAATGGCCGGAGAAAAAGTTGGGGACATCTACGCCTTTCCTACAGCCGACCAGATAACATCCCTAACTCTCGATGAGCTTAAAAGGGCAAAGCTTGGCTACCGCGCAGGCTATATAAAACACGTCACTGAGCTCTACCTGAAGGGCGAGCTGAAGCTCGACCTGTGGGAGATGGACGAGAATGAGGCTATAAAGTATCTTACTGCCTTCCGCGGGATAGGAAAGTGGACTGCGGAGCTGTTCCTCGCCTATGGGCTGAGAAAGAACACCTACCCATCAGGAGACCTCGGGTTGAGGCGCGGAATAGCCAAGATATTCGGAAAGAGCGTGAAAGATGTTAAAGAGAAAGACGTCAGAGAGATCCTTGAGCCGTACGGCAAATGGAAGGGTTTACTGGCGTTTTACATCATCTGCTACGACAGGAAGACCGAGCTGGAGAGGAGAAGGAAATGAGCGAGATCGTTGTAGTTTTGCCCAAGGAGAAATTCAAAACCCTGAAAGGTCGGGATATAGAGGGATTTATCAGGGGAAACCTCCTGAAGGCCGAGGAAACCCTCAAAGCGGAGAGGGAAGAATATCTGCGTGAGAAGCTCAGAAAGCTCGAGGAGAAGCTCTCAGAGATAGAAGACCAACTGGATGAGCTGAGGGAGTTCTACGAAAAGGCAAAGGCCGACAAGGAGAAGTTCCTGGCAGTGAGAAACGAGCTGAGAGGGGAGAACGAGAAACTGAGAAAAGAGCTGGAGGAAAAGAAAGTTCACAAAACATGAACGAATCGTTCATGGGGGCGTGAACGATAATGAAGCTCATCATTAAACCCAAAAAAGGCCCTGGGAAGATAGAGGTCGAGCTTTCCGATAAAGTTTGGAGCGAGATAACGAGACTAAGCGAGCGCTACGGAGTTACTTCCGAGAGGGTTATCGAGATTGCCCTCACCGGTGAGTTCAGGAAGCCGGAAGGAGACCTCAAAGAGCTTGAGAAAAAAGTGAGGAAACTCGAAGAGAAAGTCTGGGAGCTGGAGAAGGAGTACGCACCGCTTCGCTTCAAGGCCTACGGGCTGAGCGAGGACAACAAAATTCTCGCCATTGAACTCACTGGCCTGATAGCTGAGAACAACCAGCTGAGGCGTTTTTTGAGGCTTCCGCCGAGAAGAGATCCTGAACTGAGAAAGCTTATATCCTATTACATGAGATGAACCTACGCGGATGATGACAGCGAATTGCACTGATGTTGATGACGAGGACTGGCCCTGACGCCGTCCCGGGCGGGCAGTGAAGAATCCAAGACGGGCTGAGCGGGAGCGATGACGTACCCTATGAGCGCCGAGCCCGTCCGGGACGTGATTCAAACAGCACCGACTTTTTCCAGAACCCTCGGCACTTCCACAGGTTCGAGGGCGGTCTCGACGATGTACCCCTTCCCCGCTATGATCCTTCCAACGAGCTCGTTCCTCGTGTAACCGTCTAGAGTTTTATCGCCGTAGAACATGAGCTCGGGCAGGAGCAGAACACCTAGATCCACCTCAGGAAGCTTGTCAACTTCTCTCAGCACGTCCCTGCCAGTCAAGAGACCAGCAGTTCCGATATTACCTCCAAAGAACTCGTTTTTGACAGCCACCACGGGAATCCTCGGGAAGAGCCTCCTCAGCTCCGGATATGCCAACTCTCCCGTGAAGATGTACACTGGAAGTTCCGGCTCGATTTCAAAGGGTTCAACATCAAGCCTGAACTCTCCAAGGAGCGCCTTGAATATGGGGGGAATGACGACCTTTATCTCAAGCTCCTCGTCCTTTTCGAGGGCCGTCTCCTTTACGAAGAGGAGCTCCTTCCTTGTGAGCGGCCTAACGTTTCGGTTGTACCTAGTGACACCGACTGGAAAGAGCCTGACCTCTGCAACACCCATTGAGTCAAGGTCTTCGATTATCTCTCCGATGTCGTCCACGTTGTACCCCGGAGTGAGGATTATGTCCGCTATGACCCTGAAGTGCTCACCGGCCATCGGCAGGAGGTCTATCAGGCGGGAAGCGAGCGGCGTCCTCATCAGGGCAATCCTCTTCTCCTTTTTCGTCGTGTGGACGGAGATTTGAATCTCATCCAGGCCAGCATTGTAGAGGCTCTCTATCCTCTTCTCGTCGAAGCCAACGTTTCCTGCAGTGTCGGTAATGCGCTTCCACAGCTCAGGGTAGTGCTCGCTGACGTAGGCTATTCTCTTCTCGAGTTCAGGATCGTTCAGAGTATCGTGGAACGAAACGCGGTATATCATATCTGGAGGGTTTTGGCGGAGGTAGCAGAAGAGGCAGTAGCTACCACACGGCCCGGCCTTACTCGAAGGGGGTATAACGACGAGATCTTCCCTCTCGTCAACTCCGTCAAGTTCGTACTTGGTTATCCTCCTGAGCCTGAAGTCTTCCGTAAACTCGAACATGGTCTAAGTGGTGGGGGTCTGGTTTAAAAAGTTTTGAGGATAAGAACGGATGGTGGTAGCATGATAATCGCCGTAACGGGAACGCCCGGAGTTGGTAAGACAACCATATCAAAGCTTCTGGCTGAAAAGCTTGGGTACGAATACGTTAACCTTAGGGACTATGCCCTTGAGAAGGGTATAGGCGAGATGAAGGGTGACGAGCTTGAGGTTGAGGTCGATGAGCTGGCCTATAACTTTGAGAAGGATTTCAAGGGCAAAAACGTCGTCGTGGATGGCCACCTGAGTCACTTCCTCAACGCGAACCTTGTGATAGTCCTAAGGGCGAACCCTAAGCTGATAGCCGAGAGGCTGAAGGAGAGGGACTACAGCAGGGAGAAGCTCGGGGAAAACGTTGAGGCTGAGCTTGTAGATGTAATCCTCGTCGAAGCACTTGAGGAAAACGAGAACGTTATCGAGGTGGACACGACTGGAAAAACGCCCGAAGAGGTCGTGGAAGAGATACTGGACCTCATGCAGAACGGAGTTAAGAGAAGGGTTGGTATAGTTGACTGGAGCGAGGTCTACGACGAAGTCATACCCTACCTTCGCCTTTGAGGCTTCTTCATCTTCTTTAGGCTTTGGCTGGCTCTATATAATGATCCACTTTTCATCCGCAAATTTTATAATTCTCTCTTTCCAAATATATAGACACTACTGGACTGGAGGTGAAATAAATGAAGTTAAAAGGACTCTTAGTTGCTGTCTTGATCATAGGTGTTCTTTTCTGGGTGCCCAATGTTGGAGCCAGCGGCTCTAATCTAAGCGGGTACACCATCTGCGTTGATGCTGGTCATGGTGGAAAAGACCCGGGAGCAGTCGGCTACGTTGTCGAGAAGGATGTCAACCTCGCCATAGCCCTCAAGGTCGCGCAGGTTCTTGAGATGGACGGGGCTAACGTCGTGCTGACGAGGGACGGGGACTATTTTGTCTCGCTTTCGGAGAGGGTTCAGATAGCAAACTCCGCCGGCTGCGACATCTTCATCAGCATCCACGCCAACTCCGGCCCGAGCTCGGCCACGGGCTTTGAGGTTTATCACTACTACACTTCGAGCAAGGGAACTGCCCTTGCCACCTACGTTGACGATGAAATCGCCAAGCTGATACCCCTGAAGAACAGGGGAGTAAAGAGCGCCGGTTACTACGTTATCAAATACACTAAAATGCCTGCAATTCTCATCGAGACCGGGTTCGTTACCAACTCCTATGATGCAAGCATAATAAGCGACGAGTCCTACCAGTGGAAGTACGCCTACGCTATTCTCCACGGCGTCCAGCGCTACTTCGGCGTTCCCGTCCATGATCCACTACCGACTGTTACGGGTGTCCGCTTTGCCGACCACGGAAGCTACTTCCGCGTTGTCCTCGATCTGAGCCAGTCCGCCAGCTACCACGTTTACTACACGTCCTACTCAAACGGCTACCACCTCGTTATACAGGTTGACAATGCCCAGCTCGCAGACCTTGGATGGCCAACCTACAACGGCTGGTACTACACTTACACCGGTTCCGGCACGGCACCGATCATCTACGCGACCCAGAGCGGCAACACGGTCTTCGTCGTGATCGAGCTGAACAGTCCGTACCTCCCGTATTACGACTTCACCTTATCGAACCCGGACAGAATAGTCGTTGATATCTATCCTTAAGGCCTCTACTTTCTTTTTCGTTTCTTCCGCTTTCTCTTCGGTATCAACCTCACGGGACTTCCGCAGTCGGGGCATATCCCTCCCGGCGGCATCTCCTCGAACTTTTTCCCACAGCCGATGCAGACGTAGTTCCAGCGGATGACCTTTTTTATCCCGCGCTTTAGGGTTCTGAACTCGATTCCCAGCGTTCTCGCTATGTTCTGGAGGTTGTAGTCGTCGGTGAGAAGGACTCCGTTCACCTCGTAGGCGAGCGCGAGGACTTCGATGTCGGCTTCACTCAACTCTCCAAGCTCGCCCGTCTTCTTTGCCGCATCCTTAACGGTTTCTATGCTCTCCCTCGACGGAAGAACCACTCTAACCTTGCCCGCGCTGATGAGACCCTCAAGAAAGAGCCTCGACTCTGGGTCTTTGACCTCTTCAACGACACCTGGAGTGGTCAAGCCTTCAACATCTGCGCCCTGGATGAAGAAGGCAGAGTCTATGACCGCTTTTTTCCTCCCTTCCTTTTCATAATCCATGAGGAAACCTTGGAGAAAGGCTTTTTTAGATTTGCGTCGAAACGGATTCGGTGGGAACATGAGAGTTGACCTCAACTCCGACCTCGGCGAGAGCTTTGGGAGATACAATCTCGGCCTCGACGAGGAAGTTATGAATTACATCACGAGCGCAAACGTCGCGACGGGCTGGCACGCGGGAGACCCGCTCGTCATGAGGAAGACTGTAAGGCTCGCGAAGGAGAAAGGTGTAGCTGTCGGCGCTCATCCGGGCTACCCAGACCTCCTTGGCTTCGGCAGGAGATATATGAAGATCACTTACGATGAAGCAAGGAACTACATCCTTTATCAGGTGGGGGCTCTATACGCCTTTGTTAAAGCAGAAGGCATAGAACTCCAGCACGTTAAACCTCACGGTGCACTCTACAACGCCCTCGTGAAGGAAGAAAAGCTCGCTCGCGGGGTAATCGAGGGAATAGCGGACTTTGACAAAAACCTGATCTTCGTGACTCTCTCCGGTTCGAGACCAGCGGTGATAGCTGAGGAGATGGGGGTTAAGGTTGCTCACGAGGTCTTCGCAGACAGGGCCTACAACCCGGACGGAACGCTCGTCTCCCGCTCAAAGCCCGGAGCGGTGATAGAAGACAAAGAAGAAATAGCCGAGCGTGTGATTTCAATGGTCAAGGACGGCGGCGTTAGGGCAATCAACGGTGAGTGGGTCGAGCTGAAGGTAGATACCATCTGCCTCCACGGGGACAACCCGAAGGCCGTGGAGATAGCCGCGCACATCAGGAGGGTGCTGGAGGAGGAAGGTGTTAAGATAGTGCCGATGAGGGAGGTCGTGCTGTGAAGAACAAACTCGAGAAGGATATTGAAGACGTTTTCGGAATGTTCAAAGAGGACCTCCACCTCCAGAGACTTAGACAGGAATGGGACAGACATTTTGATGTTGATGACTACAGAATTTTACCCCTCGGCGACTCCGCCCTTCTCATTTCCTTCGGCGAGGTCATAGACGACGAAGTGAACGCGAGAGTCCACGCTGTTGCGAGGGCAATCGAGGGGGAAGATTTTGAGTGGCTGGTGGAGGTCGTTCCGGCTTATTCTTCTCTGGCGGTAATCTTCGACCCGCTGAAGGCCACTTTCGAGGAAGTTAAGAGGGCCGTTGAGCCGTTGCTTGATGTGAGTGCAGAGACTTTCAAGGGGCGGAAAATCGAGATACCCATCCTCTACGGCGGTGAATACGGCCCTGATATTGAGTTCATAGCGGAATACAACGGGCTTAGTGTTGACGATGTCATCGAGATACACTCCGGAAAGACCTACCGCGTCCACTTCCTCGGCTTCCTTCCAGGGTTTGCCTACCTGAGCCCAGTTGATGAGAGAATAGCAACCCCAAGGCTGGAGAGACCGCGTCTAAAAGTTCCTGCAGGCTCGGTTGGGATAGCCGGGAGGCAGACCGGCATCTACCCAATCGAAAGCCCTGGTGGCTGGCGGCTAATAGGGAGAACTCCGCTGAAGCTCTTTGATCCGAAGAGAGACCCTCCAACGCTCCTTCAGCCAGGCGATGAGGTTAGGTTCGTGCCCATAGACGAGGAAGAGTTTTGGGAGATCCACAAAGCCGAGTGGGAGGGTTAGGCAGTGATAGAACTCCTCAGCGTCCCATCGCTCTTAACCGTTCAGGATGCTGGAAGAACTGGCTACCGAAAGCTCGGCGTTCCGGTCTCGGGCTTCATGGACGACTTCTCCGCGAGAATAGCTAACTACCTCGTCGGGAATCCCGGCGATTTTCCGCTCCTCGAGTTCCTGCTGACCGGCCCTAAGTTACGGTTCAATGCCTCAGCAGTCTTTGCCGTGGTCGGAGATGTGGAAGTCAAACTCGACGGAACACCCATAGAACCATGGATGAGCCACTGGGCGAAGAGGGGAGACATTCTTGAAGTCGGTACTTTGAGAAGTGGCCTCTACGGCTACATTGCCTTCGCTGGAGGCATAAAGTGCGAGAGACTTTTGGGGAGCTGTTCGGCCTATCCAAGGGCAGGCCTTGGAAGGCCGCTTAAAACGAGCGATAGGCTTAGTGTTGGCCACGTGATTCTGACCGGCAAGGAAGGACGCTTTTTGCCGCGGAAGCTGAGACCGGACTACTCAAGCAATAAGGTGGAAGTTCGCGTCGTCCTCGGCCCCGATTTAGACCACTTCACCCAGGATGGCATTGAGACCTTTCTGAGCTCGACCTACACTGTAACGCCCGAAAGCGACAGAATGGGCTACCGGCTGGAGGGGCCGGTTATCGAGCACTCTGAAAAAGGTCCTGACATCGTTACTGGTCCGCTCATTCCCGGAAGCGTCCAGGTTCCGGGAAGCGGAAGGCCGATAGTCATGATGAAAGACGCCCAAACTACCGGCGGCTACGCAAAGATAGCGACCGTGATAACGGCCGACCTTCCAGTCCTGGCCCAGAGCAGGCCGGGGACAGAAGTCAGCTTCAGGAGAGTAACTCCGCAGGAGGCACGGGAGATACTAAAAAGGCGTGAGAAAACCCTTGAAGCAATACGGGAGTTCCTGGATGGGAAACTAAGGGCTTACTCGGTGAGGGCGCTCGGAAAGGACTTCATTCTGTTCGCCGGGAAGATCTGAGAAGGAGTTGCTAGGGGGGTGTTAAATTGAACCTCGAAATAAGAGTCGCAACCCTGGATCATGTTAAGGGAATAGTTGAGGTTCACACTGCTGGGGAAGAGCTCTCAGGATTTTCCGTTCGTGAAAGATATCTACGCGGCGGCCCGTGGATGAGCATAGAGACGTGCGCCGTCCACATCAACGCCCTCCTCCTTGAGGGTCAGTACCCCATAGTAGCCGAGCTGGACGGGAGGATCGTTGGTGAGGCGGAGGTCTTTCTCTCGGAAGAGCCGATAAACGGGGAGCCAAAGAGAATAGCCCACCTGGACGTCATAGAGGTTCACCCCGACTTTAGAGGAAAAGGAATCGGCAGGGCGATTATCAAGTACATTGAAGGCAGCTTCGCAGGAAAAGTGGAGCTCCTAACAACCCAGCCGGACGAGGAAGCACTTGGCTTTTACAGGAAGCTTGGTTTCAACGAAGTCCTCCACGAGAACTGGCTTGTGGAAGTCCTTACTAACGAATTCAGCGGTAGCAATGTCCGACCCCTCAGCTTCTTCCCATGGGAGGCCGTGAAAGACCTTGAACTGGTGGCAGGCAGGTTTCAAAGCTCCTACGACATGTGGTTCTCAAGCTTTAAAGACATCTTCGCCGGCGTCCATGAGCTTGCGGAAGCTGGGAAGGTAGGCAACTCCTACTACGTCCTGAAGCCTTTGCCAGGTAGGCCCGGAAAGGCGAGCCTCTTCCTCTGGGGCGAGGAGAAGGACGTTCCTGGAGCTATAGGGCGGGCTGGAGAGATAGGGTTTGAGAGCGTTTTAACCGTGCTGGACGAGGCAACAGCTGAAAAAATCTATGGGGAGAAAAAGGGAAAGGTGCCGATAATAGGGAAGCGCCTTTAGTTTTTTCAGTTCCTCAACCAGCCGGGGTAAAAACTCTCAGAATCAGAGAAATTAAAAGGAAGCTCAGTCCCTCTGGCAGAGCTCCAGGAGGACACCGGTGACGGACTTCGGGTGGACGAAGGCTATCTTCGCCCCGCCAGCTCCGATCCTCGGCTTCTCGTCTATAAGGCGGTAGCCAGCTTCCTTCAGCTTTTCGAGGTGCTCCTCGATGTCCTCAACACCGAGCGCTATGTGGTGTATCCCCTCACCGCGCTTTGCTATGAACTTCGCTATCGGAGAGTCCTCCGAAGTGGCTTCAAGAAGCTCAATCCTGCTCTCTCCAACGTGGATTATGGCCGTCCTGACCTTCTGGTCGGGGACTTCCTCGATCTCATCAACCTTAAGCCCAAGGCCCTCCCAGACTTTTATGGCCTCATCGAGGTTCTTAACGGCAATACCAACATGGTCAATCTTCTTTATCATACCTTCACCCCCAGTGCCTTTTCAATAACCTGATCCGCGGCAGAGTACGGGTCAATCTCCCTCTTAACGACCCTCTCAATCAGGGTAGAGATCTCATCCTCGGAAAGCTTTTTACCAACGGTTCTCGCTATCCTGTCGGATACGATTGTCTTTATCTCCTCCTCCGCCCTAAAGCGCCTCTTTTTCTCAAGTTCGCCGCTCTTCTCAAGAAAAGCCTTGTGTTCGTTTATTGCCTTCCAGAGATCCCGGATGCCCTTCATAGTGGTGGCGACGGTCTCGACTATCGGCGGCCGCCAGCCGCGCTTTTCCCAGCGCTCCTTTTCGAGGTCGAGCATCAGGTTCAGCTCGAAGTAGGTAGCGTCTGCCCCCTCTTTGTCGGCCTTGTTGATGACGAAGATGTCTGCTATCTCCATGAGACCGGCCTTTATCGCCTGGATGTCGTCCCCGAGGCCGGGAACAGTGATGAGAACAACGGTATCGGCTGTTTTCACTATGTCAATCTCGATCTGGCCGACCCCGACAGTCTCGACGAAGATCACGTCACAGCCGTAAGCGTCGAGGACTTTTATCGCGTCGCTGGTTGCCTTGGCCAGTCCACCTAAAGAGCCTCTTGTCGCCATGCTCCTGATAAAGACGCCCGGGTCGGTGGAGTGCCTCTGCATCCGTATCCTGTCCCCGAGGAGGGCGCCGCCCGTGAAGGGAGATGTTGGGTCTATTGCTATGACGCCCACGACTTTGCCCTCTTCCCTGGCCACCCTGATCAGCTTGTCGAGGAGAGTCGATTTCCCCGCTCCCGGAGGCCCGGTTATTCCGACAATGTAGGCCCTCCCAGTGTAAGGGTAAATCTTCGAGACGACCTCCCGGGCCTTTTCCTCGTCGTTTTCGACGAGAGTTATTAGTCTAGCTACTGCCCTCTTGTCGCCCTTGAGCATCCTCTCGATAAGCCCGTCTATCATCTTCACCACACTGGATTAATCATCCAGAAAAGATAAAAAGTTATGCGTTCTCCCTGAACTTCTTGAGCTTCGGCACGTTCTCGTCTATGAACTTGATTATCTCGCTTATCGGGCTTCCCGGGCCGAAGACCTTGGCGACGCCCATCTTCTCGAGTTGCTCGGCGTCGTCGGGCGGGATTATGCCACCAGCTAGAACGAGAATGTCCTCGTTGGGCTTTATTCCCCTCTCCTCAAGGAGCTTGAGTATCTTCGGTATCAGGACCATGTGGGCCCCAGAAAGGATGCTTATGCCAAGAACATCAACGTCTTCCTGGATAACGCTCTCAACTATCTGCTCCGGAGTCTGCCTGATGCCGGTGTAGATGACCTCAAAACCCGCATCCCTGAGGGCTCTGGCTATGACCTTTGCGCCCCTGTCGTGGCCGTCCAGACCCGGCTTGGCGATGAGAACCCTAACCTTTGAGCGTTCGACCATGAGCACCACCGTCCTAACTTAGGCGCAGGCCTATTTAAACCTTTGTCAAACTTCAAGGTCCTCCTTTACTTTGGATATTTTGTCCAGAAGCGTTTTAAAGCCCGAGTGCATTTACCATGAACATGCTCGGATTCCCGCACGATACCCACACGCACACCGTATATTCGGACGGGATTGGCTCGATAGCTGACAACATAGCCTCAGCAGAGGAAAAAGGCCTCAAGCTCCTTGGAATAACCGACCACAGCCACTACGTAGTTGGCAAAACGTTCAACCGCTACGTCAGGGAGATAAGGCGGTGGGGAAATGAATCCGAGATAACGGTTCTCGCTGGTATAGAGGGGAACATAACTCCCAATGGGATCGACGTTCCTGATTTCGTTGCCAAAAAACTCGACTACGTCATAGTGAGTGTCCACGAGTGGGTCGATACTCCTGAGGAGTACCTTGAGCTTGTTAAGCTCGCCCTAATTGATGAGAACGTCGATGTAATAGGCCACTTCGGGGCGAACTTTCCCTACGTCGGATTTCCTTCGGTGGAAGAGCTCAACGAAGTCCTTGAGCTCGCCGAGGCAAACGGTAAGGCCTTTGAGATAAGCTCTCGCTACCGCGTTCCCGAGCTGGATTTTATCCGGGAGTGCATAAAGAGGGGGATAAAGCTTACCTTCGCGAGCGATGCCCACTTTCCCGAGGGAGTTGGAAACGTGGGCTGGAGCGAAAAGGTCTTTAAAAAAGCTGGAGGAAAGAGAGAAGACCTCCTCTTCGAGGAGTTCCTCTGAGGGCGATGATGAGTTCAGGTCTCCCCGGCTGAACCGTGATGACCTGGACCCGTGCCTGAGCTAGAGGAGTGCCTTGAACCGCTTCGCATCCCTGCACATGTCCGAGTTGTTGAAGAATACGAAGCTTTCACCCCTATTCCAGCCTATCACTCTCTCCTTAACCTTCTGAAGCTCTTCCTCGCTGTAGGAGTGGCTGTAGATTATTCTCCCGTTTTCGTACCTTCCGTGAAGCCGGTAATAGCTAGTCTCTCCTCTGTGGAGTGGAATTCTAACGAGTGGATCAGTGACATCTATGACGTCGAACTCTCTCACAAACTTTTTGATGCCCTTCTCGCTCCAGCCCCTCAGCTCGACGGCTATCTCAAAGTTTCCCCTGTCTATCATCTCAAAAAACTTCTCCGCGTTGGCAAAGCTCTCCTCGCTCTCCCTGAAGCTCTTCGGTAGCTGGATGAGGATAAACCTCGCGCCGAGGGTTTCGGCCTCCTTCAGCGTTACCCTCCAGAAGTGCAGGACATCGCTCGTTGGTCTGAGCAGACCCACGTCTTTTCCGGGTTTTACGTTGCTCCTCCTCCAGGTCGGGCTGTTGGCTGGGTGGGTTACTCCCTGGAAGGCCTTTATCGAGAATGTGAAGCCCTCGGGAGCTTCTTTCCTCCAGCGCTCCAGCGTCTTCTCCTGGAGAATCCGGTAGAAAGTCTGCTGCACCTCGACTGCGTCAAAGTCTCTAAAGTACTTACTCCGAGCCTCACAGAAGCCGCAGGTTCCAACCTTTATCATGCCACCACCGAAAGCTTTTAGCGGAAAGGTCTAAAATACTATCGGGCCGATGAGGAGGGTGGGCACTCCCCGACCGGTGAGGCCTGGGGGGAGGATCCCGAGGCCCGATGAAGAACTACTCCCGCCTGAAGGGTGATGAGCCACCTACCGGCGGAGGGCTTTTAACCACAGCATCCAACTTTTCTTCATGCCTAAGAGAATCCTCCTCGTGACTGGGAAGCTGGCAGAGCCGCTCGTGAGGAAGTACGGGAGAGGATGTGATGTTTTCGTAGCCCCTGTGAGCGTCGCCGCATTCCTAACCCCCGAGCTGATCGTTAGATACCTGAAAAAAGCCGGGATAAAAAGCGAAGACTACGATTTTATCCTCATCCCTGGCCTTGTAAGGGGTTCTGCTCAAATCATCGAGGACGAACTTGGAATTCCGACCTTCAAAGGGCCGAGGAACGCGATGGACCTGCCACAGGTTCTGAAGGCTCTTGAAGAGGGCTTCAAGCTCAGCAAGGAAGTTCCTGCAGATGACCTCTTTTCCTTCGATGCGCTTAAGAGAGTTGAGGACATCAGAAACAGGACGAAGAACAAGAACTATATTGAAGAGGCCCTGAAAAAGCCCTGGAACGTCCTCATCGGCAACCTTCCAGCAGGAAGGGACTTTCCCGCGAGGATTCTCGCTGAGGTAGTCGATGCCCCCAAGCTCGGCGTTGGGAAAACCGTCGAGAGGGCCCTCTACTACCTCCGTGAAGGTGCGGACATAATTGACATCGGCATGGTTGCAGGGGAGAGGAACCTCGAGTTCGTAGAGACGATACCTGAAATCCGAGAAAAGCTAAAAGAGGCTGGTTTTGAAGCTCCCATCAGCTTTGACTCTCTAAACACTCCAGAAATCGAAGGGGCGCTTGACTACGCCGACCTCTTTTTGAGCGTCGATGAGAGCAACCTGGAAGTCTTAGTAACGGAAAAACCCGTCGTTTTAATTCCCACCAACCAGAGGGAAGGATACTTTCCCGTCAAACCCCCCGAAAGGGTCGAGTTTCTTGAAAAACTCAAGGAGAAAGCCCTAGACCTCGGTTACAAAACTATCATCCCCGACCTGATTCTCGAACATGTTCCCCACCTAGCGCGCTCGGTTACGGCCTTCCAGCTCTACCGCGAGAGGAACCCGGACGATGTCCTTCTGGCTGGTGTTGGAAACGTTGTCGAGCTTTACGACGCCGACAGCGTTGGCATGAACGCCCTTCTCGCGGGTATTGCAAAGGAGCTTTCCATAAACCTCCTCCTGACAACGGAGGTAAGCGCGAAGGCGAAGGGTTCGGTTAGGGAGCTGAGAAGGGCTGTCGATATGAACCTCTTTGATATGCCCAAAGACCTTGGCTTCGACCTGCTAATCCTCAAGGAGAAGAGGGAAGCAGAGTGGCGCTTCGAGCCTGCCAATGAGGTTGTGGAGGCACAGAATAGGCCTGTCGAGCTTGAGCCAGTTTACTTCCGTATTTGGGTGGAGAGAGGCAAGATATGGGTGAACGCCCATAAGGGAACCGAAGCGGTCCTCACAATAGTCGGCGATGAGCCGAACGCAATAATCGACACGGTTCTTGAGCACTTCGAGATAAGTCCAAGACACGCCTTCTATCTCGGCAGGGAGCTTGAGAGGGCCTACACGGCTTTAAAGCTGAGAAGGAGCTACGTCCAGGAGGTTGAGCTGTTTCAAGAGTTTTACATGGACACCCGCAAACTTTAACTCCTTAAAACCCATCTTCCTCTGATGCCTATGCTGGAAGGAGTATTCGTTCCCCATGTAACGCCCTTTGACGAGGATGAAAACATCAACGGGCCTGTTCTTAGGGAGCTCGTCCACCACTTCATCAACGCCGGACTAAACGGCCTCGTCTCCCTCGGGAGCAACGGAGAGTTTCCTTACCTGAGCTTCGAGGAAAAGCTGAGGGTCGTTGAGATCGTCAGAGAGGAAGCCCCATCAAAGATCCCGGTAATCGCCGGTGCGACCGAGAACTCGACGAGAGAAACTTTGAGGCTCGGAAAGGCACTCTTAGAGCTCGACGCCAACGCCCTCCTCATCGGCCCGCCCTACTACTTTAAACCCTCTCCAGAGGAGCTCTTCGCCCACTACTCAAAGTTAGCCGAGAAACTCGACGGAAAAATTCTCATCTACAACGTTCCCAAGTTCATGGGCCTGAACATCCCTATAGATATCATCGAGCGCCTTGCGGAGGAGCACTCAAATATCGGCGGCATCAAGGACTCCGGCGCGAACATGGGGAGGATAGGCGAGCTGGTAAGGATGCTCGGCGACAGGTTCATTATTCTGGCTGGGACTGCCGACGTCATGTATCCCTCCTGGGTTCTCGGTGCCCACGGAGCGGTTGTAGCCGTTGCAAACGTCGCACCGGAGCTCTGCGCCGAACTCTGGAAGGCCTTCAAAGAAGGAGACCATCGGAAGGCGAGGGAACTCCAGCTGAAAGTGAACCTCCTGAACGAGGTCGTGGTCAAGAAATACAGCCAGATAAGCGCGATAAAGGCTGCGATGGAGATGAGAGGCCTGAAAGCTGGAAGGCCAAGGCTTCCCTCGCTCCCGCTCGATGAAAAAGCGCTGAGGGATATCGAGAGCGCATTGAAAGAGGTCGGCCTTCTCTAAGGCCCTCGTTTACCCTTCTTCCTCGAGGTAGGGTATCCTCGGCTTTCTGAACTGCTCGTCCAGCTCGGCCCTCTTCGCCTTTATCTTCTCGTAGAGCTCCTTCACCCTCGGTTCGTCGTACTTCTCTTTCAAAACAGTAAGGAGGCCCTCGGCAAAGCCAAGGATGGAGACCTTGATGAAGTCCTCCCCGCGCTTGCTCTCAAGCCCCTCGTTCATAATTACAAAGGACTCAAGTCTTTCCAGAAGTCCCTCCTCACCGAGTTCCTTCAAAAGCGCCTTAAGCTCCTCAACCTCTGGAATCTCAACCATTCCCCTCACCTCAGAGCTTTAAGTCGAAGAACTGGATAGTGTTCTTCTCAGTTGTTTTCTCAACCTCTTCAAACTCCAGACCCTTTATCTCCGCTATTCTTCTCACCGCGTACTCCACGTTCCACGGATAGTTCTTCTCACCCTTGTACGGGCTCATGTAGGGCGCATCCGTCTCAACGATTATACTCTCAAGAGGCAGTACCTCAGCAGCTTTTTTCACGGCGGGGATGAAGTCTATCCCCGTGTTTATCCCGATTATGTGGCCGTTCTCAACTATCTCTAAGGCCAAGTCTGCTGGGCCACTGTAGGAGTGGAAGTAGGCTTTAACTCCAGCCCTCTGGATCGCTTCAAAAACCTCCCTCTCAGCATCCCTCGCGTGCAGGACGACGGGTTTGTCGAGCTCGACGGCAAGATTCAGGAAGTGGTGGAATATCTCCCGCTGGTTCTTCCGCTCTTCCTCTGTCTTGGCATAGTAGAAGTCCAGACCTATCTCCCCAACGGCCACTATCTCATCGGCGTGCTCACATATGAACTCCTCGACTCTCTTAACTTTCTCCCAGTTGCCCCTCCTTGCCTCGTTCGGCGCGTAGCCGAGAGTTGGAAAAACGAAGCCAAAGTAGGGCTCCAGCAGTTCCCAGCTCTTCCAGACGTGGAACTTCCTGTATTCAGTTATCGAGTCCACGACGGCCTGGAGGTGTTTTCTGCTCTCCTCGACCACCTCGCCTGCTCTCCCCTTGAACATCTCAATGTGGCAGTGGGCGTCTATCATTTTCTCTCCCGTTCCCAGAATCGCCATTCACAGAAAAGCTTTTCTGTTAGGTTTTGGATATAGAACAGTAGGTGCGGCCAATGACTTTCCAACCCAACCCCGAGGATATCATGAATGAGATAATTGAAAGACTGAAAAAGCTCGGCCCAAAGGAGCTTCTGAGCTATGCTATCTTCAATGAGGAAGAAGAAGCTAGGTATTATGCTGAACTTGCAGAAAAGGCGAAAAGAAAAAGCGTGAAAGCTCTGTTTAAGAAGATGAGCAGGGAGAGCAAGGGGCATGAACTCCTCCTCAGAAGGACGTTTGAGCGGCTCTTTCCTGGAGAGGAGCCCGTCAAAGTGGATGTTCCCCCAGTGGAGGTTTATCCCTTCTATCCAGAGTTTGAAAAGGTAGAGGACTACATCAGGGCGCTGGAATACTGCATGAAGAGTGAACTATTTGCAAAAAGGACTTATGAGATACTGGCATGCGTTGCTGAGAACGAGGAAGTCCGGAGAATAGCATTTGAGCTTTCAGAGATAGAGCAGAACCACTACGAGGAAATAAAGAAGGTCTATGACGTTATTTTCTCCTTTGAACACAGGCAAATTTTTCTGGACAAGCTGAACTTTGGGGCGTATCTGGTAACCGACGACGAGAAAGCAAAGTACATTCTCTTAGATATGCTGACGGACAACAGAGAAGTGATAGCTGTAATAAGGGAACACCCAGACAGTTCAGGGAGCTCACTGAGATAGACAACGTGATATGGGTATCAAAGATTCCAGGGGAATACTCGGGAAAAATAGTCCCTCCAAAGTTCGTTCCCGAGCTCAGGGGAGAGCTCCTCAAGTTCCTCAAATCTGCCAAAGAAAACGGAAAGCAGGGAGTTGTGTTTGTCCAGAACGTTTGTTACTTGGTAGTTGAACTTGGTTTCAAAGAGGCAATGGATTTCCTACTATACATAAAAGGATGGCACTATAATAAACAACGGGTACATCATAGTAAGCGCCAATCCGGATGCTTTTGAGAAGAAGGAGTGGGGCCTGCTCAAGTCGGAGTTTGAGGTTATCCTATAGCTTCCTCGTCTCCCAGAGGACTTTTCCATCCTTTCTAACGACGCGCAGAATTCTGTGATAGGGTATCTGGGCTTCTCCAACGAAGAAGTACCCGTGTCCGAGCTCGATAAGCTCGACCGGTATTTTCTTTTCCCCGCCATAAGCCCCTCTGTGCTCGATGACGACGTAGTAGTCCTCCTCTCTCTCCCGCGGGTCGTACTTTATCTTCGCCAGCACTTCCTTAACGGAGCCCTTTCTCATGGGAGCCACCTCAGGATTTCGCTTAAGTTCTCTTTCCAGTTCTTTATGTAACCCCCGTGCCCTGGGAAGCCGAAGTCAACATCAAACCTGGCCAGCCTCTCCAGGCTCTCCCTGAGCGCCCAGCCATCTCCAGTCGGGAGATCCGTCCTGCCGACTGTCCCCTTGAATACTGTGTCCCCTGTGAACATAACCCTATGCTTTCCGTCGTCGAGGTAAAGGCAGGAGCTTCCAGCGGTGTGGCCGGGAGTGTGGACAACCAAAAGCTCAAGCGAGCCGACATTCAGTTTGTCTCCATCTTCAAGCTTGAAGTCTACTTGATGTGGCTCAAACCGCCTGCCGTAAAAGTACGACAAGATTACACCTTCGTCACCGCGTTCGAGCACGTTTGCTGTTATCTTGTGTGCGGCAAAAGACACCTCAATTCCACGCTCTTCCAGCCAGCGTTGCAGAACCTTGTTTCCCCCAACGTGGTCAAAGTGCTCGTGCGTGTTGAAAATCGTTACGTGCTCCACATCGGTAAGGTAGCCCTCTCTCTCCCAGATTTCAGTGTAAACGTGCCAGTTTATTCCAGCCCCGGTGTCAATTATAAGGGCTTCCTCTCCGTCTCTGACTAGGTAGATGTTGGAGTCCCACCCTATCCCACGGAGCATAACAACGTGGGGCGGAACCTCAATCGGGATGAGCTTGCTGGGAAAGCCCTTGCCGGGACTTGCACCCATTATTTCACCTCCAGAAAGGGGCTCGAGGGGGGACCGCGTCTTCATCTCGGGGGGAGCGAGTCCCCGTCAGGAGGGATGAATCTCTTCATCGCCCTAGGATGTTACAAAGAGACGTTTATAAACCCAGCTCCCCAATTTGATTAGGTGACCCAAATGAAGACCGAACGCGCGAAGGAGATCCTCCTTCAGCTTTTGAAGATACCTTCCCCCTCGGGGCAGGAAGACAGGATAATGCTCCACATCATGGAGTTTCTCCACAAACTTGACTACGACGTTCACATTGAGAGCGACGGCGAGATGATTGACCTCGTCGTGAACCCGGACGCGGAGCTTTTCTACGAGGTTCACGTCGACACAATCCCGATAAGGGCTGAACCCTTCGTGAGGGGCAATATCATCTACGGAACCGGCGCGAGCGACATCAAGGGTGGAGCGGCGGCAATACTCCTGATGATGGAGAGCCTGAAGAAAGAGGGCAAAGATCTGAACGTCGGCGTCGTCTTCGTCAGCGACGAAGAGCTCGGCGGTAGGGGTTCGGCCCTCTTCATGGAGAGGTATAGACCGAAGATGGCGGTTGTCCTTGAGCCCACCGATCTAGAAGTCCACACAGCCCACGCCGGCAACATCGAGGCCTACTTTGAGGTGGACGGCAAGGAAGCCCACGGTGCCTGTCCTGAGAGTGGCGTCAACGCGATCGAAGAAACCTATAAGATGCTCAACGAGCTGAAGAACCTTGACCCCTTCAAGCAGAAGGGCAAGTACTTCGATCCCCATATAGGCATTCAGGAACTCCTCTGTGAGAATCCAGTCTATCTTATCCCGGCCCTGTGCAAAGGCCGCCTTGAGGCGAGGCTTTTGCCGGATCAGGAAGTTGAAGATGTCCTTGACCTCATGGACCCGATCCTCGACGAGTACACGCTGAAGTACGAGTACACGGAAATATGGGACGGCTACGAGCTTGAGCCCGATGAGGAGATAGTCCAGCTGGCCAAGGTCGCGATGAAGAAGGTTGGCCTCGACGAGTTCGGCGGCATGAGGAGCTGGACGGATGCCATCAACTTCATGTACAACGGAACCAGAACCATAGTCTTCGGCCCCGGCAACCTTGACATCTCCCACACAAAGTACGAGAGGATAGACGTTAGGGATGTCGTTACAGCGAGCGAGTTCCTAAAGGTTCTGAACGACGTTTACGCTGAAGGCATCGAGAAAGTCGAAAAAGAGCTGAGCTGATCTCTCTTCCATTATTTTCCAGGGGGTCAAGCGATGAAGCTTGTTCACGACCCTGTTCACGGCTACATCGAGCTCGATGAGTTCGCCAGAAGGCTGGTTGACACTCCCGAGTTCCAGAGGTTGCGGAGAATAACCCAGCTCGGCTTCGCTTTTTTAGCGTACCCCTCCGCAAGGCACACCCGTTTTGAGCATTCACTTGGGACGTTCCACCTCGCAAAGAAGATTCGCACCTACAACCCTGAAATAGAGGAGGGAGCCTTATACGCAGCGCTTCTCCACGACATAGGGCACTACCCGTTCTCGCACACCCTCGAGGGTCTCTACCCAAGGCACGAGGAAAACGCGCTCTGGGTTATAGAAAATGGGAGCGTTGGAGACATAATCCGGGAGAACTACTCCATCCAGGAGTTTAAGA
Source organism: Thermococcus peptonophilus (assembly GCF_001592435.1). Taxonomy (NCBI): domain Archaea; kingdom Methanobacteriati; phylum Methanobacteriota; class Thermococci; order Thermococcales; family Thermococcaceae; genus Thermococcus; species Thermococcus peptonophilus. The sequence continues at coordinate 518,501 of NZ_CP014750.1, forward strand.
AGCTCCTAAAACATCCCCTCGTCAGCGGCGACATAGACGCGGACAGGATGGATTACCTCGTTAGGGACGCTTACTACACCGGGGCAGCCTATGGCGTCGTTGACCTCGAACGGCTTGTGAGGAACCTGAAGTTCGATGGAAAAATGCTCGTGGTTGAGGAAAAAGGAATAATGGCAGCCCAAAACCTCCTGCTTTCGAGGGCCATGATGTACCCCACCGTTTACTTCCACCACACGGCGAAGATAGCGGAAGCAATGCTGAGAAAGGCCGTTGAGCTCGAGGAAATAGCTCTAGAAGAGATACGCCTCATGGATGAGATAGACCTCGTCTCAAGGCTCAGGAACAGTGAAAAAGTGGAAGTTAGGGAGCTCATAAGGGCCATAGACGACAGGAAGCTCTACAAGAGGGTTTACTGCTCGAACAAAGAGCTTGATGAAAAGACAATTTCAACCCTGAAAAGAGAGCTTCAAGAAGAGTTTGGACATTCCGCACTCCTGGACTACCCGCCAAAACCAAAGTACGAGGAAAGGAACGCCTTCGTCAAAATTGGAAGCAAGACGAAGAGGCTCAGTGAGGTTTCGCCCCTGGTCAGGTCGCTTGTGGAGATGAAGGACGTGTACTGGAGATGGTGCGTTTATGCTAGGGAGGGTATAAGGGAGAAAGTTAGGCAATTCCTAAGCCGATTTTTCTAAAGACCTAGATCCTCTCAGCGGCCAATCCAAAACCCTTAAGTAATCCAAAATCACTCAACCAATCCAAATTCTCAACTGGGAAAAGCTTTATAACTGGGCCTTTTAAGTTAAGCCGACAAGCTCATTCAAGGGAATAGGTGGTGTATTATGGGAAGAAGGGAAGAGATGATTGCGAAGATTAAGGAGTTGATGACCCAGCCTGAGAGAATCAGGAACATGGGTATCGCCGCTCATATTGACCACGGTAAAACGACACTGAGCGACAACCTGCTCGCCGGTGCTGGAATGATCAGCGAGGAGCTCGCTGGAAAGCAGCTCGTTCTGGATTTCGACGAGCAGGAACAGGCAAGGGGTATTACCATCAACGCGGCCAACGTTTCGATGGTTCACAACTACGAGGGCCAGGACTACCTCATCAACCTCATTGACACCCCGGGTCACGTTGACTTCGGTGGTGACGTTACCAGGGCCATGCGTGCCATTGACGGTGCGATTATAGTTGTCGATGCCGTTGAGGGTGTTATGCCTCAGACCGAGACCGTTCTCAGGCAGGCCCTCAGGGAGTATGTCAAGCCGGTTCTCTTCATCAACAAGGTTGACAGGCTCATCAAGGAGCTCAAGCTCACCCCCCAGCAGATGCAGGAGCGCTTCGTCAAGGTCATCACCGACGTGAACAGGCTCATCAGGAGGTACGCTCCGCCTGAGTTCAAGGATAAGTGGCTCGTCAAGGTCGAGGACGGTAGCGTCGCCTTCGGTAGCGCTTACTACAACTGGGCCCTCAGCGTTCCGTACATGAAGAAGACCGGTGTCTCATTCAAGGACATCATAGACCTCACCAACGCCGGTGACCTCAAGACCCTCAGGAAGAAGGCCCCGCTCCACGTCGTCGTCCTGGATATGGTCGTTAAGCACCTTCCGAACCCGCTCGAGGCCCAGAAGTACAGGATTCCGCACCTCTGGAGGGGCGACATCGAGAGCGACGTCGGCCAGGCAATGCTCAAGTGCGATCCGAAGGGACCGATGACCATGGTCGTCACCAAGATCATCCTCGACAAGCACGCCGGTGAGGTCGCTACCGGACGTGTCTGGAGCGGTACCGTCAAGACCGGTCAGGAGGTCTACCTCATCAACAGCAAGAGAAAAGCTAGAATCCAGCAGGTCGGTATCTACATGGGTCCCGAGAGGATCAACATGGAGGCCGTCCCGGCTGGAAACATCGTAGCCGTTACCGGCCTCCGCGATGCCATGGCCGGTGAGACCGTGTCAGTCCAGCAGATCGAGCCCTTTGAGGCCCTCCACTACACGAGCGAGCCGGTCGTTACCGTTGCCATCGAGGCCAAGAACGTTAAGGACCTTCCGAAGCTCGTTGAGGCCCTCAGGCAGCTAGCCAAGGAGGACCCGACGCTCCACGTCAAGATCGACGAAGAGACCGGCCAGCACCTCCTCAGCGGTATGGGTGAGCTCCACCTTGAGGTCAAGCTCCACAGGCTCAAGACCGAATGGAAGCTCGACGTTGACGTTTCACCGCCGATCGTCGTCTACCGCGAGAGCGTCACCAAGCAGAGCCCGATCGTCGAGGGCAAGTCACCCAACAAGCACAACAGGTTCTACATCACCGTCGAGCCGATGCCAGATGAGATTTACCAGGCGATCAAGGAGGGTGAGATTCCGGAGGGCAGGCCGAAGGACCCGAAGGCCGTCGCCAAGAAGCTCGCCGAGCTTGGCATGGACTACGAAATCGCGAAGGGTATTGTGGACATCTACAACGGCAACATGTTCCTCGACAACACCAAGGGTATCCAGTACCTCAACGAGGTCATGGACCTCCTCGTCGACGGTTTCCACCAGGCTATGGATGAGGGACCGCTCGCCAAGGAGCCCGTCATGAAGGTCATCGTCAGGCTCCACGACGCCAAGATCCACGAGGACAACGTCCACCGCGGTCCAGCCCAGATCTACCCGGCCATCAGGACTGCAATCCACTGCGCTATGATGAAGGCCAACCCGGTCCTCTACGAGCCGTACCAGAAGGTCATAATCAACGTGCCCTACGAGTACATGGGTGCCGTCAGCAGGGAAATCAACCAGAGGCGCGGTCAGCTCATTGACATGAGGCAGGAAGGCGAGGTCATGATCATTATCGCAGAGGCTCCAGTTGCGGAGATGTTCGGATTCGCCGGAGCGATCCGTGGAGCCACCAGCGGTAAGGCCCTCTGGACAACGGAGCACGCCGGCTTCAAGCGCGTTCCAAGCGAGCTTGCAACCAACATCATCAGGCAGATTAGGCAGAGGAAGGGTCTCGACCCGAACCCGCCGAAGGAGCAGGACGTCTGTCCGCAGCAGTGATGCGGGCTTTCTTCTCATTCCATCTTTGACCTTTTCTCAAGGTCTCTGTTTTACCACGTGCAAGTCTAAATCCGCCATTAGTTAACTTTTTAAACCCCATTCTTGAGTTAAACCCAGAACTCATGAGGCCCTCCCGAAAACGGCGGGTTTCCCGCCCGAGGGGGCCGAGGTTCGAAAGATTTAAAAAGCCATCCTAGTCAACGAGACTAGACCAAAATATGGAGGTGTTTGAAAATGGCTAAGGAGAAGCCACACGTTAACATCGTGTTTATAGGCCACGTCGACCACGGAAAGAGCACTACCATCGGTAGGTTGCTCTTCGACACAGCGAACATCCCGGAGAACATCATCAAGAAGTTCGAGGAGATGGGTGAGAAGGGTAAGTCCTTCAAGTTCGCTTGGGTCATGGACAGGCTCAAGGAGGAGAGAGAGCGCGGTATTACCATCGACGTCGCCCACACCAAGTTCGAGACCCCACACAGGTACATCACAATCATCGACGCTCCGGGCCACAGGGACTTCGTTAAGAACATGATCACCGGTGCCAGCCAGGCCGACGCCGCTGTCCTCGTCGTTGCCGCCACCGACGGTGTCATGCCACAGACCAAGGAGCACGCCTTCCTTGCCAGGACCCTTGGTATCAACCACATCATAGTCGCCATCAACAAGATGGACATGGTCAACTACGACCAGAAGGCCTTCGAGAAGGTTAAGGCCCAGGTCGAGAAGCTCCTCAAGATGCTCGGCTATAAGGACTTCCCGGTCATCCCGATCAGCGCCTGGGAGGGAGACAACGTCGTTAAGAAGAGCGACAAGATGCCCTGGTACAACGGCCCGACCCTCATCGAGGCCCTCGACCAGATCCCCGAGCCGCCGAAGCCGACCGACAAGCCGCTCCGCATCCCGATCCAGGACGTCTACTCAATCAAGGGTGTCGGTACCGTCCCGGTCGGCCGTGTTGAGACCGGTGTCCTCCGCGTCGGTGACGTTGTCATCTTCGAGCCGGCTTCAACGATCTTCCACAAGCCGATTCAGGGTGAGGTCAAGAGCATCGAGATGCACCACGAGCCGCTCCAGGAAGCCTACCCAGGTGACAACATCGGTTTCAACGTCCGTGGTGTTGGTAAGAACGACATAAAGCGCGGTGACGTTGCCGGACACACCAACAACCCACCGACCGTCGTCAGGCCGAAGGACACCTTCAAGGCCCAGATCATTGTCCTCAACCACCCGACCGCTATCACCGTCGGCTACACCCCGGTCCTTCACGCCCACACCACCCAGGTCGCCGTCAGGTTCGAGCAGCTCCTCGCCAAGCTCGACCCGAGAACTGGTAACGTCGTCGAGGAGAACCCGCAGTTCATCAAGACCGGTGACTCAGCCATCGTCATCCTCAGGCCAACCAAGGCCATGGTCATCGAGCCGGTCAAGGAGATCCCGCAGCTCGGTAGGTTTGCCATCCGTGACATGGGCCAGACCGTCGCTGCCGGTATGGTCATATCCATCCAGAAGGCCGAGTGAAGGCCTTCTCAATCTTTCCTTCCTTTGATATCTTCCTGAACTTTTAGGAGGGACGGAAATGCAGAAGGCGAGGATTAAGCTTGCGAGCACCAACATTAAGGCCCTCAACGAGGTCACCGACCAGATCAAGCAGATAGCCGAAAGGACCGGCGTAAGGATGAGCGGCCCGATACCGCTTCCGACCAAGAGGATCAGGATCACCACCAGGAAGAGCCCAGATGGAGAGGGTTCCGCCACCTTTGACAGGTTCGAGCTCCGCGTTCACAAGAGGCTCGTCGACATCGAGGCCGACGAGAGGGCCATGCGCCAGATCATGCGCATCCGCGTTCCTGAGGACGTTACCATCGAGATTGAGCTCATCTCTTGATTCCTCTCATTTATGCGCCGGGGTAGCCTAGCCTGGGAAGGCGCGGGCCTGGAGAGTCCGTGGGCGTTAGCCCGCCAGGGTTCAAATCCCTGCCCCGGCGCCAGCTCCCTAACCCTTCTTCTTAATTGCTTGTTTTGAGGCTGTACAAAACAGCGGCTTTAAAGAATTCTCAGAATTCGCACCCAATATAAGAGCAATCAGAAAATCAGCAAGATGGGAAAAGGAAAAATCCTCAATACCGCCTCCTTCTCTGGCGGGGCTTCATTGACCCCCACCTGCCGCGGTACTCTCCTTCGAGCTCTTCCTGACTCAGCCTCTCGCGATATTCTCTGGGAATGCCCTCGCTGAACTCGGACTTCCTGACCTCAACACCGGCCTGCTTTGTTATGTACCTAAAGCGCTTCAACTCTCCGGGAGCGATGAAAGTTATGGCTTTTCCCTTTTTGCCCATCCTTCCAGTTCTACCAATCCGGTGGATGTACTGTTCGGGGTTCATTGGAATTGAGTAGTTGATAACGTGGGTTATCTCTGGAACGTCAAGCCCCCTCGCTGCCACATCGGTCGCCACGAGTATCTTAGTTTTTCTGTCCTTAAAGCGATTGAACGTCTTTTCTCTGGCTGGCTGACTCATATCGCCGTTGAGGGCCTCCGCCCTGAATCCAGCCATCCTGAGTCTACTGGAGAGCTCCCTCGTCTCGGCTTTGGTCTGGCAGAACACTATGCCGTAAAACTCATCAGACTCATCTGAGAGTATCTTGGTAAGAAGGTCGAACCTTCTGTGGGGAACAGCTTCGATGTACTCCTGCTCTACTTCTCCTGGGACAAGCTCGTCCCTGCTGACAATAACTACCTCTGGATTTTTCATGTACTTCTTTGCCAGCAGAAGAACGTCCATGGGCATTGTGGCTGAGAACATCAGAACTCTCCTGTCACTGGGTGTTGCCCTGAAAATGGCCTCAATGTCCTCCTGGAAGCCCATGTCAAGCATCCTGTCAGCTTCATCAAGGACGAAGAACCTGACTCCATCGAGGTTCAGCGTGCCGCGCCGTATATGGTCGAGAACCCTGCCCGGGGTGCCAACGACGATGTGGACACCCCTTTCGAGTGCCCTTATTTGAGGTCCGATCGGCTGTCCGCCATAAACGGAGTAAACGTAAATTCTCCTTTTGCCCCTAAGCGACCTGAGTTCGTCAGTGACCTGTATGGCAAGCTCCCTTGTGGGGGTTAGAATCAGTGCCTGAACGTCCTTTATGGGTTCATCTATTGAATCCAGAATCGGAAGTCCAAAAGCGGCTGTTTTCCCGCTTCCTGTTTTTGACTGGCCCACGATGTCGCTCTCGGCAGAGAGCAGAAGGGGTATTACCTCCCTCTGAATGTCGGTCGGGGTTGAAAAACCCTTTCTTTCAACTGCTTCAACTGAAGCACTGGATAATCCAAGTTCCCTAAAACTCATTTTCCTTAACTCCTTAAGGTCTAGTAATTCCAACGCGCTCCTGCTCAGAACGCGCTGAGGAGAAACGCGCTTTGGCGGGCCGGGGGGGATTTGAACCCCCGACCTGCGGATTAAGAGTCCGCCGCTCTAACCAGGCTAAGCTACCGGCCCACGACCCGAAACCATAGAGATGGGTTGCCTTTATAAATTTTTCGGTTAATTGGAGCTTGAGGACGTACCGTAAAGTTTATAAAGCACTGCACTGCCCTATATTTGGCAACGCGGGGGTTGCCGAGCCTGGTCAAAGGCGCGGGATTGAGGGTCCCGTCCCGTAGGGGTTCCGGGGTTCAAATCCCCGCCCCCGCACCACAACAGCCTTTTCTCACGAAAGCGCTGGCGGAAAGCTAGTATGCTTTTTTAATGAGCTAGTTTTTGAGTGGGTTTACTTATCGAGTTGCTAAAATGTACAGGATTTCCTCACCGCATAGCGCTCGAAGAGCGCTAAAAAATAAAGTCAAAATCACAATTAACGAGAGATTTTGAGAACAAACCCGCACGAAGTTGTCATCCGGGCGAGCATACACTCATCAAAAGCAAAGTTCGAGAGGAAGGAGACCCTTGTTTCATCAGTGGAACTTCAAAGTCTAGTGGCGGCGGGCGCGCCCGGGGGTGGGAACCCTTCGCCGCGCCCTTCCACCGGGGCTCGCTCACCCCCGCTACCCCGGGAGCGCCGAACGTCCCGCCTACCGCTGCTCCCTTCCGGGCCTGACGGGGTTCGGCGGGCAAAGGGCGTTAGCCCGGCCCTCCAGCCGGACCTCGCCCACCGCCGGCCCCCCGGGACGAGGGTTCATCGTTGTACCCCGGCTTCCGGGCGCGGTTTTGGGAACCGCCCCCCGAGCTTCGGCCCCCGCATATCGACGGTTTCGGGTTACAGGGGACGCCGAACCCCCCGGCCTAGCCCGCCGCCGGGAATAGTTAGCAGAGCTGGATATATAAAGGTTTGGTAGATACAAAAGCCCTGAAGTTTGCCATTTTCCAGTTAAGAAAAGGTTATAAAGGCCCTCCGATTAGCAGAAGGAGGGTCATCATGAGGATAGTCTTCGATATAGGCGGCTCTGTTCTCGTTCCCGAAGATCCGGACATCGACTTTATCAAGGCGATAGCATACGAGCTCGTCAAGATAAGCGAGGATCACGAGGTAGCGGTTGTTGTCGGCGGCGGAAAGGTCGCCAGGAAGTACATCCACGCGGCTAAGACATTCACGCCTAACGAGACCTTCAAGGACTACATAGGAATCCATATCACGAGGGCAAACGCAATGCTTCTCATCGCTGCCCTCGGCGAAAAGGCATACCCATTCGTCGTCCAGGACTTCCGTAAGGCCTGGGAGGTCATCCAGCTCAAGAAGATACCCATAATGGGTGGAACCCACCCCGGCCACACGACCGACGCGGTAGCTGCTCTTCTCGCTGAATACCTGCAGGCAGACCTTCTCGTCGTCGTAACCAACGTTGACGGGGTTTATGATTCCGACCCGAAGAAGAACCCCAACGCGAAGAAGCTCGACAGAATTACCGTTGACCAACTCGTTGAGATAGCGATGCAGGAGGAGAGCAAGGCAGGAGGAAGCGGCGTCGTTGATGCTCTAGCAGCAAAGTTCATCCAGAGGGGGAAGATAAAGACCTACATCGTCGGCAAAAAGGACGCTTATCACCTCTTTGACGTCGTGAAGGGGAAGCACAGCGGGACTGTAGTCGAGCCTTGAGGTTTCTGTTATTTCTTTGCGCTTTTGTCCTCGAAACGCTTATATATTTTGCATGTCCGCCACCGAAAAGGTTTCTATCCGCTTCCCCCTGCCCTGATGCGGGAGATAGATGAGCTCGTTGAGAATGGGGAGTTCTTAAGCAGGAGCGAGTTCATCAAAGAGGCCGTTAGGTTTTTCTTTCTCCACTACGAGTCTCCCGAAGAGCTCTGGGAGAAGTACAAACTTCTAGCCAAGGGCAGGAAAATTCCGAGCGAGGAAGAAATCGAAAAGCCCCTTGAGGAAGTGGACGAGGAATGGAAGCGCTCAAGGTCGTCCTAGACACGCACGTGGTAATAACCGCTGCTATAAATCCCTTCGGGAGCTCCTGGAAGGTTATGGGCTTAGTAGTAAGAAAGGAAGTCGCTTCGTACACCTCCGAGGCCATACTTGAGGAGCTACGGTTCAAGCTGACGAGCGAGAAGGTTCTAAAGTACATTGGAAGCAGGGTTTACGCCCTCTGGATTTACAGAATATTCCGGGCATCGTCCGTTCTCGTTGAACCGGCCGAGCACTTTGAGGTCTCACCTGATCCGGACGACAACAAGTTCTTTGATGTGACCTATTCTGCAAAGGCTGACGTTCTGATAAGCCTCGATAAGCAGCACGTGCTGAAGCTGAGGGATGGGGAGAGAAAGTTTTCATTGAAGGGGCACGAGTTTTATGTTCTCTCACCAACAAAATTCAGAAGATCTTAGATTTTAAATTAATTCGTATCTTTATACTACTCTAACTCCTTGTTATCAACTTTTGGTTTACAAAATATTTAAATTCCAATGTTAAATATTAACTAATGTACACAACATAAACATACGGAGGTGACCCAAATGAAGCGGAAGCTGAAGATAAAGAAACTGACAAATGCCGGGTGTTACCACTGGAACAGCCATGACTCTGTCGGGCTCTGAACGGACTGTTATCTTTCTTTTATTTTTGATTTTTTGGAATATCAAACACGGGGAGGCATGTTGATATGGTAACGTATAACGTGACTATTAGGGAGGAGCCATTTGGAGCTTATGTCCACTTGAGAGAAGGTGCTCAGGTTAGGATAGTATCCCCCGCGGAGGAAGTTATTTCAGGATTTCTTGAAGAGCCGTCAGAGTTGATAAATGAAATCTTCGAAATCTCGCCCAGCCCAAAGGACACAGTGAACATTAGAGTAATAACCCCATCAAAAACCCCAGTTTTTAGCCTTTCAGCCCCCTACGATGTATCAGTAGATGTAACCAACATTTGCAATTTATCATGCAAACACTGTTATGCAAGTGCCTTACACAGCGGGAAACATGCTGGCTTTATGGACCTTGTGAGAATACTGTCGAAGTTAGATTCGGTAGGAGTTACACACCTAGCCATTACTGGAGGGGAACCTTTCCTTCACCCCGAACTGGACAGGATAATCAGATACATTTACCTCTCAACAAAACTCAACTTCACGGTGCTTACCAATGGAACAATATTCCGTGAGGACGTTATTGATCTTCTGTCCAAGGTTAAGGAGGTCGGAGGCCTTTTCATAAGCCTCGATGATGTAGACAGTGAGAGCCATGATGAATTCAGAGGAACACCTGGTGCATGGGAGCGAACTGTAGACTTTATCAACAGGATCAACAAGACTGAAATTCCATTTATAATAGGAACCGTTATCCACAGGCACAACAGGGACAGGCTGGGGGAGATCATAAAGTTCAGTAAAGATCTTGGAGCTGATGGAATACATTTCATGGTGTTTACCCCTGCAGGAAGGGCCTCAAAGGTCTTTGAAACATATGGTATTAACAAACATGAGGTCCAAAAGATACAACTCCAACTGGAGCATCTTGTTGAGAGGTACTCCACAGATACGTTCAAAGTAATGTTAGATGACTTTGGATATACATTTACCTGGGAAAAACATCCAGACTCTTTTAGCACTCTAAAGGAACTAAATTTGGCAGGAGTCTGTGCTGCAGGAAGAACAATTCTCCATGTGGATAATTCAGGAAATGTATACCCATGTTCGCTGTTCCTAGGCCATAAGGAGTTCATAGCTGGGAACCTCTTAAAGCAGGAGTTCTACGATATCTGGTTGAATTCGGAGGTACTGAATAACTTCAGGAGCAAGAGAATTGATGCTCTAAAAAACACAAGCTGTTCAAAATGCAAATTCTTCAACATTTGCAAAGGCGGATGCGCCTACAACTCATATGCGTTTTACGGCACGATCTTTAAGGAGGATCCTCTATGCCCACATATAGAAAAAATTCAAATGGGCGGCTGATCTTTCTCACTTTTTATTTTCTACTCTCCGTCTCGATGTACTTACCTGGGCCGTATTTCATACTGTATCTCAGCACTTACGTCGCCCTGCCCTGGATTGGTCTGGCGTACTCACTGAACAGGGCCTCCAATCTTCTGCTGGAGTATCCTTCCGGGGTGCTGGCCGACAAGGTCGGAAGGCTTAAATCTGCGATGCTGGGTTCGCTTTTGCTTGGAATGAGCATGCTCGTCCTGGTAATTTTTGGGACTCCCAGGGGTTACCTTGTGGTGGCATCTGCCCTACTAGGGGGTGCGGGGATGGCTTTCATCTCCGGTTCCTTAGAGGCGTGGGCAGTTGATGCCTTCGATAAAGCCAACTTGAAGGAGCTTTTTTCCAGCATGGGAACGCTGAAAAACGTTGGTGGGGTTATAGCATCAATATTGGCAGGAGTGATGGTTAAATACCTTGGTTTGAAATGGCCACTTCTGGTATCCGGTATTCTAGGTGCTCTTTCTCCGGTGGTTCTACTCGCCCTTAAGGACAACCGAGGACATTCTGAGAGCAGGATTATTCTGGGAAAGAGCCTTCAGATGTTCAAGGATGCCAGGTTTTCCATCCTGGTGTTGGTAATTCTATTAGTATCTTCTATGCTCTCAGTGTTCTTCGTGATATGGCCCCTAACCCTGAGAGACGCCGGTCTGTACGAAAGCCTTCTTGGAATTGTGTATTTCACGCTAATGATGGCCATGGCAACGGGCAGTTATCTTGCGAGAAGAGTCTCAAGCGAAATAAACGGAATAAGAACATTCCTGCTTAGTGGAGCAGCTATTACACTGACCATAGCCCTTCTCCTTAGATTATGCCACAGCAAGCTCACGGCGGTTTTCATACTAGGCTCCCTGCTAATCTTCGAGATTTTAATAGGTGCATACTACGTCTTCATAGCCCACATACGAAACTCCGTGATCCCCTCTGAAATACGAGCTTCCGCTATTTCAATGATCTCGCTTATAAACTCAGGGGTTGGAATGATAACTCTGCCGTTGTTTCTTGCACTGGGAGATATTGCCCTTAAATGGGCAATATGCTCAATTCTCCTGGTCATCGGCATGGTTGTATTTGAAATTTGGAAAACGAGATACGCGCAATCCTAGCCGAGAGTCCCAAGTATCCCCCAAATCTAACTGGTGCGGTTTTCATGGCACTCATAGTGGCAGTCATAGCGAGGAAGTGGATGCGCTGACCCAACCCTTTTATACCCCTTCCCCCTTCTTCTCCTGGTGAGTCTCCATGAAGATCGTCGTCATCGGTTCTGGAACAGCCGGAAGCAACTTCGCCCTCTTCATGCGCAAGCTCGACAAGAAGGCCGAGATAACCGTTATAGGGAAAGAGCCAACGATGCAGTACTCCCCCTGCGCCCTGCCGCACGTCATAAGCGGCACTATCGAGAAGCCTGAGGACGTTATAGTCTTTCCCAACGAGTTCTACGAGAAGCAGAAGATAAACCTCATGCTGAACACGGAAGCAAAGGCGATAGACAGAGAAAGGAAGGTTGTAATCACGGATAAGGGCGAAGTCCCGTACGACAAGCTTGTTTTGGCCGTTGGTTCAAAGGCATTCATTCCGCCGATTAAGGGAGTCGAGAACGAGGGGGTCTTCACACTCAAGAGCCTCGACGACGTCAGGAGGATAAAGGCATACATCGCCGAAAGGAAGCCAAAGAAAGCCGTAGTTATCGGCGCTGGTCTCATTGGTCTTGAGGGCGCCGAGGCCTTTGCAAAACTTGGAATGGAAGTTCTGGTTGTTGAGCTGATGGATCGTTTAATGCCCACCATGCTTGACAAAGATACTGCAAAGCTCGTCCAGGCGGAGATGGAGAGGCACGGCGTTTTCTTCCGCTTCGGCGTCGGCGTGAGTGAGATCATCGGAAGCCCCGTCGAGGCGGTTAAGATCGGTGACGAAGAAGTTCCGGCAGACCTCGTCTTGGTTGCAACCGGGGTGAGAGCCAACACTGACCTCGCCAAACAGGCCGGGCTTGAAGTGGACAGGGGCATAGTTGTCAATGAGCACCTCCAGACGAGTGACCCGGACATCTACGCAATAGGTGACTGTGCTGAAGTTATAGACGCCGTAACTGGAAAAAGAACTCTCAGTCAGCTCGGAACTTCCGCCGTTAGAATGGCCAAGGTGGCTGCGGAGCACATAGCGGGTAAGGACGTTTCCTTCAGACCAGTTTTCAACACCGCCATAACCGAGCTGTTTGGCCTTGAAATCGGCACCTTCGGAATCACCGAGGAGAGGGCAAAGAAAGAGGGCATCGAAGTAGCGGTCGGAAAGTTCAAAGGCTCGACCAAGCCTGAGTACTATCCTGGAGGCAAGCCCATAACCGTAAAGCTCATCTTCAGAAAGTCAGATAGAAAGCTCATCGGCGGCCAGATAGTCGGCGGCGAGCGCGTATGGGGAAGGATAATGACGCTCTCAGCTCTGGCCCAGAAGGGAGCAACGGTTGAGGACGTTGCCTACCTAGAAACGGCCTACGCCCCACCGATAAGCCCGACCATAGATCCGATAACGGTCGCGGCCGAGATGGCCCAGAGAAAGCTCCGCTGAGCCTATTATCTCTATATTTCTCCATCAATTCTACTCTCATTTCGATGAGTCAACATAGACATACATTGGATCTTTGCACATCAGAATCCACGAAATTTTAAATAACCCCCTATAACCAGCTAAACGATAAGTAACAACCCTGCAAAAGGTGAGTCCAATGAAAGAAAAATTGAAAGGACTTACCGTCAATAGAGAACTCCTAATTGGAATAAGCACGGGTGTTCTCCTAGCGTCTTCCCTGAGAGTTTTTGTGGCGGGAGCATATTCAAGCGTCGAGAAGACGTTCTTTTACAACGTCATGTTCCCTTCCGTGCTCGGCGTGGTGCTGTTCATAATTGCATCCGCTGTTGTGGGCAAACTCAACAGGAGAGCTGGAGCTGCAATAGTGGCGGCCTACGCGCTGGTTTCTCTCCTTACGGATGCGACTGAATACACCCACCTGATAGCGGCCCTTGCCATCCCAGTTGCACTGGCACTCCTCAGTGAACTCGATATAAAGTACGTGACGATGGGGCTTGTGGCGGATTTGGGGTTGAGGGTTCTCGCCGTTGGCGGGGAGCCGCTTGACTTCCCACACACCAGGATAATCCTGAGCCTTGTCGTTCTCTTTGGAGCTTATGCCCTCTGGAAAGATGAAGGAAAACTACCAAAGCCTGGCTTTGGTCTCTACGCTTTTGCCGCCCTCCTGGAACTCGGTCTCATGTATCCAAACGCAGTCTTGAGGTACTCTGGAATTAACTCTTATTATCTTCCTACCTTCGTCGGCTACGCTTTCATAATAGCCTTTGCACTCCTCGGGGGACCTCACCTCACCAAGAGGCCTAAGATTGCCCCAGTTCTTCTGATCCTGGGCACGGCGACCCTCTTCGTTAAACCACTGAGTTTGATAGGTCTTCCACTGGCCCTCGCATCTGCCGTTGCTCTCGTTGAGAGTGCCAAGACCATCCGCAAAGGGGAACTGGGAGCTATTTACCTCTTCCTTATGACGACCCTTGCCCTGGGTGCCTACATCGGCAGGGACATTGGGTTGGCATTCATGGAGGACAAGCTGGAGGCTCTAATAGTTGCTGCCTCTATAGTTTATGCAGTCGTAACTTATGGCAAGAATTCCCCTATCAGTACTCCAAACAAGAAAGAGGTAGCAGGCATGCTCGCTGGTCTCGCTCTCGTTTCAGTGATCGTTCTAGCGCTCTTCAACACGGGGCCGAGCTATGCGGAGAGCAAGAAGGATGTCCTCATCTGGAGCTACAACATCCATCAGGGCTTCGGCCCGTATCGGGGAACTTTCAATGGATATGAACTTGTGAAACTCCTGAGAGAGCATAAACCTGACATCATCGCCTCTCAAGAGGTCGTTGGAGGAATGATAGCTAACGGTTACCAGGACGTTCCACTTATGCTATCTGCATACCTCGGCTATGCCTACGAGTACAAGCCCGCAGTTGAGGGAACCTACGGCGTTGCGGTGTTCTCTCACTGGCACATGAAGACGGAGAGGAAGCTCAATCTCAAGAGCGTAGGCCAGGCGAGGCCCGCGCAGAAAGTAAGGATTGAAGAGCCTGGAATAGTACTAGTGAACGTCCACATGGGGCTGAGTGAGAAAGAGCGCGCTATGCAGGCTGAGGAGCTCCTCAAGTTCGCGGAGAGCGAACCGGTCGCACAAATGATAGCCGGCGACACAAACGCCGAGCCGGATGAGAAGGCGATAGAGATACTCACCCGCGACTACAGGGATTCCTTCGAGAAGAGACCGCCCTATACCTTCAACTGGGGCGACATCGACATAGAAAACATAGACTACATCCTCCTGAAGAAGGACTGGCCAGCGAAGGTAAAAGACTACGGATGTCTCTGCGAGGTTGAGGTTTCCGACCACAGACCGGTGTGGGCACTGATAGAGCTCCCGTGAGGTTTTTAGCGTTTCTTCGTAATCTTTCCACATGAAGCCCGAGCGGAAGCGAGTAAGCAAACTGATGGCGTACATTCTACGACATTCTCCGGAAGAGTTTGGCCTTCGGCCAGACGTTGAAGGATTCGTTTCTCTCAGCGAGCTCGTCAATGCACTAAAGACAGTTTATCCCGAGGCCACAGAGGACTTAGTTCGTGAAATCGTCGAGAATGATCCGAAGGGTCGCTACGAAATCCGAGGAGATAGAATAAGGGCCCGCTATGGCCACAGCTTTCCAGTCAGTCTCGACCACGAAGAAGATACCGAAAGCCGCTTTTTGTACCATGGTACTCCCCGAAGGAACCTACCCTCGATTCTAAAAGAGGGCCTGAAGCCAATGAAACGCCAGTACGTTCACTTAAGCACAAACAAAATTGAGGCTCTGGAAACGGGAAGGCGGCACGGAAGGGACGTAGTCCTCCTGGTGATAGACGCGGAGTGCCTGAGGAGAAGAGGCCTTAGGATATACAAGGCAGGAAAGAACGTGAGACTAGTTGAGAGGGTGCCGCCGGAGTGTATAACCCTGGCGGTTTAGGTCAGCCCATGCGAGTTTCCTCACCGCTCGGACGAAACTTCCCTCATCATCCCAAAGAGAATAGGAGGAGAGGGGGTTAAAAAGCTAAGCCCTGTTCATTGAGAGGACAACGACGATGTCGCGGTAGAAGGACTTTATTGCCTTGAGGTGCTTCTCTTCAACTCTGCCTGACGAGGCAACGTAGCTGTAGTACTTCTCAAGCTGGTCGAGGAGCCACTGGAGTTCCTCCTTCGCCTTTGGACTGAAACCGTTGCCCAAAAGCTTGCCCCTCAGAAAAGGCATTACCTCCGACGGACGGCCGAGAGCGGCCCAGAATAGACCTTCCTTTAAGACTTCGAACAGGATTTCTTCTGAACCTGCCCTAACGGACGGTTTCTCCCTCCCCCCTTCCAAGCTTTCCGGGGACCTTCCTTACGACTTCGCCTGCACCAACCATGGACATCACCGCGCCAAAATAAGCCTTTGGGTATTTGACTTTTTCGGAAGAAAACCTGGAGATATGGCAAAATTGGGTAAAAAAATGAGCAGACTTTTTGAACATATGCCCACTGTGAGCCTGAACCTTGCTACTCTATCAGGCGATGAGCAGGATACTCATCACCGCTAGGATTGGGGCGGCATAGGAGAGTGCTATCAGGAGCTTCCTCTTCATAAGATCACCATGCACGGATGTATGCATCTGTTTAAAAGCTTTACGTTTGTAAAACTGAGGGTCTTTGATACAACGGTTTGATTCCCGTCGTTTCCAAGATGTTTTTAAGCTAACACTCAAACTCAAGTCAGGGGGAATCAATGACCTTGGTTGGAATTATCGGTGGTGGCATTGCGGGGCTTACGGCCGCGCTTTCCCTAGCGGAGCGCGGTTATGAGGTAACGCTCATCCACACGGGGATAAAGACAACCAATTCCTACCTAGCCCAGGCAGGGATTGCCTTTCCCGTCCTTGAGGGTGATTCAATAACTGCCCACGTCGTGGATACAATAAGAGCGGGCAAATACATCAACGATAAGGAGACGGTCTGGAATGTGATATCAAAAGCCAGTGAGGCTTATGACTTCCTTCTCTCTCTGGGTGTGAAGTTTGAGACCAACGAAACGGAAGGCGGGCACTCTTTTCCGAGGGTTTTCACGATAAAAAACGAGACCGGAAAGCACCTCACCAAGATACTCTACCTCCACGCAAAGGAGAAGGGGGTTAATTTCATCAGGGGTGAGGCCGAAGAGCTAGCAGTTAAGCACGGAAAAGCTTACGGAATCTTTGTGAACGGGGAGTTCCTAAAGTTTGACGCGACGATTATTGCCTCCGGCGGGTTCACGGGGCTTTTCAAATATACCGCAGGTTCTCCGACGAACCTCGGAACGCTCATCGGGGACGCCGTGATGAAAGGCGCTTTTGCGAGAGACCTTGAGTTCATCCAGTTCCATCCAACCGGGTTCATTGGAAAGGGGGGAGTTAAGCTTATCAGCGAGGCAGTGCGGGGAGCGGGTGCCCGGCTCGTAACCGAAGATGGGAAGCGCTTCGTAAACGAGCTTTCCACGAGGGACATCGTGGCAAGGGCAATCTACTTGAAAATGCAGGAAGGAAAGAAAGTTTTTCTCGATGCAACTGGGATAACGGACTTCAAAAAGAAGTTCCCGCAGATATATGCCTTTCTCAGAAAGGAAGGGATAGATCCTTCAAGGGATTTGATACCCATTACACCGATTGCCCACTACACGATAGGTGGGATAGCGGTTGACACATGGTACAGAGCTGGAATCAAAAATCTCTATGCAATTGGTGAAGCGGCAAGTAACGGATTTCATGGAGCTAACAGGCTCGCGAGCAACTCCCTGCTTGAGTGCATTGTTTCAGGCCTTGAAGTAGCCAGGACAATAGTAAGGGATAGACCCAGGACCAGGGAAGTAAAAGAACCTCCCTATCATGGATACGAGACTGGGGACGTTGAATCCCTGAGGGAACTCCTCTGGGAGCATGCGGGCATAGTGAGGAACGAGAGGGCACTCAAGGAGGGCCTGAAAAAACTGAGGAATGTTGAAGCCGACCCAAGACTCAAGCTCCTTACTCGGGGTGTTTTGGAGTGTGCTTTAGCAAGGGAAGAGAGTCGTGGAGCCCACTACCGCGAGGACTTTCCAGTTATGAGAAAAGAGTTTGAGAGATCGAGCTACTTCCTAAACAGCGGTTGTAGGTGACATGGGTAGGTGGACAAAATGGATAATCCCGCCGATGTACTCTTAAAGGCCATGTATGGATTGGGTCTGACCGTGGGTTCTACTATCGCTACAGTTCTGTTCGAAAAGGCCGTTGATTATTTTGGAGACAGGGTTGGTCCTAAGGTCGCCGAGATTGCCAAGAGGAGTAATCTGCTTGACAGAGTTTTTCGCCCAGGATTTTACTGGGGCTACTACCACCTTCTCCGCTCTGAAAAAACAGACTGGATGTTTTTCAGAGGGATTTCATTAAAGAACGAGTATCTGAGAGCCGTAAGGGATTCGTACATTGGCAGTCCAACGTTCAAAGAGCTTATGGGCTCCCAGGCCGACCGCAGATTCTCCGAATACAAGCGTGCATTACCTCTAATTGCAAACGTCACCCATACTGACAACATATGGTTCTGGCCCAACTGGGCTTTCAGTTCAATGCTCTTATTTACACACCTCAAGCTCTACTCTCCCGGCGCTAACGAGTGGATACTCGATGTAAGGGTTCCCTCCAAAGGGATAGGGATATACAACAACCTCGGCAGGCGTTTCATCAAGGAATACTATTTAAAGAGAAACAAGGAAAAATACGAGGAAATCAAACAGTTCTATGGGGGCTTTTTAAGTAAACTCTCATCCAGAAGCACCTCCGGGAAAGGAACTCCCAACTCAGAGAACGAAGAGTACCAGCTCAGCATAGGACTGAGAAACAGACCGTTAAGGTGGGTGGCCGGTGGAGTCATTCCAATTCTTTATTATAGAAGCAAATGGTGGTTCGCTTTCCCTTACAGGGATATTCCTCCTGTTGGCCTTAATCATTTTGGGGGACTTTCTCAGGATTCAGAAGAGAGAAAGAACCCACGCTTAATGGCGTTGAGAGAATTTCTTGAAGAGTTCATGGTCCTATCACATCCTCCTGAGTTCGGCGTTGAGGCCATAAGAAAGCCGATACACATCTCGGGGGAATTCCACGAGTCAATTAAAGTCAATCGTCATTTCAAGAGGCTCCAGCATTTTCACAAAACCCTCAGGGAGACCCAGGATGGTATCCCCATACTTGATACGGACGATAAGGATCATTCGGGCATAGTTGAACTGCATGCCGTTGATAGTCCCTTCACGGTTCGCATCGACTTTGGAGGTGAAGTAAAGAAAATCCACGACGTTTTCTTCTCAATAGATCCGTACGAACTCGGCATAGAGATAGACTTCATCTACTGGGGCAGGCTGGAAAAGAACGACTACATTCTCTTTGGGGAACCCGATCCAACCGGCAGCTACCTCATACGCTCACCGATAGTGTTGATTTCCATGGATAAGATCCTTGAGAGCATTGAAAATGATAAGCTCGAGCAGTATGATAGAAATGACTGCCACGAGTGCCGCTCTCTTCCACGGTTGAAAGAAGGTGATTACTACATCTTCGACAGGGATTCAATAGAATTGAGGAGCGAGAGAATGAAACATATCATCGACAATTACCTGATATCAGAGCACCCCGGAGACTTAGACGAAATAGAATCTCTCATAGACGAGATCCTAAAAACAGAGAATTTTGAAAAGGCCAGCAATTTAGCCAATACTCTCAAAGATAAATGGATGGAAGTGAAAAATAGAGTAACAGCTCAGGACTCAATAGTCATACAGGAGCTGGATACCCATATAAGCATAGCAACCTCAACGTGGCCCAAGCTTCTCCAGCTTCGCAAGGGAGTAGACATAACACCTGAAAGCCCATGGGCAGATTTTGCAAGGCTTGTGCCGGTTGCTTGGAAAGTGCTGACAATGGCGGTTAAATCTGGCTCCCTCTGCAGGTTTAAATACCACTGAGCCGTTGTTAACCAATGGTGTCCAAAAACCCTTTTAATGTTCTTTTCTATGCCCCCCATGTAGGGGTGAGAAGATGGAGAAGGAAAAGCTCATCGAAGAGATAAACCGGCTTAAAGAGGAGAGGAACGCGATAATCATGGCCCACAACTACCAGCTACCGGAGATACAGGACATAGCGGACTTCCTTGGGGACAGCCTTGAGCTGGCGAGAAAGGCCGTTAACGTTGATGCCGACGTAATAGTCTTTGCCGGCGTTGACTTTATGGCCGAGACCGCGAAGATACTTAACCCAGATAAGACGGTTCTCCTGCCCACTCCAAGGGCGACCTGTGCGATGGCCAACATGCTCACTATAAAGCATATCATTGAGGCCAAGAAAAAGTATCCGGATGCTCCGGTTGTTCTTTATGTTAACAGTTCCGCTGAGGCAAAGGCCCATGCCGACGTTACAGTCACCTCAGCAAACGCCGCTAAAATCGTCGGGAAGCTCGACTCCGATGTGATTATCTTCGGCCCGGACAAGAATCTGGCCCACTACGTTGCTAAGGTGACTGGCAAGAAAGTCATTCCCATTCCCCCCAATGGGCACTGCTACGTCCACAGGAAGTTCACGCTGGAGGACGTTAAAAGGGCGAAAAAGCTATATCCAAACGCAAAGCTTATGGTCCACCCAGAGTGCGAGCCAGATGTACAGGAACAGGCAGATATAATTGTCTCCACCGGCGGGATGATAAAGAGGGCCTGCGAGCACGACGAGTGGGTCGTCTTCACGGAAAGGGAAATGGTGTACCGTCTCCAGAAGCTCTACCCGAACAAGAAGTTCTATCCCGCGAGGGAAGACGCCACATGCATTGGAATGAAGGCGATAACGCTCCAGTACATCTATGAATCTCTGAGGGACATGAAGTACAAGGTGGAAGTCCCAGCGGAGATCGCGGAGAAGGCAAGGAGAGCTATAGAGAGGATGCTGGAAATGAGCTAATCTAACTTCTTTTTGATTTTCCATTTACCGAAGTGGAACAATGTGCATGTAATTAAACCATAATGTTTCAATAACGTGGAGCTAAGACGGGTATTCTCAAACAACAAGCAACCGATTGTTTTAAAAATATCCTTTTTGAGAGGTTAATCTAATAACAATAAACAAAAATGTCAGGGATTAAAGATGAGGGTAAGACTAACCACAGCTTACTTGGCCATAGTCATTGGGGCTTACATGGTAGGTCTCGGGAACGTATGGAGATTTCCAGCCCTCCTCCTGAAATACGGTGGAAGCGGACTCATCGCATATCTGATCTCCGTGGCACTCTTGACGACCCTGATAGCCTCAGTATTGAAAGTGGCCCACGTCGAGGTAGGTGGTATCCTCGAGCACTATGAGAGACTCAACTTCCCGGCGTTTACCCTTTTCTTCCTCGTGCTCAACGTCCTGTTCCTGAGCTATTACTCCACAGTAGGGGGCTTGGCACTATCCAGTCTAATAACCAGCAAAGCTCCAGAGAACATCCTGTGGAAGCTGCTAAGCTCATTGGCATTTATCCTCATTGTCTTCGTTATTCTGATGGCAGGAAAGAAAAGGGTATTTGACATTATGGCTATTTCACTCGTTGCATTTCTCGTCCTTGTGAGTTTTGTCATATTCGAGATGTACTCATATGTCGGAAATGAAAACGAGATCCTCAGCTCATTTAAGAGCCTGTTTGCAGTGAAAGGATTTACGGTTGAGATGATCGCTGATATGATGGCCCAGGCCGCCTACTCCCTGGGAGTTGGCCTGGGCTTTTACCTCATTTTCGGGTCGTTCATGCCCAAAAAAGCATCACCGGCCATAATAGCAGTTACCGGCGCCATTATCGACACCCTAGCTTCCTTTATGGGGCTTGTCCTGTTTCTACTGGTTTCGGCCATCATTCCAACTGCCCTCATCACAAGCACCGGCATAATATTTGAACTAACTCCACTAATCCTGAGCAAGTACCTCCAGATGCCCCTCCTGAAGATTGGGTTCAATCTGACGGTGCTCTTAGTGGCGATAACCAGCATGGTGCCCCTGGGAGAAGTAGCGGGAACGGTATATGCAAAGATAACTGGGTTGCACAGAACTGATGGAATGATTGCAGTTTTTATTATGACACTATTCTTTGGTACCCTGAACGTACTCCTCCTTAGTTACAACATAGACGCCATCCAAATTCTTGATAAAACCGTTGCAGTACTCCTGTTTTTCGGAACAGTAATAGAAGCGTTTGGAATTAGGCTGAGCAACGTGTCCCCGGTCTGGAAATACACGGGATACATAGTTTCCTGGCTTGTGGGGTTGGTTGGGGTTTACTACCTCGCGGTATCAATAAAGGAGCATAACTACGCCTCTATCCTTGTTCTTCTAGCCCTCTTCCTGCTGATTATCGCAAGCAATAGGCCCATCAAAAACAGGATGCGAAAGGTTAAGCGGCGGCAGTATTTTAGCTACAGATAAACCAGCCTAGCCCTTCCATTTTTTTCAAGCCATTCCAGGAGCTCCTTCGCGAACTTGAACTTTTTCTGCTTGCTTTCCCAAACTGGAGAGTGTTCTTTGAGGTGAGGTTTGCTCCATCTCCCGACAACATCCCCGAAGTCAAAACCAACAAGCACAATCTCTCCAGCCCCAAGTTCTTCAGCTAAAAATGCTGCTCTATCTCCGTCGGTGAAGCCACCAAAGTTATAAACTATGTCGAGCGGCTCAGCCTGGGCCGTGCCGAGTATTCTGGAAAAGAGAGGAACGTATGACGTCATCTTCTCGATGTTGTCTCCGTGGGCGTGGATGACCATGAAAGCACCCCTGTCATTGGCTACCTTAAGGTCTGGAATTCTGCCGTCAAGGTCACTAACGATTATGTCTGGAACGAGGTCGTTTTCGAGGAGTGCAGAGGTAGCCCCGTCGGCCGCTATTAGTGTCCCATCCGAGAAATCGAACTCTTTCAGGGCTTTTTCAAGGCTTGGGCCAGCTCCGAAGACGTAGGCCTTCCTCTCCATAACTGCCTCAAGCTCGTCCCGAAGGAGGTACTCGTCCCCCTCAAGCAGAAGTGCGCGCAGTATTTGGGCGGCCTTTCTGTCCTCTTCGACAGAATAACCCATTTCCTCAACAATCCTCATGTAGAAGGGCTTCCACTCTTCCCATTTCATTTCAATCCCCTCAGTTTACGGTCTATTTTAAGCATTTCCCTCCACTGCCTGCCGGGCCAGTATATCTGTCCGCAGTTCTTGCAGACGTAGAACTCGTCATACTTCTCGTAAACGCTCTCTGGGACTTTACCCTTGATATATTCCTTGGGAACCCGTTCTATTGGCCCGTTGCACTTTGGACAGCGGGCGTTGGCCGGGAAGAGCTCCCTGAACTCGACTCCCAACCTTTTCAGCTCCTTCACCTGTTCCTCAAGGGAGTTCGAAGAGAGAAGGAAAACCTTTGCCCTCATTGCTCTGGCTCTCTCGGCGAGGCCAGAGTCCCGGGTAAGGATTATTCTGCCCTCTTCAAGCGCTCTCTTAATGATCTCGTAATCGTCCACTATCCCGTAGAGGGTGTCGTAGCCGTAAAGCCTGAGCCACCTTGCCAATCTCCCAAGCATCATGTCGGCGATGAACTTCATTGTCATCCGACTAATTTTCTGGTTGAGGATTTAAGGGTTTGCGGATTCGCTGGAAAGAGAAAAATCCACCACGTCTTCCTCCCTTCTTGTCAGCGGGGTATGAAACTTGTTTTCCAAGCAGTTCGGAGTCTTTCAAGTCCAAACCAGCCAGGGGAAAGGACCGACTGTCATTATCCCAAAACCTTTTAACCGGCAGCTATTTTACAGCTATAAAACACTTGATGCCCGGTGGTCAGAATGCTCGTTTACTTCATCGGCACCGGCGGAAGCGAGGGGATTCCAGCCCATCTCTGCACCTGTTCGTCCTGCAACGAGGCTCGGAAGTTCGGCTTTGCCCAGAGGAGGCCCTCAACTCTCGCCGTAATCACAGAGAACCGGAAGGCGGTTCTCTTCGACGTCGGGACTGATATAAGGGACTTCCTGAACGTCCCCCTCGAGGCGATCTTCCTGACTCACTGGCACCACGACCACATCTACGGCCTCTACAAGCTCCGCTGGATGGCGCTAGAGACGGAGCTCTACGCACCAGAAGGACACGCAGACGCTCTAATCCTCAACGAGCCGAAGAACCTGAGGCCGAAGATTCTGAAGCCGGGTGATACCCTCAAGGCGGACACGCTGAGGATAACGGCAATAGGGCTTAACCACGACGTTGAGACGCTTGGATACTTGATAGAAGAAGACGGAAAGAGTGTGGCCCTACTCTACGATACGAAGGGTCTCCCAGAGAAAACCTGGGATTTCCTGAAGAAGAAAGCACCACTGAGGCTCGCAATTGTCGATGCCACTTACCCTCCTGGTTTCGATAACCCCAAGCACAACAACGTGGACGAAGCTGCAGAGATCGGTTTCCAGCTGGCGGAGAGAACAGTCCTAAGCCACATCTCCCATAAGAACCTGCCCTTCCTTGAGCTCGTTGAATACGTAAGGAAAAGATGGGGGAATAAGGTTTTAGTCGCCTACGACGGGATGGTGTTCTACGTCTAAACGTTTTTAGCACTTTGAGTCCAAGATTAAGTAGGTGATTGGATGCATGTCCTCGAGCTTGCGAAGAGGAGGAAGACTGTCAGGCAATTTCTTCCCGACAAACCCCCGAAGGAGGACATTCTGAAAGTAATAAAAGCTGCCAAAGAAGCCCCTTCCGGAATGAACGCCCAGCCCTGGAGGTTCGTCGTCGTTGACGACGACTGGCTGAAGGCCAGAATCCGAGAGACCTGTGAGAGGGAAGAAGAGAAATTCTATTCTCACACTAAAGGGAACCTGATGACCTGGCTGAACGCTGAAGGCTTTAGACCTGAGAAGCCGTTCTTAAGCGAGGCGCCATATCTGATCCTTGTATTTGGATATACTAAAGCCCCTTACTGGCTCCAGTCAACGTGGATAGCCGTGGGCTATCTCCTGCTCGCCCTAGAAGAACTCGGCCTCGGGACGGTGACCTACACGCCGCCCAACCCGAAGCCCGTTGAGGAGCTCCTGAACGCTCCTAATAACTACAAACTCCAGACAATACTCCCGGTTGGCTATCCCGCCAACCCCAAGCCAAAGTACGAGAGGAAAAAGCTGGAGGACGTGGTGAGCTTCAACGGCTTCTGAGGTGTTTTTCAAGCTCCTTCAGAACTTCCATCTGTTCCCATGTTTCCACCGCCCCTGGCCTCTTTTTCCTGACTTCCATTAGGGCCTCACGGAGAGAAAGACCCTTCGAGTACATGAGCCAGGCCGTTGCCACCGTCCCGCTCCTTCCCAAGCCGCCCATGCAGTGAATAAGCACCTTTTTGCCAGCTTCAACCTGACCCTCAACCCAGCGGAGGACTTCGAGGGGCTGCTCAACACTTGGAGCCGTGAAATCCTTGATCGGGCTATGAAGGACTTCAACCCCTCTTTCCTTCCACTCTTCAAGCGAATATGGAAGCTCATACTCTTCCACGAGGACAACTACCGCATCAAAGTCCTGGGCAACTTCGTCGAGCTCCCTCTCCGTCGGCATCCGCGAGAAAGCAACTTTGTCGTCAATGAACTTCACGGAGGACCACATTTCACCACACCCTCGTTCCAACGGGCACTTCATCAGGAACAGGTAGAAGGTAGACATTGCCGTCTTCGGTTTCTGCAAGTAAGAGCATTCCCTGGCTCTCAACGCCGCTGAGCTTCTTGGGCTTGAGGTTGAGGACAAAGATGAACTTCTCCCCCTCCAGTTCCTCCGGCGAATACTGGTCGGCTATTCCCGTTATTATTGTCCTCTCCTCATTTCCGAAGTCCACATCGAGCTTGATGAGCTTCTTCGTACGTTTCAGCTTCTCGGCCCCCTTAACGAGGCCGACGCTGAGGTCGAACTTCCAGAACTCATCAACATCGTAGAGCTCCATAGGATCACCGGAAAAAGTTGGGAGAGGAGATATTTTAGGGTTGCCCTTCCCACAGAAGGATTTCATCCCCCTTGCTTTCGGAAATTAAAGTCCCATTCCCCTCAAAGACCCACGCGCCGCCGGGCGGAAAGCTGTTTACGATGAATGTCTTAACCCTAAAGAGCCTAACGCGCTCTGACATGGCATCGATGTCCCCTTCGTTGAGTTCCCCGTAGTCGGGCGAATACTCCATGGGCACGAAGAGGAAGTCGGGCCTCTTCTTCCTCACCCACTTGGCTATGCGCATGTTGTAGAGGTCTCCGCAGATAATAATGGAAACTTTGCCGAACTCGGTCTTGGCAGTCCTCACCGTGTTGCCAGTACAGAACTTGTAGGGCTCCTGGAACTTGCGGTGCTTGAGGAGGACTTCGCCGTTTCGTCCGATGAGCAGGGCCGAGTTGTAAACGCAGTTCTTGTAGGGTTCGAGAAGGCCGAAGACGACGTAGACATTGTTTTCCCTCGCCAGCTCGCTCACCCTCTCGGTTATCTCGCCGTAGAGCTCCGCCCCGCTGAAGTCCCACTCTCTAAAACCCGTCAGGCAGTACTCGGGAAAAATGAGAAAGTCAGGTTTGTGCTTTAAGGCCTCATCAAAGCGCCTTTTGAACTCCTCCCAGTTGGCCTCGAAGTTTCCGTCCTCAACGCGCATCGGGATTAGTGCTACCCTCATTTTTCACCCGCCTTATGAGTGAAAGCACGCCCAGAACTGCAATCAGGGCAAAGAGCCTGACATCCCATTTCTCGGCTTTTTTCATGACAAGGTACACAACGACAAGGCTGAAGATGTAGGAAATCACCATGGAAAGCCTCTCATGCTCCCCATTATCGGCCACGTAGAGAAGGACAAGATAAACGACCACCAGACCAAAGTAAAGGTATCCGATAAAGTATGCAGGAACAAAGGCTAGGATTATCATGATCACCGCGAGAAGAGTGAGGATTCTGTTGCCAGGACCGTTCATTCTCATCGTGGCCACGGAATTACTACCATATACAAAAACTTTAAAACTTTTGCCCTCAAAAACGTTCAGCTCAAGGGGAGTGTATCAAATGGGGGGACGCGGCTGTGTGGAGGTTCTGGGCAAAGACCTCGCTGCGGGTGTGAAGGAAGAGGACAGGGAGACTGTTATGGTTGTTGAATCGATAGCCGAAGGGTAAAAACGAAATTGCACGCTTTAAAACGTTTGGAGGGATTGAGTATGGATCTAATCAGGAAGTTCAAGCTCCTGATGGCCCTGATGAGCACGGGCTTCCTCGGGAACCTGCTCGTTATATACTTTCTTTCCAAGGGCTTTAGCTACTCCCAGATAGGCATTGAGACCTCGGTGATGGTTCTTGGGGGCTTTCTCTTCGAGGTTCCCACTGGGATCGTCGGCGACAAAATAAGCAGAAAACTGAGCGTCCTCATAGGCTTTACCATCCACGCCCTCGGAACTGTCGTTCTCCTCTTTCTCAGGGACTTTCCCATGCTCTTCCTCTACGCCCTCATCTCTGCCCTGGGCGCCTCCTTCGTCAGCGGGAGCTTTGAGGCTTGGCTCTTCGACGACCTGAAGTACATAGGAAGGGAGAGAGAATACAGAAAGGTCATGCGCGAAGCTAAGAGTGTAACGATTCCGCTCTCTGCAACGACCCTCGTGGTGGGGGCCTTTCTGGCGCAGTTCTACGGCTTCACCCTGCCCATCGTTCTAAGCCTTATAGTTGAGCTTTTGGCGATAATTCTAATACTCTCGATTCCAGAGTACGAGTTCAAGAAAACGGGGAGGAACTATCTGAGTCACACACTTTCTTCTTTAGGGGAGCTCCTCAAGCCGAGGCTCTTCTGGCTGGTCTTGCTGTCCATCATCGTTGGCATGCAAACTAATCAGTTCAGGAAGTTCTTTGAACCCTACCTCGGTGAGGTACTCGCCAGAAGTCTCGGAACGACTCTAATGGACACCCTGGGGCTTCTTGGAATTGTTGAGGTCACCGTCAGGACGGTTCCAAGGCTTATCGGCGTCCGCCTCCGTGACTCCTGGAGCAGAAAAGCCTACTCCCTCGCCCCCGTTCTCCTACCACTGTTAACAGTTCTCTCCGTTGTCTACACCAACCCCATCTGGATCGTGGTACTCGGAATCGCTCTGACAATTATAACTGCTGCATTCGGCTTCAACTTGAACGTGGAGTTCCAGCACAGGATACCAAGCGAGAAGAGGGCCACCATCCTTTCCCTTGACAAGATGCTCGCCGGATTGGTAATGGCAGTTTTCTACGCCGTCTATGGCTTCGCGGTGGACAAGCTGGGCCTTTCCGGAGCCCGGCTAACGTTCGCGTTGGCACTGCTGGTGCTTGGGGCCGGATTCAAAGCCGGAGAAATCTTGGGACTCCTTGGGGAGCATCTGAAGCTGAGCCACCTTGAGGATGGATGCTAAGTTTTAACCCAAGTAGGGGATTAAAATCAGTATGTGAGCAAACAGAACGAAGGTGAACAAGGCATGAGACCCCTAATCCTGAAGAGTGAAAAAGTCTCTCTTGGGGTTCCCTCAAGGAAGACCTTCAAAAAAGCTGGGAGTGGTTCAACGAGCGGAGCACTGCGAGGGCGCTCTTTAACTCCGCTTATTTCACTCTTCCAGAGGAAGAGGAGGAGTTTTATGAGGAAATGAAGAAGAACAAGGACAAGATGCTCACTTTTGCGGTGGTTGAAAATGGGGGCGGAAAGAGCGTTGGTGTTGCTGGCTTCAACTGGGTGAACTACCAGGCGAGATGGGGCGAGATATTCTACTACCTGACCCCAGAAGAGCGCGGTAAGGGCTACGGAACCGAAGTGGCGGCCCTTCTAGTGAACTACGCCTTCAACCACCTGAACCTCCATAAGGTCTGGGGAAGGTTCACGCCGATAACGGGGCCTCGATAAGAATTCTTGAAAAGAACGGGTTTGCCCCAGCGGGAAGACTTAAAGACACGTCTGGAGCGATGGGAAATACATAGACGAGCTGTTCTACGAGCTGATTCGATAAGAGTGGAGGGAATCCAAAACTCTAAAACCTGAGGCGGGATAACAATGTTAGGTGATGTGCATGGAACCAATCATCCGTGAGGCCCAACCCGAGGATAAGCCCTTCATTGAGGAGATATCGAGACTAACGTGGGAGGGAAACGACTATCTAGCTCACGTATTCGATGACTGGATCAAAGATGGGAATTTTTACGTCCTTGAGCTTGACGGGAAGGTAATAGGGACGGTCAAGCTTACCCTCCTGCTCAACAGAGTGGGGTGGATGGAGGGAATTAGGGTACATCCCTACTATCGCGGCAGGGGATTCGGGAGAATGCTTCACAACTTCATAGTCCAGAGGGGAAAAGCACTTGCGGATGAAGGAAAGATTGATGCTCTTGAATTTTCAACGTACATCCAGTTCAAGGAGCCTATAACCATGGCAGAGAAGGATGGGTTCTGGATTAAAGCAAGGTTTTTTGTCGCAAGCGCTAGTGTTGAAAATTTTGAACCTGAGGAGCCTATGAGGATAGAACCTGAGATGGAAGATCTAACCCTGGGACTCATTCCAATCGGCTGGCGTTTCGTGAAGAGAAACGAAGATACCCTGGATTGGATAAAGAGAAACGCTGAGGTCTATGATCACAACGGGCTCCGCTTCATAGGGTCAAAGGGAGGAACAACTTTTGCACCGCTTGATCCAGGACCCGCTGCCCTGAAGGCTCTCCTGCCGGCGATGGCGTGGGTGGCAAAGGAGAGAGGTAAAGAAGAGTTCGACCTGATGCTACTCAGCGCGATAAAACCTGTTCTTTCCGGATTCAAAAGAACAGGGATTAGGATATGGGGCAATGCGGAAGAACCTAACGTTCTGGTGTTCAGAAAAAACTTAACTTAGCCCCTTTCATTTCTAAAAATCATCCCTATTCCAGTCAACCTCAACAAAGAACCCCTCAACGAGAACATCAACAACGTCCTCTGGAAGACCTTTCTCCCTCAAAGCCTTTCTAAAGGCCCTCTTTCCGCGATTGACAATCCGGATTATCCCAGCAATTTGGAAGAGGGACTTTGGAATGTGCAAAAAGAGAAGCTTAAAGAGCGAGCGGACTAAGCTCACTCCTTCCTCTCCTCCTCTTCCTCGATCTCAACTTCCCTGACCTTATTGTGGCCAAGGGGAATGTTAATGCCCACATTGCCTCCCCTCTTTCCCATCATGTTAACAAGGGCCTCTGTAAGGGTCTTAGCGACGTTTATACTCGCCATGTACTCCTTCGTCAGCTCAAGCGCGGCCTCCTTGTCCATTCCGGCCTCGACGAGGTTCTTATAGAAATCGGCAACGCTCTTTCCCATGGCAGCCATCTTCTCCGGGTCGTAGAGCTCCCTGAGGAGCTCCTTCAACGGCCCCATGATTCCCTCCATCAGGGTCCCTACCTTGTCCATCATCACGGCAACTTTGTCGAGGTCCTTGTCGCCCTCTATGGCGTCTATGAGGTCTTCAAGCATGTCCACCTTCTTCTCCAGGGCCTTGAGTTCCTCGGGCGTCTTGGCGTTCCTCATCTCCTCAACGATCTCGTCAATCAACCTCTCAATCTTCTCCGCGTTCGCCATATCAACCACCTCAATAATCATTAGCATGCTCAAACCTAATCGGCATTCCGATCAGCTCTAACCACTTCCTGACCACGCCACGGGAGAGGGCATAGGTCTTTCCTCTATTGTCCTCAGAGGGCACTTCCCTTACAACGCCAAGTTTCTTCAGCTCCTCAAGCTTTGCCCTGACTGTGTTCCGCGAGGCTTTTCCACGCCTCCCCTTGAGCTCCCGCGCTATCCCGCTCACGTTTGCCCTCCTGAGGTCGAAGAGAATCTTCACGATCTCCCTCGCTATCGGGTCGTGCTTTATCTCGGGAATAACAACGTCTATGCTCAGCCCGCCGTATTCAGCGTAGAGGTTGAGGAGCCTGAGATAGGACTGGGCCATCTGGGAGACTATCTCGAAGCTCTTCCTCAGCGCCTCAAGGGCCTCCCTGAGCTCCTGGACTTCCCTGGCTAGGTCTTCGTCGGGCATGTTCGTTAGTTAGGTGCTCAACCATTTAGGGGTTGTGGTCAGGGGTGAGCAGTTTGCCGTCGGTACTACTTCCGTCATTCTCTTCTTTCGTCTCTTCTGTGGAGCATCGTGTAGATTTCTTCCAGTGTTGGCTCGTTCCGTTTTATCTCTTCAACGGTTATGCCCCTGCTCACGAGAAGCCTGTTTAGTTCCGCCGGCTCGGCGTCTTCTACGATGATATATCCTCCGACGATCCTTAGGGCATAGCCTTTTTCTCTGAGCACGTTCATGGCCCTCTTCTGCTCCTCTACCTTCACGATTGCTCCTTTCCCTGCAGGTGCACTCTTTCTGAACTCCTCCAGATTTCCAGAAAAGAGTACTCTCCCTTCCTTGATTACAGTAACTCTTTCACACACCTCATCAACATCGCTCAGTATGTGGGTGGAAAAGACAACGGATGCGCCCCTACCCTTCGCGTACTCTCTGAGAAAGCGCTTGAACTTCAGGCGCCACTCCGGGTCGAGGCCCTTCGTGGGTTCGTCTAGTATCAGAACTTCTGGACTTCCAAGGAAGGCCCGCGCTATCGCGGCTCTCCTCTGTGTTCCACTTGAGAGTGAGGAAACTTTTTTGTCCGCGTATTCGCTGAGTTCAAAGAACTCAATGAGCTTTTCAATCTCTTTCTCATCGTGAACTCCCTTCAGCAGGGCGTATCGCTGGAGGTTGTCGCGGACGGTGAGGTTTGGGTAGAGGAGGTCGTACTCTGGTAGGTAGCCTATTCTTGCCCTCACCTCAGGGCTTTTGAGCGGGTTGACGCCAAGAACCTCAACCCTGCCCGAATCAGGGACAAGAAGGCCAAGAATAATCCTAAAGGTAGTTGTTTTGCCCGCTCCGTTGTGGCCGAGGTAGGCGTGGACTTCACCGGGCTTTACCGTAAGAGTTATCCCCCGAAGGACTTCCTTTCCGTTTATGGCTTTCCTCACGTTTTCGAGGACTATCATAAGTATCCCTCACACAAGCAGCATTCTCTCAGCGAGGCGGTCTCCAAGAGATTTTAAGATTGCAAGCGATGGAACCGAAATTCCCAGCGAGATGGCCAGAGAAAGCACTAGAGCGAGCTTCAGAGACAGAACGCTCCCAAAGTATTTGGGAACATAAACGGGAACGACGAACGCTATAAAGCCTATGGCAACCTTCACAGCGTTGAACAGTACTGATTGAAAGAGGAGCGTCGTTAGAATCACGAAGAAAGTGAATGTGAAGAGCAAGGGCATTGAAATCAGCAATCCAGAGAGCACGGTCGTCAACGGAATGTGAACCCCACTGTAGTCTGCAAGGAGCAGTCCAACAAAACTGCCCAGAAGAATTCCAGTCGTTTCAATGACGAATCCTGCAGTTGTTTTGAGGAGAAGGAGGCGCGTGGGAGGGAAAGGAAGCGAGAGGAGGAGCTCATGAATGCCCAGGAGCTTTTCTCTGAACACTGCTCCGCTGAAGAAGAGCGAGAACATTATGGCGAGCGAGATGCTGGTGATTCCAACGATTGTCCCGCTGGAAACGGACATCCAGCTGGCCATCCAGTATACAACTGCCGTCGTCCAGGGGATCCAGATTATGTTGAGCCCGATTTGCTTTGCGGTGTATTTAACCTCCTCACGGAGCTGATCCCATGTTAGCTCCATTTTTCAGCCTCCAGAACTTTGGTTCACAGGGATCGCTTGATCAAAGTTGGGAAATCATAGTTAGGGCATGATCCCCTCACGAAAATCACCACTATGAGTAGTTACGGAGGGATATTAAAGCTTTTCTCGAACCAGAAGTTGGCAACCTAAAGGTCGGTAAGTGTATTAAAGGTAGCCGTGATTTCCCTCATCGGAAACCTGGGCGAGTATGGCTTTAGATTCGACTTTATGTACGTTCCAAAAGCTTCTTTGCTGGGCTGCTTTTATTCACAATCACTGCCCCAGCAGCCTATAGGCTGATTCAGGACTATAGACCGGACTTTTTACCAGACACTTCGTTTAAGATTGCCATTTTAATGCTCGTCTTAGCGCCCCTCGGCGAAGAGACACTTCACAGAGGCCTCATTGAAGGTTATCTCCTTCACCATACGAGTTTCTGGGTCGCGATAGTTTTCACAGCGGTTATCTTTGGTCTCGTCCACATACTGGCTTTTCGTGATGCTCCCAGAGGATTTAGAATTTTCGTTGTGTTGAATGCGTTCTTAATAGGTCTTGGAGCAGGCTACTTCAGAGCCCTCAGTGGTTCTTTGATTCCAGCCTACTCCCTCCACTCAGCGGCCAATTTGGGTGGAATGGTAGGCTGGCTGTGGCTGGAAAAGAAGTGAATTTTGGGACAGGATATGATTGTCAAACTTCTCGAAACCGAAGCTAAGATGCTAAAGTTCCCATTAGGTCATTTTTCCGCCGCCACCACCCAGACATACCTGTTAACCCTCTCAGCCTTCCACTCCACATCCAGCCTTTCAAAAATTGTCCCCAAATGGTCAAGGGTCGCGAAGTACTCCTCCAGAACCTCTTCCAGTATGCCGTCCTCCTCGCCTATGCGCCTTTTCTCGTCTTCCGACTCAAACATGACGTCGGCTATTATTAGGGCTCCTCCAGGCTTCAGGACGTGGAGCATCTCCTTTATAGCTTCCCCCTTCTCCTCATCAGGAACATGGTGGAAGGCGTAGGTGCTCACCACTGTATCCGCGCTCCCCTCCGGAAGAAGGATTTCGAGGAAGTGGCCGTCAATGGGCTCAAAGCCCCACTTCTCGCGGAAAACATTTCTCATTCCCTCCGAGGGCTCGACGCCGATGTATCGCTCACAGCGGAGGAAGCGGAGGATGTTGCCCGTGCCACAGCCCACATCAACAACAACGCCCTTAGCCCTCTCTGCGACGAGCCGAAGGACTCTCTCATAATCGCGGTGTATCCAGTCGTCGCTCATAACGTCCTTGTCATAGCTCTCCGCCTACGAGTCAAAGTCCCACCTTTCTTCCATCCATGGCACCATCGTTACTCCCGCCGAAAATTATTTAAAATTTTTTCACCCAAAGCACGACACTTTAGGCTTTCGGGAGGTACCTCTATGCGCTGGAGCGAAATTCCCAAGGAAGCCAAGGCCTACATGATCTACCACACTCTCATAGCTCCGGGACTGATAGTCTGGATTCTCTTCCCGCTCTACCTGATGAAAACAGGCTACTCAATATTGGAAGTCGGGGCGTTCTTCACGGTAGTCAACATCGCCTCGATCCCGCTCACCTACTTCTTCGGCAGGCTCTTCAACCGCTGGGACATCAAAAAGGGCCTCATAGCGATAGACATCCTCGATGGAATAGCCTACGTCATGTACGGCCTCGCCAAGGGAGCCATAGCACCGCTGATGCTCTTCGGAGGTAAGCTGATTGACAAGCTCTCCACGCTCCTATACCCCCTCTACCAGGCCTACGAGCAGATAATCTACCCGGAGGACAAGTACGAGGAGATATTCGCCTGGCATCTAAGGTTGCCCGAGATAGCTACATTAGTGAGCTTTCCGATAATGGGCTACCTGCTCGGGTACGTGTACAATAAGCCAGAGCACTACCGCTTAACCTTCCTCTTCTTCGGCCTCTTCTCGGTCGTGACAGTTACTTATCTCTGGCTCTTTCTGCCTTCGGTAGGAAAGGAGGAGAGGATAAGCTCGGAGGGATTCACCTTCAAGGCCGGAGAATTCAAGCGTCTCCTCGCCTTTGAGACCCTCCTAACCCTCGCCTGGGGACTCGCTCCCGAGTTCATACTCATAAACTACGTAGTCTTCGTCCTCCATAAGACGGTCTTCGAGCTGACGCTCATAACCGTTGCCAGCAGTCTGATGAGGATAGCCGGAACTTATGCCAGTGAGAGGGTTCCGAAGGGGAGGGGCTTCCACGCGATAGCCATAGGAATGTTCCTAAACGCAGTTTACGCCCTTATAATGGCCCTCGCTCCACCTTTCTGGCTCGTCCTGGTTGTTTACGCCATCGGAGACTTCGGCAACGCGCTGTGGTTCCCGTTCTACCGCTCGTGGCTCTTCAAGCTCATTCCAAAGGAGAAGACAACCGAGTTTCACGCCGCCCTTTCGAGCTACCGAAAGGTTCTTGGACTCATAACTCCGATCATGGCAGGATTTCTTGCGAGCGTCCATCCAACGCTGCCCTACGGTGCGAGCCTTGCTGGATTCATAGCGGCTGGATTGTTCCTCCTGTGGATCGCAAAGAAGAGCTGAAGGCCTTAGGTTTTGCTTCATTCCACTTTTTTCAGCTCTGCTTTCAGCAGTTTCACATATCTCTCGAAGCCCTCTTCATCAACGATGTGGAACTCAAAGGGATGATAATCGGGTAATCCAGCAAGCTCCTCTATCCTGGCCTCAAGTCCGGCCCTCTCACGGAGACTTTTTGGAGCTTCCCTCACCTTTATCAGCAGGTCAACGTCGCTTCCGGCGGTGAACTTCCCAGTCAGGACGCTTCCAAATACGTAGAGCTCGCACTCACCAAAGACTTCCTTGCAAGCCCTCTTTATCGCGGGAAGGTAGCGCTTGTAGTTCTTTATCATTAGGTACCTCTTCCTCCCTCGCTCGATCATTGCCTCAAGGACTCTTCCTTTCGAACTCATCCGTCAGAACCTCCAAGAAGTCCATAACTTCCCTCACGAACTCCATAAGCTCCTCCGCGTCCTCGCGGTAGTAGCGCCTCGGCTCGTACCTCGTCCCTATGTATGCATCCTCAAGCTCCCTGAGGAGGCTCCGGTGCGACCTTATGAAGTCTACAACCTTTTCTTCAGCTTCAAGGGCTTTCCCAAGGGCCGCCAGAAGCTCCCTCACCGAGTGGGTTCTGAGCCTCACGTTAGCATATTTAATTAGAAGGGCTTTGAGGTAAAACTGAAGCGCCTGCTCCGCCAGAAAAATCGCGGCGTCGTACTTCTCCTCACCAAAAGCGGACTCAGCAAGCTCCATGTAGTCCTCCGACCTCTGAAGGAGAACCTCAACTTCCTCGTAGTGCATAATCCCACCGGAATTAGTTGGGCACCAGAAATTAATACCTTTCGATTGAGGATTAAGGCGGAGGAATATCCAAGTTTCTCAGCACGCCCAGGGCTTGAGCATCAGCGCATGGGTTATCAAAAACCACGTAAAACCTACCAGAGCGAGCTCGGGAAGGCGTTTTCCGTAGTAGTCCCGCTGGAGGAGGTACGACAAACCGGTTGCAATGAAGAGATAGTAGAGCATCATTACAAGATTAGCAGAATTAAGAGTTCTGCAGAGGCCAACCGGGACGAGAAAAAGACCAAAGAATAAGTGGCTCTTCGCGTGCTCCCTCAGGGTCTCATAGCGCTCAAGTATAAGGTAGCCAAGGATGAGCGGAGCTATTAAGATAGCAACGGCAAGAATCCAGGTTGAGGTAACGCAGTAAAAGGGAACACATGGGTTCTGGCCGACTCTCCGTGTGGTCATGTAGAGGCCAACAATTCTCCAGTTGCCGATTCCGAGATAGGTTTCGAGAAGAAAAACGAGAAAGGAATACACCACCACTAAGACAGGCTTTACTCTAATCTTAATCATCTCCTTGGAACGCCCGTCCTGACCGTGTAGTGTTCAAGCGTTGCCCCCCTCTCCACGAACTCGTGCGGCCATATCTTGACGTTGTACATTCTCACGTTGTCACCTATAACGGCGTTGTCACCTATAACGGAGTTCACGATCCTCACGTTGTTCCCAATCTCGACGTGGCGGCCGATTATGGAGTTTACTATTCTAACGTTGTCTCCGAGCTTCACCCTGTCCATGACAACGGAGTGAAGGATCTCGCAGTTCCTCCCAACGATCGTGTAGTTGTCTATGACTGCATCCTCCAGCGCGGTCCCCTTTCCGATACTGATGTGCCTTCCAAGGAGTACCTTCCCCTCCACTAGGAGCTTCCCGGTCTTAATCATCTCCCTGAAATTCCTCCGGAGATCTTCGGACATCTCCGATTTGCCCTGCATGTAAACGTCATGGGTTATCTCAACGGCTTCCATGTCCTCGGGTGAGAGGTGGTTGAGCAAGTACATAGCTGCGTTGAGGTACCTCTCTGGAGTACCTACGTCGAACCAGTAGCCCTCCATTGGGTAGCCGTAGACCTCATAGCCGTGCTCTATGAGGGCCGGGATTATGTCGCCGCCAAAGTCCAGCCTCCGAGTTTCCTTCATCTCCTTCGCCCATCCCTCGTTGAGGAACTCCCAGAAGTTCTCGGAGAGGATGTAGATTCCCGTGTTCGCCAAGTTGCTGGGTGCCTGCTCGGGCTTAGGCTTCTCAACGAAGTACTCAATGCGGTAATCGTCATCTATTTTCGCCACACCAAAGCCAGTGACGTCTTCAACCGGCTGGAGGGCAATCGTCATGAACGCGTTTTTCTTCCTGTGCCATTTGTACATATCCTGGATGTTGAGCTGGTAGATGTTATCGCCCTGGATGACAACGACTGGCTCTTTTATCCCGTAGTAGTTCATCGTGTACCAGACGGCGTCGCCGTTGGTCGTGCTCTCGTAGCGGGGCATGTATCGAATTCTAACTTCCTTCTCAAGCCCGTACTTCTTCTGCAACCAGTAGCCCTCGCGGAAGTAGTCAAAGAGTGTCGTGTAGTTCACGTAGCCCCTAACCCCAAGGTAGACCTCCTCAATTCCGTCCTTTGCAAGGCTGAGAATGGAGTGCTCCAGAATAGGCTTGTTTAAAAGCCTGACAAGTCCCTTAGAAGTCTCTATCGTGAGCGGGCGGAGCCGTGTGGCCTCTCCGCCGATGGGGATGACGGCTTTCTTAATCATAACACACCACTCTTTAGTTTTGCTCCCAAAGGATAAAAATGTATTCTCTCACGGAAAGTGACAACACAACACAGAAAGCAAAATAAAGGAGGAACAGAATGAGAACATGGAGGTGAAAAAATGGTTCCGCTCAGCTATCTGCTCAGGTTCATCGAGGAGGACGCGCCATTTGGAGACGTAACAAGTGAGGCCGTGATTCCTGAAGACCTGAACGCGAGAGCAATCATCATAGCAAAGCAGAAGGGAGTTATAGCTGGCGTGGAAGAGGCTAAGGCTCTCTTTGAGCACTTTGGGGTCAAAGTAGAGGTTAAAAAACGGGACGGAGAGTTAGTTGAGAAAGGGGACGTTATTCTCGCGCTTGAGGGCAACGCGAGGGCGATCCTCCTGGTGGAGAGGACGGCTCTAAACGTTATGGGGAGGATGAGCGGGATTGCAACGGAAGTCAGGAAGCTTGTGGAGAAAGTTAAGAGTGTAAACCCTAAGATCAGGGTTGCGGGGACGAGAAAGACCCTCCTCAAACCCATAGACAAGCGTGCACTCCTCATTGGGGGTGGAGAGACACACCGCTTCTCTCTCAGCGACGCGATACTCATAAAGGACAACCACCTTGCCTTAGTTCCCCTTGAAGAGGCCATAAGGCGTGCCAAGGAGTTCTCCGTCTACAAGGTCATTGAAGTGGAAGTAGAAAGCCTTGAAGATGCTCTGAAAGCTGCCAGAGCAGGAGCAGATGTCGTTATGCTCGACAACATGAAGCCTGATGAAATAGCGGAGGTTATTGATGCTCTCAGGCGCGAAGGCCTAAGGGAGAGAGTCAAAATAGAAGTTTCCGGCGGGATAACTCCCGAGAACATAACTGAATACGCGAAGCTCGATGTTGACGTTATTAGCCTCGGCTATCTAACCCACTCGGTCAAAAACTTCGACGTGAGCCTTGAAATAATCGGCAGGCTCTGATGAACTTTTTCGCTCTTTGTCTGCATTTTTTGAACATCCTTCGACACAAGTTTATGTTTGTTGCGGGAAGACTTATATTCTAGGGTTTAGGATTTTTATAACCGAGGTGTGCGCTATGGGAAAGCTGGACGTTATTCAGGCTAAGGGCACCGAGAGGCTGAAGCGCGGTTTCGCCAAGATGGTGAAGGGCGGCGTCATAATGGACGTCACCAACGCCGAGCAGGCGAGAATAGCTGAAGAGGCTGGAGCCGTTTCCGTCATGGCCCTACACCGCGTCCCGGCCGACATCAGAAAAGCCGGCGGTGTCGCCAGGATGGCTCCAATCGAGAAGATACAGGAGATTATGGACGCGGTAACCATTCCAGTGATGGCGAAGGTCAGGATAGGCCACGTCGCCGAGGCTAAGATCCTGGAGGCACTCGGCGTGGACATGATAGACGAGAGCGAGGTTCTTACTCCCTCCGACCCGTACTTCCACATTGACAAGCGCGAGTTCACGGTTCCGTTCGTCTGCGGTGCGAGAAATCTTGGCGAGGCCGTTAGGAGGATATGGGAAGGCGCTGCCATGATCAGAACCAAGGGCGAGGCCGGAACCGGAAACATCGTTGAGGCAGTAAGGCACGTCCGCCTCGTGGCTGAAGGGATCAGGCAGATTCAGGCCATGACAGACGAGCAGGTCTACGCCGTTGCCGAAAAGTTCGCGGAACCCTACCTCAGGCTCTCCCTCAACGCCAAGGAGATTGCTGGACTTCCGGAGAGAGTCCTTGACAATGAGCCCGTCTACGGGCACTACACCTACCGTGAGATCGTAGATGGGCTCTACAAGATACTATTGGAGATCAAGAAGCTCGGAAGGCTCCCCGTTGTCAACTTCGCGGCTGGCGGTGTCGCAACGCCAGCAGACGCAGCACTCATGATGCAGATGGGCATGGATGGAGTATTCGTCGGCTCTGGAATCTTCAAGAGCTCCAACCCGCCGAAGATGGCTAGGGCTATCGTTGAGGCGGTCAACCACTGGGACGAGCCTGACGTTCTTGTTGAGATCAGCAAGGAGATAGGCGAGCCGATGCGCGGCCAGGACATCGAGGAGCTTGAGGTCAGGCTTGAAGAGAGGGGCGTCTGATTTTGCCTTTTCTCTTTGTCTTGGGGGTGGTAGAATGGTCAAGGTAGGCGTCATCGGCCTTCAGGGCGACGTCGAAGAGCACATCTGGGCGGCAAAGAAGGCCCTTGAGAACCTCGGCGTTTCTGGAGAGGTTATCTGGCTAAAGAAGCCGGAGCAGCTTGAGAACATCTCGGCTATTATAATTCCAGGTGGCGAGAGCACTACAATCTCAAGGCTTATGGTGAAGAATGGCCTTTTCGAGCAGGTTAAGAAGCTCGGCGAGGAAGGGCTTCCCATCATAGGCACCTGTGCAGGGCTAATAATGCTCTCCAAGGAGGTCATCGGCGCTACCCCAGAGCAGAAGTTCCTCAAGCTCCTCGACGTGAAGGTCAACAGGAACGCCTACGGCAGGCAGGTTGACAGCTTCGAGGCACCGATAAAGCTCGCATTCAGCGACGAGCCGTTCCCGGGTGTCTTCATCCGCGCTCCCAGGATAGTAGAGCTCCTCAGCGAGAGGGTGAAACCGATAGCCTGGCTCGGGGACAGGGTGGTCGGAGTTGAGCAGGACAATATCATCGGCCTCGAGTTCCATCCAGAGCTGACCGACGATACGAGAGTTCACGAGTACTTCCTGAGGAAGGTACTTTGATTAACAAGCTTTTTTAAATTTTCACCAAAAAACTTTTTAGTTTTGACTTTTTCTTGCCAAACAGGTGATAGCGTGAAGAGGGTTGTCTGTCCTTACTGCGGCTTTGGCTGCAACCTTCTCATTGATCCAGCTACACTAAAAGTAAAGCCATACAAAGGCGAGCCTAACAGGGGTAAACTCTGTCCTAAAGGCCTACACGCAACGGAGATTGTGAAGTCAGGAGAGAGACTCAAAAGACCCCTCAAGAGGGTTGGTTCTTCGATGGTTCCAATTTCTTGGGGAGTTGCCATCGGTGAGATAGCAAATAGACTTTTAGAGATAAGGGAGCTCTACGGCCCCGATGCAGTTGCCTTTCTGGCGTCTTCCAAAGTCTCCAACGAGGAGAACTACCTGCTCCAGAAGATAGCGCGCCTCTTCGGTACGAACAACATCGACAACTGTGCAAGGCTGTGCCACGAGGGTTCTGTCCACGCCCTAAAGCTGGCAGTTGGCACTGGTACTCAGACAAACCCCTACGAAGACATACCGAAGTTCAAATCCGTCCTGATCTGGGGATACAACCCTGCCGAGACTCATCCCGTCGTCATGGACTACATAGTACGAGCAAAGAGGAACGGTGCGAAGATAATAGCCGTTGACGTGAGGGAAACGAGGACAATGGCATTCGCGGATTACAAGCTCGTGATAAGGCCTGGGACGGACATCGTATTAGCCAACGCTCTGGCCCACATCATAATCGAGGAGGAGCTCTACAACGGGGACTTCATCCGGAGCAGGACAGCTGGCTTCTCAGAGGTGAGGATGGCTGTCAAAAAGTACACGCCCGAATACGCCGAGAGGGTAACCGGAGTTCCTGCCGAAATAATCAGGGAAGTTGCAGGGGAGTTCGCCCTCGCTGGAAGTGGGGCGGTTATGTGGGGGATGGGCCTGACGCAACATGTTTCTGGTGTAGAAAACATATTAGCGGTCATAAACCTTGCACTCCTCCTCGGATACATCGGCGAGAGGGGTGGCCTCTACCCGATGCGCGGCCAGAACAACGTACAGGGAGCCGCTTATATGGGCGCCCTGAGCGAGTTCTTACCCGGCTACGTTCCCCTCACCGACGAGAAGTTCAGGAGGAGAGTTGCAAGGCTCTGGGGCGTTGGCGACCTCCCGACGGAGAGGGGGTTATACCTTACCGAGCTGTGGGAAGCGATAGAAAAGGGGGACATAACAGCTCTCTACATCGTCGGAGAAAATCCTGCCGTAAGCGAGGCGGATTTCATGATGGTTAGAAACGCCCTAAAGAAGCTCGACCTCCTCGTCGTCCAGGACATCTTCCCCACGAAGACGGCTCGCTATGCCCACTACCTCCTGCCGGCTTCGGCATTTTGCGAGAAGAGCGGGAGCTACATGAACAGCGAACGGAGAATACAGTGGAGCGAAAAGGCCTGCGAACCTGCCTATGATTCAAAGCCCGACTGGGAGATACTGACGATGCTGGGAAGGGCTCTCGGTTTACCTGGCTTCAACTACACTTCCGTTGAAGAGATTACCTCCGAGTACTTCAGGCTCTTCCCTGAGCTTGAGGAAAAAAGCGTTGAGGAACTGAAGAACTCGGACGGAATCTTCCTGCCGAAGAAGAGGCTCCATACCTGGGAGTTCGCAACGCCTGATGGGAAGGCCCGCTTCATAGCAGTTGAGTGGATACCTCCCTGGGAGGACCCAGACGAGGAGTACCCCTTTGTCCTCACGACGGTTAGACTCATAGGTCACTACAACACAGGGGAGATGACACTGAGGAGTCCATCCCTCGTTAGACTGATGGGTGAGCCAAAAGCACTGATAAGTCGTGAAGATGCTGAGAGACTCGGGATACGGAATGGGGACTGGATGGAAGTAAAAACGAGGCGCGGGAAGATAAGGATGAGAGCAGAGATTGGAAATGTGCCCGGGAAACTCGTCGTTGTCCCATTTCACTTCAAGGCAAACAGGCTGACAAGTCCTGCTCTCAACAAGGCGGGAACGCCGGAGTTCAAGTTCGCAGCGGCGAGGGTTAAGAAGATCAGAAACGAAAAGCCCACTCCGAATACTCCCCGGTGAAACACGCCAGGCAGAGGTCTTTCTTGCCAACTGCCCTTATGAGGCCCTCGACGCTTAAATATGCCAGGCTATCGGCACCTATCGCTTCCCTCACCTTTTCAACGCTCCCGAAGGCCGCTATCAGCTCGTGCCTCGTCGGGATGTCTATTCCCATGTAGCAGGGGTGCCTTATAGGCGGCGACGCTATTCTCACGTGCACTTCCTTCGCTCCCGCTTTCCTCAGAAGGGAGACTATCCTCCTCATGGTCGTCCCTCTGACTATGGAATCATCCACGAGAACGACTCTCTTCCCTTTGATGATCTCCCTCACGGGTGAGAGCTTGAGCTTTACCTTAAGCTCCCTGTAGAACTGGCCGGGAGTTATGAATGTCCTCCCGATGTAGCGGTTCTTTATCAGCCCCTCCGAGTAGGGGATTCCGCTTTCCATCGAAAAGCCCAGCGCGGCCGCTCTTCCCGAGTCTGGGACTGCTATCACAACGTCAGCATCGGCGGGGCTTTCCCCCGCCAACTCCATTCCCATCCTTACCCTCGCCTGGTAAACGTTCACGCCGTCTATGGTGCTGTCTGGCCGGGCGAAGTATATGTACTCGAAAACGCAGTGGTGATGTCTCTCCCCTGCCAGGATCCTGTTCTCAACACCCTCTTCAGAGAGGAGAAAGACCTCACCTGGCTGAACGTTCCTAATTTTCCCGCCCTCTGTTTCATCAACGAAGAGCCTTAGGGCGGAGTCCTCGCTCGCGAAGTAGTGGCCGTCCCAAGTTCCATAGCTCAGCGGCCTGAACCCTACTGGGTCTCTCGCGACGAGGATTTTACCGTCAAAGAGAAGAGCAACCGAATAGGCTCCCTTAACTTCATTAAAGACTCCCCTCATAGCCTCAAACTCGTCGCCAGTCTCCTCCAGATGCCAGAGAAACGAAATCCCCAGAAGCTCGGAATCTACGGAGTGGTAAAACTTAACTCCCTTATTCTCATACTTCTTTCTCAGAGGGAGAAAGTTTGTGAGGGTGCCGTTGTGGGCGACGGCTATCCTTTTCCCACAGCACTCCGTTTCAAGCGGTTGGGTCTCTGTGAGGGAGCCGGAGGTAGAGTATCTGACGTGTCCAATCGCGAGACTGGAGCGGAGGGATGAGAGGGTCTTCCCATTGAAGACGTCCTGCACTAGGCCCAAACCCGATACCGTCCTTATCCTGTGCTTCCAGACACTTATTCCAGCGCTCTCCTGGCCGCGGTGCTGGAGGGCTATTAAGGCATAGTAGGCCTTTCTCGGTGCGTTCTCCGAGAGCGCTGCAAAGACACCGCACTTCTCGCGCATTACTCTCACCGGGTGCCTTTTTGATTTAAATATGCTAATTTGGCACATAATCACACCAAATTTTTGCAGATTAATGTTTAAAAACTTTGCCCATGTTTTGACAATTTAATGGCAAGAAATTC
Organism: Thermococcus peptonophilus; assembly: GCF_001592435.1. Lineage (NCBI taxonomy): Archaea > Methanobacteriati > Methanobacteriota > Thermococci > Thermococcales > Thermococcaceae > Thermococcus > Thermococcus peptonophilus. The sequence goes on from NZ_CP014750.1 coordinate 562,103, forward strand.
TTAAAAAGACCAAACTTTTTACATAAAAATGGTGATTTTCGTGGATGTTTATGAAGGCAAGGCCAAGAAGGTAATCCCTCTTGATGACGGAAAGGCTATTCTCGAGTTTAAGGACGACGCCACAGCCTTCAACGGGGAGAAGAAGGGCCGGTTCAGAGGAAAGGGCTGGCTCAACGCCCAGATAAGTGCCCACCTCTTCAGAGTTCTTGAGGAGAATGGCATAAAGACCCACTTCATCGGTGTAGCAGGAGACAATAGGCTGATAGTCGAGAGGCTGAAGATGTACCCCCTTGAGGTGGTTGTCAGGAACGTCGTTGCTGGAAGTTTGAAGAAGCGCCTTCCGCTGACTGAAGGCACTGAGCTCCCGGAGCCCATAGTCGAGCTCTACTACAAGGACGACTCCCTCGGGGACCCGATGATAAACCAGTACCACGCGAAAGTCCTAGGAATAAGTGAGATCGAGCTTAAGGAGATGGAGAGCATTGCGCTCAGGGTAAACGAAATCCTCAGGAAGTACTTCAAGGAGAAGGGTATAATCCTCGTGGACTTCAAACTTGAGTTCGGGAAGAACTCGAGGGGCGAGATAGTCCTCGGAGACGAGATAAGCCCCGACACCTGCCGCTTCTGGGACGCTGAAACTAAGGAGAGTCTCGACAAGGATGTCTTCCGCTTTGACAGGGGCGACCTCCTCTCGGCCTACGAGAGGCTCTACGAGAGGATCACCGGCGATTCCCGCTCGTAGGTAATCATGACGGTGTAGCACCCTTTCTCGTCCTCTTTTATCTCTATACCCTTAAGATCAGTGCCGTACTCCTCAACGACCTCCCTCACTACATCTGGAAGCTCCTCAAGGAAGGCCTTTCTCCTGACCGTCAGCTCCATGAGACCACCGAAGAAAGAGGGAAGGGAAGGTTAAAGCTTTATCCCATAGTTCTCGACCCTTATCCCGGGCTCTTCCACAACCTTGCCCAGCTCGAAGCTCTCAAAGTGCCTGTTTAGGAGCTGGATAGTATCTTCCTTCTCCTCCTGAGGGACAACCACAACGAAACCGACGCCCATGTTGAAAACGCGGAACATCTCTTCGAGCGGAACGCCGTTCTCGTGGATGAGCCTGAAAATTCCCTCAACAGGCGGCATCTCGAGGGAGAAACCGTAGGAAGTGAGTCTTTTCAGGTTGAGCAAACCGCCGCCGGTTATGTGGGCCAAGCCGTGCACCTCGATGTTCTCGATCAGCTCAGGGACGGCATTGACGTAAATCCTCGTGGGTTCGAGGAGCCACTCCCAGAGCTTTCTCCCCTCGTATTCATAGTCCAGCCCGTACTTCGGGATAAGGAGCTTTCTCGCGAGGGTCAGACCGTTGGAGTGTATTCCGGAGCTCGCTATACCAATCACGGCATCGCCTGGCCTTATCTTTTCCCCCGTGATAACCTTCCCCTTCTCGACGATGCCGATAGCCGTTCCCGCTAAATCAAAGCCGTTTATGAGGTCTGGCATCACAGCGGTCTCGCCGCCCACTATGGCTATTCCAGCCTGCCTCGCCCCCTCGTAGAGGCCCTTCGCTATTTCCTCAAACACACTCTCTTCAGGCTCTCTCACGGCGAGGTAGTCCACGAGGGCCACAGGCTCCGCTCCCACGCAGAGCAGGTCGTTCACGTTCATCGCGATCATGTCTATCCCAATCGTATCGAACTTTCCGAGAGCTTCGGCGACGAGAACCTTCGTCCCTACTCCGTCTGTTGTCATGGCAAGGTAGAAATCCTTGAAGTCCATTAAGGCCGCGTAGTGGCCGAGGTCCTCGGCCGGCTCTCCGATCTTGCCCCTTCTGAATTCGAAAGTCCCCTTGGCGAGCGAGATTATGCCCTTCAGGGCCCTCGAAGTTTTCTCATTATCAACTCCAGCCTGGGCGTAGGTCAGCACGAACATCACCGGGGAGAGTTATAGGGGATTGCTTAAAAAGTTTGTCATTTTTATGGCTAAAAAGACTTAAATATTCCAAGTTTTTAACATTTAAACGTCAAAACAAGAAGGTGATGCTTATGATAAAGCCCCGTGATGAACTCGGGACGGCCACTACTGATTCCGCTCAGAAGATAATCCTCCTTGGGAGCGGAGAGCTCGGGAAGGAGATAGCGATCGAGGCTCAGAGGCTGGGAGTTGAGGTCATCGCCGTTGACCGCTACGCCAACTCTCCAGCTATGCAGGTTGCCCACCGCTCCTACGTTGGCGACATGAGGAACGCTGACTTTCTGTTTTCGGTCATCGAGCGAGAGAAGCCCGACGCGATAATCCCAGAAATAGAGGCGATAAATCTCGACGCCCTCTTCGAGCTTGAGAAGGACGGCTACTTCGTCGTCCCGAACGCCAAAGCAACGTGGATAGCGATGCACCGCGAGAGGACGAGGGAGACCCTGGCCAAGGAAGCGAAGGTTCCGACTTCCAGATACACTTATGCTTCAACTCTCGACGAGCTCTACGACGCCTGTGAAAAGATAGGCTATCCGTGCCACACCAAGGCCATAATGAGCTCCTCCGGAAAGGGCTCCTACTTCGTCAGAGGTTCCGAAGACATCCCAAAGGCCTGGGAAGAGGCCAAAAGGAAGGCCAGGGGAAGCGCCGAGAAGCTGATCGTTGAGGAGCACATAGACTTCGACGTCGAGATTACCGAGCTGGCGGTGAGACACTACGACGAGAACGGCGAGATAGTTACCACCTTCCCGAAGCCCGTCGGCCACTATCAGATCGACGGCGACTATCACTCGAGCTGGCAGCCAGCAGAGATAAGCGAAAAAGCCGAGAGGGAAGTTTACAGAATAGCCAAGCGTATAACCGATGTACTCGGTGGACTGGGCCTCTTCGGCATTGAGATGTTCGTTAAAGGCGATAAGGTTTGGGCCAACGAGGTCTCGCCGAGGCCCCACGATACCGGTATGGTGACCCTGGCGTCTCACCCAACTGGCTTTTCGGAGTTCGGACTTCACCTTAGGGCGGTTCTCGGGCTTCCAATACCAGGAGAGTGGGTAGACGGGTACAGGCTATTTCCAATGCTGACGCCAGCGGCAACACACGTCATCAAGGCCAACGTCTCCGGCTATTCACCGCGCTTCAGGGGACTTGCAAAGGCCCTCGGTGTCCCGAACGCCACCGTGAGGCTCTTCGGCAAGCCGGAGGCTTACCTTGGGAGGAGGCTCGGTGTTGCAATAGCATGGGGTGAAGAGGTTGGGGAGGCCAAGAGGAAAGCTGAGATGGTGGCCCACTCGATAGGGCTCAGAACGAGGTCATCCGAGTGGCACTCCCAGGACTACGAGAAGAGGAAGCATCTGCTTTGACCATATTAGAGTACCATTACTTTTGATTTTTTATCATTTATACTCATCTACAAGAACAGAACTAATATTGCAAAGTTATGGACATATATGGCAAAAATTAAGCTGTGTGAATACATTTTAGAGGCAATTCTGGTCACTAGTAAAATGAGCATGTATGCTGATTAGTCCAATGGTTTGGATAATATCCGAAAAATTTAAATAGTTCACGGAACAACACCACACGCTGACAAGTTACGTGGGTGCACTATAATCAGCACGGTTGAATAAGAAGGATGTAACCAGAATCAAGTTCAAAATAAGATGATAGAACGAGAGAGGAAGATAAAATTGAACATTGGGGGTTCTCCCCGTTCTTAATTCTTCTTTGCACAATCAAAAAGTCCAAAAGTCATCTTCCCATCTTTTCACGGTATTCTTCGAGCTTCTTCCTTAACCCCTCCTCCCTCAGGGAGAGTATTTCAATGGCAAGCAGGGCCGCATTCTTCCCGTTGTCTATGCCGACGGCTGCAACTGGGACACCGGGCGGCATCTGGGCGATGCTGAGAAGAGCGTCCAATCCGCAGAGCTTTGCTGAGACAGGAACGCCTATAACAGGCTTTGTTGTGTGAGCCGCTATTACTCCCGGAAGTGCGGCACTCAGGCCAGCTATGGCTATGAAAACATCGTAGTCTCTCCTTGTCAGCTCCTCAACCCTCTTCGGATTTCTGTGGGCAGATGCGACCTCAACGTCGTAGGGAACGCCAAACTCGTCGAGAACTGTTGTGACTTTCTCGGCTATTGGAGAATCGCTCTTACTACCCATTACCACCAGAACCTTCATGGGATCACCATATAATTAAAAATGTCAAAATTTAAAAGATTTTCGAGAAAAATTAACACTTTCCCGCTAATCGATTCTCCTCAGCTCAATACCCCTCCCTGTAAATGAGTACTCAAAGGATATAACGTCCGAAACTCCTGGAGCTTTAAGTACACATAGATAGCGCTTTACCCCCTCAGGGGTAAGCTCGCTCCCCGTTCTCACAACGTACTCAACCCTTCTGTAAAGGGACGAGAACACGCGGTCAGGCTTTCCAGAAAAGACCCATATGTTGGTGCCCGTAGGATACTCCCTGTAAGCCTTGTGGCGTCTTCTGACCTCAGCAGAGACCTCGAAGTAGCCCAGTGCGTTGGCTTCCCCGAAAATGCTGGAATACTCCGAGACGTCCATAGCGATTCCCCAGAGCTCCCTGCCTTCGAACATGTTCTCTTTTTTCCACAGCTCCTTGTGAGCCCTGACGACATCGGCATACTTTCGGGACAGAAGCTCGTAGGAAAGAGAACCGGAGAGGTACCAAACACCGCGCCTCTCTATCCTCGGGCCGTAAAGGCTCCCAAAGGTATCTATCATCGCCAGGTTGAGCGAGTCGAGGTACTCCTCAACATTAATGTCCCTCTTTTTCATAAGCTCAATGGGAATTGGAAGGGCATGGCTGATATTGAAGAATCCTATGAGATTGTCCTCCTCAAGTTTGTTTTTCATAAACTCAAAGACCAGCTCACGGCCGAGGGAGCGGGGGTCTTCTTCGTGAAGCAGTATGTATGAGTGTTCCTTAACCCCACCAAGGGCCTCGTCTAGAGGCTTTATCCCGAGTTTAATCATTCTCACCACCTTCAAAGGGATTGAAAACCGCGGGTTCAAGCCCCTTTGTTATGTAAGCCCTTCTCTCAAAATTATCTCTGAGCACCTCGACGACGATATCTGAGAGCGTGTAGATAAAGTTCTCTATCTCCGGACAGTCGGTGCTGTCGTAAACCAGGATAGCTCTGATGTCCGGGATTTTATCTGCTACCCCAGCTTTTGTGCTCCATATCAACTGATAGGTCTTCTTGGGATTCTTGAACAGCTTACAGACCCCAGAACTTAAATAAGAGAAGAGCCAGATACGCCGGGTTGAAATTCTCCCAGATAAGGCTCTTACAAAATCACTGTACTTGGTAACAAAAACACCGTCGTCAAGATATCCTTTCAGCTGATAAACGTATGGTAGATCCCGCTCTATCCCTTTAAAGCTCCCAAAGACATCGAACACTATAAAATTCTCACTGAGTGTCTTTTCTAAAGGAACACCTTCCCTTTCCAAGTTGGACTTGAAAACTAGTAGGGGCTCGTAGAGAACTACAAAGACTGACTCCCCACGCCTTATAAGCTCTTTGAGGAGCTTTATTCCAATAACGTCACCGTTGGAGTCAGGCCCCCTCGCAACAACTGTGAGTACGCCGTTTTCAGGAACAGAATCAATAAACCTAGAAAGTCTCATGTGTACTCCCCCTTTAATATAGGGGGCAACTTATATTAAACAGTTTTTACCAGATAAATGTAAAAACAAATCTTAAAAATGCATATTTTTAACAAATTTATGGTGAACATCATGCGCGTACTGCTCGTCGGTGCGGGTGGGAGAGAGAACGCGATTGCTGAAGCCCTTGCCAAAGAGGCCGAGCTTTACGTCGTTGGCGGGCACAAGAACCCCGGAATCGCGAGAATTGCAAAGGACTATGGCCTCGCAAAGGAGACAAACGTTGGAAAAGTTCTCGAATTTGCACTCAAATGGGGCGTAGATATGGCTTTCATAGGGCCTGAAGCGCCCCTTGGGGAGGGCATAGTCAACGTTCTGGAGGAGAACGGTATTCCAACGGTTGGCCCTTCGAAGGAAGCTGCCATGCTCGAGACAAACAAGGCATTCGCGAGGCAACTGATGGAGAAGTACAAAGTCCCCGGAAGGAAGCTGTTCAGGGTCTTTGACGACGTTTCAGAAATGAAGGCTTGGATTGACGACTTTGGAAGGCCAGTTGTCGTCAAGCCCCTCGGCCTCACCGGTGGAAAAGGGGTTAAAGTCGTTGGCTACCAGCTGAAGGACAACGAGGAGGCAAAGACCTACGCAGAGAAGCTGATAAAGAGGGACGGAAAAGTCCTCATCGAGGAGCGCACCGACGGCGTGGAGTTCACCTTCCAGGTCTTCACCGACGGGAAGAGAGTCGTCCCGATGCCCCTCGCACAGGACTACCCCCACGCCTACGAGGGCGATGTTGGGCCAATAACCGGCGGTATGGGTTCCTACTCGTGCTCTAACCACCTTCTGCCATTTATAACTGAAAAAGACTACGAAAAGGCCCTTGAGACTCTCAAAGCAACCGTAGAGGCCATGAGAAAGAACGGGACGCCCTACAGGGGCATCCTCTACGGCCAGTTCATGCTCGCCAAGGACGAGCCCAAGATAATAGAGTTCAACGTCCGCTTCGGCGATCCTGAAGCAATGAACGTCCTCCCAATTCTGAAGAGCTCTCTGGTGGAGGTAGGCGAGGGAATAGTGGACGGCAACCTGAAGGGGGCGGAGTTCGAGCGGAAGGCAACGGTTGTGAAGTACATCGCTCCAAAAGGCTACCCAACCAACCCCATTAGAGGGGTCAAACTTCACGTTGATGAGACCAAAATTAGGGAGGAGGGAGCTAGGGTCTATTATGCTTCGCTCGATGAGAACTTCACGATGCTCGGCTCAAGGGCTTTGGCCGTTGTTGGAATCGCCGAGTCTCTGGAAGAAGCTGAAAGAATAGCTTCTGCTGGAATAAAGCACGTGAGAGGGGAGATTTTCTACAGGAAAGACGTGGGAACGAGGGAGAGCATAGGCAGGAGAATAGAGCTTGTTAGGGCTATTAGGGGTGAATGAAATGATTGAACGGGAGCAAATTCTTGAGGTTCTCGAAGGGTATGAGAAGGATAAGATAAAGGTGGGCGTCATCGGGAGCCACTCGGCCCTTGACATAGCCGATGGCGCCAAGGCTGAGGGCTTTAAAACGGTGGTCGTTGCCCAAAGGGGGCGGCACAGGACTTATGCCGAGTACTTTAAGGAGAAGAAGACGAGGGACGGCCTGACTAAGGGCTTCATTGACGAGGTAATAGTTCTTGAGAAATTCGGCCAGATAATCGACGTTCAGGAAGAGCTGAGAAAGAGGAACGTTATCTTCGTCCCGAACAGGTCTTTTGTCGTCTACACTGGCATTGACAGGGTTGAAAACGAATTCAAGGTTCCGCTCTTCGGGAGCAGAAATCTTCTGAGGAGCGAAGAAAGGAGCGAAGAGAAGAGCTACTACTGGCTCCTTGAGAAGGCAGGTCTCCCCTACCCAGAACCCGTTAAGCCGGAAGAAATCGACGAGGTAGGTCTCGTTATAGTCAAGCTCCCCCACGCGAAGAAGAGGCTGGAGAGGGGCTTCTTCACGGCCGCTTCTTACAAAGAGTTCAGAGAGAAGTCAGAGCGCTTAATCAAGCTCGGCGTCATCACCGAGGAAGACCTCGCCAAGGCAAGGATAGAGCGCTACATAATCGGCCCGGTCTTCAACTTCGACTTCTTCTACTCTCCCTTCGATGAGGAGATAGAGCTCCTCGGAATAGACTGGCGCTTCGAGACGAGTTTAGACGGTCACGTCCGCCTTCCAGCGAGCCAGCAGCTCACACTTCCAGAGTGGCAGTTCGAGCCCGAATATACCGTCACCGGCCACGCTTCCTCGACGCTCCGCGAGTCTCTTCTGGAGAAGGTATTCGATATGGCCGAGAAGTACGTCGAGGCAACAAAGAGATACTATCCGCCCGGAATAATTGGGCCGTTCACGCTCCAGACCGCTGTGGACAAGGATCTGAACTTCTACATCTATGACGTTGCCCCAAGGACAGGCGGAGGAACTAACATCCACATGGCGATGGGACACCCCTACGGCAACTCCCTCTGGAGGAAGGAAATGAGCACCGGGCGGAGAATTGCACTCGAAATCAAGAGGGCAATAGAGCTGGACGAGCTTGAGAAGGTTGTTACGTGAGGTGATGAGGATGAAGTGGAAGGTTAAGGTCATCGTAAGGCTCAAGGAAGGTCTCAACGATCCGGAAGGGAGGGTCATCCAGAACGCGCTGAGAAACCTCGGTTTTAAGGTGGAGAACCTTAGGGTTCCCAAGTACTTCGAGTTTGAGCTTGAGAGCGAAAATCCCGAGAAAGAAGCTGAGGAGATGTGCAGGAAGCTCCTCGCGAATCCGCTCATCCATACCTGGGAGTACAGCGTGGAACCGGTGAGCTGAGATGGTCAAGTTTGCTGTCATCGTCTTCCCGGGAACGAACTGCGACTTCGAGACGGAGAGAGCTATACGGAAAGCGGGGGCGGAAGCTGAACGGGTGTGGTACAAGACCTCGCTGAAGGACTTCGACGGCGTCGTTCTTCCAGGGGGCTTCAGCTACGCCGACTACCTGAGGGCGGGGGCTATAGCAGCTCGCCAGGAGATAATGGAGAAAGTGAAGGAGTTCGCCCGAGATGGGAAGCCCGTTCTCGGGATATGCAACGGCTTCCAGGTTCTGACTGAGGCCGGCCTTTTACCCGGGGCGCTGAGGCCGAACAGGGTCCCGAGGTTCATCTGCAGGTGGGTGCACCTCAAGGTCGCCGACACCGAAACCCCATTTACCCAGTTCTACGAACCTGGAGAGGTCATCAGGATGCCGATAGCCCACGCAGAGGGCAACTACTACGCTGACGACCCCTCAAAGGTCAGAATCGTCTTCCAGTACAGCGACGAGGAAGGCAACATCACGGAAGAGGCGAACCCGAACGGCTCACTCCTAAACATAGCAGCGATAGCAAACGAGAAGGGCAACGTTCTAGGAACTATGCCGCACCCGGAGAGGGCGAGCGATCACTTTCTCGGGAGCGAGGACGGTCTGAAGCTGTTCAGGAGCATGGTGGAGTGGGCAAGAGGGTAAAACTTCTCGAGCAGCATTTGTCTTTATTTTTATCAATATTTTTGGTCAGCCTTAAACTACACCTTGTGTTCCTTCTTGTTGGTCAAATTATTCGACAAGAATTTAAATAAAAGTACGAGTAATGTGAGGTAGTAGCCTCTGCAACATGACAACATAAAATGGAGGGTTGACATTGAGACGGTTAAGCCTGGTCATGCTCTTGATCTTTTTGCTTATTGGCTCTCTGGGATGCATTACTTCCCCGTCGGCACCAACCAACAGTCCAACTTCGAGTACTTCTTCCGCCAGCGCCATCTCCAGCGCTTCTCAATCCACCCCAGTCAACAGCTCAGTCCCAAGCTCCTGGCTCCACAACTCTACGAAATACTTTGAGGTATATTACCCCCGGGAAGTTCTGGAAAACCCCGTTTTCCATACGAAGCTCAACATTCTACTCCTTGGAGCGGACTACACCTACGAAAGCTTCTCCAAGCTTTTCCACCGGGAGCCGGAAAGGGCGAAGATATTCCTCTACGCCTCGAAGGATTCCCTGAAAAACCGCACCGGAGATAATTCAATTTGGTTTGTGAACTATACCTCGAACGAGATATACGTCTCTCTTATTAACATCACCAGATTCTACTACGCCCCAGAGCTCCTACCCCCAATTGCCGAGCTCGCAGCTGGAAAGAGGCTTCCCGACTACCTGACAGTGGGGCTTGGAACCCTCGCCTTTGACATCCCTGCAAACACGACAGTAAACCCCGAAACCCTCTATCAAGTCAATTTGAGGAACGGCTACAATGAGAGCCTCTGGGGCTCTGCTGGAATTCTGGTTGAGTATATCCTTCAAAAATACGGGGGCAATGAGCTGGCAAACCTTTTGACCGGGCAAAGAGTACTGGACATTTCCCAGAGTGAGCTCGAAGACTACCTAAACAGCACCTTCAGCAAAGTGACTGTTAGGGCTTCCCAAATGAACCTGGAGATAACTCCCAGGATGTTTCCAGAAGAGAAGAAAGGCCTTCTAAACGGAACGGTCCTCTACTCAGGGATCAACGCTTCCAGTTTTCTTCTGTTCAGGAAAAACGTCAGGCTGGACGTCAATGAAATTAAGTTGGACGGAAATTCTACACCCTTCCTTCAGGCCTTCACACTGACAATTCCCCTGACGGAAGTCCGCCCCGACTCCGCCGAGCTCAGGTACACCGGGGACTACATGAAAGTGCGGAAGGTAATACCCATGGGGGAGTACCTCCAGAGTGGTTTCTTCGGGGATTCAGCATTTTTAAGGGATTTAGAGCTCTTTCCATTCATGACTCACAGCCTGATTAACAGAACAATATTAACAGTGCACACCCATGCTGAGACAGTAGCCCCCGGCCGTGAGGTTTCCCCCAACAAATGGGTCTCGGATTATCCCCTTGATCTCAATGAATATCTTGGTATTCCAGTTTTCATCGGGCATTTCGAAAACGTCTCCGCTGGAAACCTCACGTTCTATTACTCCGGCATTTCAAAGGAGACCGCCGAGGAATACACCAATATAACCCAGGAGATACTCCAGTTCGGTATTGAGCGTTTTGGAAGACTCCCTTACAAGGAGTTCAAGGTCGTCTATGCCGCTGATATGTGGTATATGAGCGCCTCACTGTTTGACATCCTGGCTTACAACGCGGATATTAGGCGGTTCCTCTACGGCTACACCTACGAGGTGGCCCACTGGTGGGTTCCGGGAACGGTCGTGTTCACCGGAAAAGACTGGTGGTTCAACATGGCTTTTCCAGCTTATTTTAGCCTGAAATACGCGAAAACTAGGTCAGAGAATGAGTATACAGCCCTGCGGAACTACTACATAAGCACCTACAGGAAGTGGACAAGCTACGGGAAGAAGGAAGTCCCCCTAGTGGACGTGGAAAATGTTTACGGGAGTGATGTTTACATGGCGTATGCAGTCGGGGCCTATAAGGGAGCGCTCGTTCTGGAGAAGCTTGAAAACTACACAGGCAGAGAAGCGTTCTATACCGCACTACAGGAGTTCTTTAAAGAGAACACGTTTAAAGAGGGCTACCTGGAGGATTTCGTTAAACTCCTCGAACAGAAGTCAGGTAAAGAAGTGGCCCCCCTGTTCCAGAACCTGACCACATCAACTGGCCTGCCCGGGTGAGCTTCCAACCGAGCTCCTCCCCTGGTTTTTACATTTTTCTGTTAAAATAAACCTTAAAAACTCCAAATTTTTTACATTTTTCTGGTAATAAAGGAGGTGTCACGATGTTCCCCCATGAGGAGAAGCTCATCCGCGAAAGGCTCGGGAGGGAGCCGAACGAAGTGGAAAAGGCGATGCTCGAAGTAATGTGGAGCGAACACGCCTCCTACAAGTCGAGCAGGCCGTTCCTTAAGCTTCTGCCAACGGAGAATGAGCACGTGGTTCTGGGCCCGGGAGAGGACGCTGGAATAGTGGAGTTCGACGATGAGACCTGGATAGTCGTCGGGATAGAGAGCCACAACCACCCCTCAGCCATTGAACCCTACGGCGGTGCCGCCACCGGTGTCGGCGGGATCGTCAGGGATATACTCTGCATGGGAGCTCGCCCGATGGCGCTCCTTGACCCCATACGCTTCGGGCCGCTTGAGAAGGAGAGAAACCGCTACCTCCTCCAGGGCGTCGTGAAGGGCATAGCGGACTACGGCAACAGGATAGGAGTTCCAACGGTCGGAGGCGAGACTGAATTCGATGAGAGCTTGGATAACTACACGCTCGTAAACGTTGCCTGCGTTGGGATAATGAGGCCGGAGCACCTTGTCCACAGCTACGTTGAGGAAGCGGGACTAAAACTCATCCTCGTCGGGAACAAGACTGGAAGAGACGGAATCCACGGTGTAACCTTCGCTAGTGAAGAACTGAGCGAGAACGCGGAGGAGGAAGACCGCTCCGCGGTGCAGATTCCTGACCCGTTCACGGAGAAGCTTTTGATTGAAGCGACGCTTGAGACCGTCTACACAGGGAAAGTTAGAGCGCTCAAAGACCTCGGCGGGGGCGGATTAACCTGCGCCTCCTCGGAGATGGCAGGGAAGAAGGGCTTTGGCGCTGTCATCTACGCCGACCGTGTCCCGTTAAGAGAGCCCAACATGAGCCCGGTTGAGGTCATGATATCCGAGAGTCAGGAGAGAATGCTCTTTGCAGTCAGGGAAGAGGACGTTGAAGAAATCGGGAAAATTTTCGAGAAGTACGGCCTCGAATGGACTGTTGTAGGAGAGATCATTAATGAGCCGCGCTACATCGTTTACTGGAACGGTGAGAAGGTCGCTGATCTCCCGACAGAACTCCTCACGGAAGTTCCAACCATTCAATGGGAGATGAAGCCTTACAGCCCTGAAAGGGGCGTCAAAACTCCAGAGATAGGCTTTTCGGAGGCCTTCGAGCTCGTCTGGAGCAGTCCGAACGTTCTGAGCAAGCGCTGGGTATGGGAGGGGTACGACCACGAGGTTCAGGGAAGGACGGTCGTGAAGCCCGGAAGGGACGCGGCCGTGCTCAAGATAAACGAGCGCTACGGGCTGGCCTTTGTGGCCGATGGCAACCCGAGCCACAGCCATCTGAACCCGTATCATGGAGCTATGGGGGCGGTTGCTAAAGTCGTCAGGAACCTCGTGAGCGTCGGTGCCGAGCCTTTAGCCCTGGTTGATAATCTCAACTTCGCTTCTCCAGAGAGGCCAGAGATTTACTGGAGCTTCGCCGAGACGGTTAGGGGACTGGCCGACGCGGCAAGAGCCTTCGGCTTAGCGTACGTCAGCGGAAACGTCAGCTTCTACAACGAGGTCGTTGACAGGCCCATAAAGCCGACTCCAGTGGTTGCCGGGCTTGGAAAGGTGGAGCTTGAGAAAATACCGGGCTTTGGTCTTAAAGAGGGACTCCTTATAGGGATCGTAGGAGTCACGAAAAAGGAACTCGGTGGCTCGGAGCTCTACACAAGGCTCGGTCTGAAAGGTGGAATTGCTCCGCGCGTAAACCTTGAGCTGGAAAAGGCGAACGCCGAGGGAATCCTTGAGGCGATCAGAAGGGGACTCGTGAAGGCCGTCCACGACGTTAGCAAGGGCGGAATAGCGGTGGCCCTGGCGGAGATGGCAGTTTGGGGCAACACAGGCTTCACTGTTGACCTCTCAGAAGTTCCTGCCGAGATGCCAAACCCAGTTGAAGTCGCCTTCAGCGAGAGCCACGGCCGCTATCTCGTAGTCTTCCCCGAGGAAAGACTTGAGGAGCTTAAGACGCTCTTCAGACACTTCGCGGTCATCGGCAGAGCCGGAGGAAGCGATGCTGTCTTTCTCTGGAATGGGGAAGAAATCCTCAGGAAGCCTGTCTCTGAGCTTAAGAAGGTTCACGAGTCCCTTCCGAAGCTCCTGGGTGAGGAGGAATGAGGGTAGCAACATACGCCTCCCACTCCGCACTTCAAATTTTGAAAGGCGCTAAGGACGAGGGGTTCGAGACGGTTGCCTTCGGCCCTTCCAGGGTTAAGCCACTCTACACCAAGTACTTCCCTGTGGCGGATCACTTCATCGAGGGTGCCTACCCGGAAGAGGAGCTGCTCGAGCTCGAAGCGGTCGTAATCCCAACGGGTTCATTTGTGGCCCACATTGGCGTCGAGCTGGTTGAAAAGATGAGAGTTCCCTACTACGGCAACAAAGCCGTGCTGAGGTGGGAGAGCGACCGCTCCCTCGAAAGGCAGTGGCTGGAAAAAGCCGGACTAAGGCTCCCGAGGATTTACGAAGACCCTGACGAGATAGACGGACCCGTCATCGTCAAGCCCTTCGGCGCTAGAGGGGGGAGGGGATACTTCCTGGCCAGCTCTCCTGAGGACTTCTGGAAAAAGGCCGAGAGGCTCGGCGTCAGGAAGAAGGAAGACCTTTCAAAAGTCCAGATACAGGAGTACGTCATTGGAGTGCCAGTTTACCCGCACTACTTCTACTCAAAGCTCAACGGCAAGCTTGAGCTGATGAGCGTTGACAGGCGCTACGAGTCCAACGCGGATGCGATAGGGAGGATTCCGGCGAGGGAGCAGGCTGAGCTTGGAATCACCACGGATTACACCGTTATCGGTAACATCCCGGTCGTCCTCAGGGAGAGCCTCCTTATGGACATCCTCGAGACCGGTGAGAGAGTCGTGAAGGCTGCGGAAGAACTCATGGGCGGCCTCTGGGGCCCCTTCTGCCTTGAGGGGGTCTTCACGCCGGACATGGAGTTCGTGGTCTTCGAGATATCTGCGAGGATAGTCGCTGGAACAAACCCCTTCGTGCACGGCTCTCCGTACACATGGCTTAAGTACGACTTTCCGGTCAGCACCGGCAGGAGGATAGCGATGGAGCTGAAGCAGGGCCTGGAAGAAGACAGGCTGGAGAAAATCCTTACGTGAGGAGTCTTTCTAGGGTTTTCATTTCTCTTTCTTCCCAGGCGTCTTTTTCTAGAACGAGCACAAGCGTCCCGTTGCTTACGGCAACGTAGTCCCGCAGGGAAGTCAAGAACTTTGCCAAGGCCCTAAAATCGTTGTAGATCTTGAGGTACTCAATCCCTTCGAGGACGACGACCGGCTTCAGGTCAGAGTTTTCGAGGGAGCGGATGTAGTTCACCACAGTCTCAGTGATCCTCGGGAGGTTGGTTGGGGAAACGTTCCCGTGGCCGCCGAGGTTCGTTATTCTGTAGGCCTTCCAATTATCGGGTATATCAATGTTCCGTACAAAAGCTAGAACAGGATATTCCCTAAACTGCTTTTTGAAGTCTTCAAAATGTGCTGGATCCATTATGTGAACTCCTGGCTGGACTTCTACCTTCGTTTCTGGCTCTTTAATCTCAAAGACCTCGCCGAGTGAGAGCTGAACCATGAAGAGGGCCGTAACGACAGTCAGAACCAGGCTAATAAACAGCCCCCAGAACCTAAGGTCCCCCCTCCAAAATATTGGATACAACATTTGGTATACCCCGTATATGCTCAGTGACAGACCAAGGTATGCGGTATCCTGCTCATAAAATTCCCTCATCCGGTAGAGTATAAGCCCGCCAATACCCAGAAAGACACCAGAGGCCCCGTAAACGATCCCCATGACCGCTGTTTCAGGAGTTTTTTCGAGGGAGAGAAAGAGAATCGCGGTGTACACCCCAATAGCGGCTGGTCCCCATGAAAGAGCCCGAATGTAGTCCTGAGATATTGAGACATCTTCTTTTACCCTTAAAACTCCCTGAAGGACCAGGGACGAGAAGACGCCGAGCAGAACTGCCGCTATTTCGGGATGAACTCCTAAATCACCTATTATGGCGTAAGCGTAGATTATCCAGCTTAGACCCCAGTAGTAGGCGGCCTTTCTGTGCCGCTGGTGGGAGAAGAAGAGGAGCATCCCTCCAGCAGCCAGCTTTATTCCCGCGTCAAATGCAGCCGCTACCAGGTAGGAGTCCACGTGATCACCCGGTAAGGTATGCCCTTCTCTGGATATTTAACCCTTTTTCCGCAAGCCTTAAAAGCCCTCATCATTCTCAAGTCAAAAAGGGTGAGGGGGTTCGGAAGATATGGGCAGATTTGAACAAAAACTTGTCAATGCCCTTAAGGGGTACACCTTCGACGACGTTCTCCTGATACCGCAGGCGACCGAAGTCGAGCCGAAGGACGTGGACGTTTCTACGCGGATAACGCCCAATGTGAGGCTTAACATCCCGATTCTCAGCGCGGCAATGGACACGGTTACAGAGTGGGAGATGGCCGTTGCGATGGCAAGGGAAGGCGGCCTGGGGGTAATCCACAGGAACATGAGCATCGAGGAGCAGGTCGAGCAGGTGAAGAGGGTCAAGAGGGCCGAGTGTTTCATCGTGGAAGAAGTCATAAGCATAAAGCCAGATGAGAGCCTCGACTACGCGCTGTTCCTCATGGAGCGCAACGGCGTCGACGGTTTGCCGGTCGTTGACGATGATGGAAAGGTCGTTGGGGTGATCACCAAGAAGGACATAGCGGCGAAGCAGGGCTCGAAGGTCAGTGAGGTCATGACTGGAGAAGTCATAACCGTGCCCGAGACGATAACGGCGGAAGAGGCAGTAAAAATAATGTTCGACCGCAGGATAGACAGGCTTCCGGTGGTGGACGGCGAGGGGAGGCTCGTTGGCATCATAACGATGAGCGATCTAGCCAAGAGGAGAAAGTACAGGAACGCGGTTAGGGATGAAAACGGCGACCTCTTGGTTGCGGCAGCAGTCGGTCCCTTCGACCTTGAGAGGGCAAAGGCCCTCGACAGGGCTGGAGCTGACGTTGTAGTCGTTGACACTGCCCACGCCCACAACCTCAAGGCGATAAAGGCGATGAAGGAAATACGGAACGCCGTCGATGCCGACCTCATAGTGGGAAACATCGCCAACCCGAAGGCCGTTGATGATCTAACGTTTGCTGATGCCGTTAAGGTCGGAATTGGTCCGGGAAGCATCTGCACGACGAGGGTAGTTGCTGGAGTTGGCGTTCCTCAGATTACTGCCATAGCGCTCGTAGCTGACAAAGCTCAGGAGTACGGGCTCCACGTGATAGCTGACGGCGGGATACGCTATTCTGGGGACATAGTGAAGGCTATAGCCGCTGGTGCCGACGCCGTCATGCTCGGTTCCCTGCTTGCCGGAACGAAGGAAGCACCTGGTAAAGAAGTCGTAATGAACGGGAGGAGATACAAGCAGTACCGCGGAATGGGCTCGCTCGGGGCAATGATGAAGGGCGGAGCGGAGCGCTACTACCAGAAGGGCCACATGAAGACGAAGAAGTTCGTGCCCGAGGGAGTTGAGGGAGTAGTCCCGTACAAGGGACCCGTCGGAGAAGTCCTCTACCAGCTCATAGGAGGCCTCAGAGCGGGAATGGGGTACGTGGGAGCAAGGAACATTCCCGAGCTGAAGGAGAAAAGCGAGTTCGTGATCATAACCCACGCTGGCTACATCGAGAGCCACCCGCACGACATAGTGATAACAAACGAGGCACCGAACTACCCGCTCGGGAAGTGAGGCTCCCCTATTTCAACATTTTTAACGCAAAAACAACAGATTTTTAAGCCAAAATGATCAAAAAAATGTTGAAAGGTGGTGCTCATGTGGGAGAACTTCATCGAGGAGAAGGTTAGGGAGATAAGGGAGACGGTCGGTGATGGAACGGCCATCATTGCGCTCTCCGGCGGCGTTGATAGCTCAACTGCCGCGGTTCTGGCGTACAGGGCCATAGGGGACAGACTGCACGCGGTATTTGTGAACACGGGCTTCATGCGCAAAGGTGAACCTGAGTTCGTGGTCAAGACTTTCCGCGACGAGTTCGGGCTGAACCTTCACTACGTGGATGCCAGCGAGCGCTTTTTTAGAGAGCTCAAGGGCGTGACCGACCCAGAGGAGAAGAGGAAGATAATCGGCAGGGTCTTCATAGAGGTCTTCGAGGAGATCGCGAGGGATATAAACGCCGCCTTCCTGATCCAGGGTACGATAGCCCCTGACTGGATAGAGAGCCAGGGTAAGATAAAGAGCCACCACAACGTTGGTGGACTTCCCGAAAGGCTCAACCTCAAGCTGATTGAACCTTTGAGGGACCTCTATAAGGACGAGGTCAGGGAGCTGGCGAAGGAGCTAGGCCTTCCAGAAAAGATATACAACCGCATGCCCTTCCCTGGGCCGGGGCTGGCCGTTAGGGTTCTCGGAGAGGTGACACCCGAGAGGGTCGCAATCGTCAGGGAGGCAAACGCTATAGTTGAAGAAGAGATAGAGAAAGCGGGGCTTAAGCCCTGGCAGGCCTTCGCGGTTCTGCTCGGCGTTAAGACAGTCGGCGTTCAGGGCGACATAAGGGCCTACAAGGAGACGGTAGCGGTTCGCGTTGTTGAGAGCCTCGACGGCATGACTGCCAACGCGATGAACGTCCCGTGGGAGGTACTTCAGAGGATAGCCTTCAGGATAACAAGCGAGATTCCAGGGGTTGGGAGGTTGCTCTACGACATCACCAACAAGCCGCCGGCAACGATAGAGTTCGAGTGAGGTGGAAGAATGATAGTCATAATGGACAATGGAGGTCAGTACGTCCACAGGATTTGGAGGACTCTCCGCTACCTCGGCGTCGAGGCGAAGATAATCCCGAATACAACACCGCTCGAGGAGATCAAGACGATGAAGCCGAAGGGGATAATCTTCTCCGGAGGCCCGGACATCAGCAGAACGGGAAACTGCTCTGCAATCCTGGAGCACTACGACGAGTTCAACGTTCCAATACTCGGCATCTGTCTCGGACACCAACTCATAGCGAAGCACTTCGGCGGAAAGGTCGGGAGGGGGGAGAAGGCCGAGTACAGCCTCGTCGAGATAGAGATACTCGATGAGGACGACCTTTTCAAGGGGCTTCCGAGGAAGCTGAGGGTCTGGGAGAGCCACATGGACGAGGTTAAGGAACTTCCTCCAGGTTTCAAGCTCTTAGCTAAGAGCGAGACCTGTCCCGTCGAGGCAATGAAGCACGAAAGGCTTCCTATCTACGGCGTCCAGTTCCATCCGGAGGTTGCCCACACCGAACACGGAGCTGAGGTCTACCGCAACTTCGCGGAGCTGTGTGGGGAGCTTTAGAAAAAAGAAGAAAGGTCAGCTAGTCGATCCTCTCATCATCTTTTCCTCAGCAACGGGTTTACTCATCATCCGGGACTATCTCAAGGGAGTATGTAAGCTCGGCACCGCTGAGCTTTACGTGTGCAGAGGCGGAACAGTATTTATCCTGGCTGAGTTCGATGGCCCTTCTAGCCTTCTCCTCTTTAACGTTTCCGTATATCTTGTAGTGGATGTGAACTCTGGTGTAGATGCGCGGGTGCTCGTCGCGTCTCTCCCCGGAAATCTCAACTTCCAGCCCCTTTATCGGCTCCCTCATCTTCTGGAGGATCATGACGACGTCGTACGCGGTGCACCCGGCCACGCTGAGAAGGAGAAGCTTCATCGGGCTTATGCCGCCATCACCTAAGATGACGGAGCACTTATCGTCTTCCATCCTCCCGATGAACTGAAACTCTTTACCTGGCACCCACTTTACTGCCCCTTTGACCATGGAACCACCGAGAGCGCTAAGGTTTACTTTTTTAAATGTATTTCCAAGTGGAGACCATGTACATAAGGCCATTCGACCCCTGGAAAAGTCCCCTCTGCACCTGCCCCTTCAAGTACACCCTCAACCCCTACACCGGATGCGACCACGCCTGCGTTTACTGCTACATAACCAGCTACATCCCAAACGCCTTCCGCGTGAGAACTAAAGAAGGTCTTCTCCCCAAGCTTGAAAAGGAGCTTAGAAAGCTCGACAAAAACGCAATAGTGGCGCTTTCATATTCTTCCGATCCATATCCAACGGTGGAACGGGAGCTTGGAATTACCAAAAAGGTTCTTGAGCTTTTCAGAAGGTACAACGTCCGTTGCCTCCTTTTGACGAAGTCCAACATCTTCGAGAGGGATATAGACATCCTGAGCGAGCTGAGGTGTGCTGTCGGAGTAACTGTAACGACTGTGGACGAGAAGAAGGCAAAGCTCCTTGAACCTAACGCTCCATCTCCAAAGAGAAGGGTAAAGGCACTGAAAAAGGCGAAAGACGCTGGTATTCCGGTCTATGCCCGGATAGACCCGATAATTCCCTACTACACGTGGAAAGACTTCGACGAGACGCTTGATGCGCTCTCCTTTGTGAGCCACATAACTGTCTCCACCCTCAAGCTCCGGCCCGACTCAAAAAAGAGGATGTTCGCAAAGTTCCCGGGGCTTATGGAAAAGCTGTGGCCGCTTTACGAGAGGGGAGAGAGAATAGGGGGCTACTACTACCTCCCAAAGGACATCAGAATGCCCATCCTGAGGGAAGCCGAAAAGAAGATAACCGAGAAGGGAATCACGTTTGGTTCGTGTCGGGAAGGCTATCGGTCGTTTCCAACGTGCGATGGGTCTCATCTTGTTCCATAGTTTCCTGGGCAAGCCTCTTCTTTGCCTCTTCTTCCAGCCGGATCAGCTCAATCTCGTGCTTCCTCTCCTGATGACCGAGAGCCGCCTTCACCAGCGCCTCATACAGGACTTTCATCTCGTCCAAATACTCGGGCTGCCACTGTACGCCGATAACGAAGCTCTCGTCTGTGGACTCAATGCCCTCTATCAGACCATCGACGGAAAAAGCAACCTGTCTGAGGCCCTCGCCGACCCTCTTAACGGCCTGGTGGTGGAAGCTGTTTACCCAGGTCCAGGCATCGTTCGTGCCCTCGATGACCAGGACGTCTTTGAGAATGTTGTAGAGCTTTGAGTCCGTTTTCACCCTTACCGTGTGTAGCTTCTGGTCGGGCCTGACCCTGCCGATCTCCCAGTCGTGCTTTATGGCCTTTGGGATTTCGTATACGTCCTGGTACAGCGTCCCTCCAAGGGCGACGTTTATTATCTGCATTCCCCTCCCCACGCCGAGAATCGGGATTTCCCCCTCGATCGCCAGTTTGACAAGGGCTATTTCGAACTCGTCCTTGGTAACGTCCACATCCCTAAGGTTGGGTGAAGGGTCCTCGCCGTAGAACCGAGGGTGGATGTCAGGACCCTCAACGAGGAGTATGCCGTCCGCGACCTCTATAACATCCTCCGGATCGCCTTCGGGACTGAAGAGCACTGGAAGACCTCCAGCCTCAAGAACCCTCCGGAAGTGATATGTATTCGCGAGGGTGTATCCATCTCTGGAGGTGCCGATTATGGCTATGATTGGACGCATAAGTCTCACCAGAGAAAACTAGGGGCAATCAAATAAAAAAGTATAGGTAGCAGACATGAAAAGAAGTTCACTTGAGCCTCCTCATCTCATCCTCTATTACCTCGGCAAGCCTTTTAACTCCTTCGCGAATCTTATCCTCGGGGACATAGGTGAAGTTGAGCCTCATTGTGTTCTTGACATCCCTGTGGGCGAAGAAAGCCTCACCCGGGACGTAGGCAACGCCCTTGGCAACTGCCTTCTCCATCATGAGCTTGGTGTCGATGCCCTCCGGAAGGGTCACCCAGATGAACATACCTCCATCGGGCTTCGTCCACCTGACTCCTTCTGGCATGTACTCCTCGAGGGCCTCGAGCATCGCATCCCTTCTCGGCCTGTAGAACTCGATGATCCTTGGGATGTGCCTATCGAGGTGGCCGTCCTCAACGTATTTCCAGGCTATTACCTGGCCAAACGGGTTCGCACAGAGGTCAACGGCCTGCTTTGCGATCTCCATCTTCCTGATGAAGTGCGGGTGAGCCGAGACCCATCCGAGGCGGAAGCCGGGGGCGAATATCTTTGAGAACGTGCCTAGGTAGATAACACGGCCCTCGTCATCGAAGTGCTTTATCGGGGGTATCGGTTCGCCCGAATAGCGGAGCTCACTGTACGGGTTGTCCTCAACGATAAGGAAGTCATACTCCTTGGCCAGCTCTATGAGGTGCTTTCTCCTCTCGAGGCTCATGGTAACTCCGGCGGGGTTCTGGAAGGTTGAGACGGTATAGACAAACTTTATCCTCTTCCCCTCGGCCTTTAGCTTTTTGAGCTTCTCTTCGAGGACATCAACTTTCATTCCGTCGTCGTCCAGAGGTATTGAAAGGAACTCCGGCTCATAGAACTTGAAGGCGTTCAGGGCGGCCAAGTACGTAGGAGCCTCAACGACCACGATGTCTCCAGGATCAATGAAGACCCTTCCTATCAGGTCAAGCGCCTGCTGGCTTCCGGCGACTATCATTACCTCGACCTTGCTCATTGGAATCCCGTAGCGTTTTTCCATCCACCTGGCCAGGGCAAGGCGGAGCGGAGTGAAGCCCTTGGTCGTTCCGTACTGAAGAGCCTTGTCCGCGTGCTTTGAGAGAACCTCCATAGTGATCTCCTTTATAATATCAACGGGGAACGTCTCAGGAGCGGGGAGACCCCCGGCGAGGCTTATAACGTCGCTCGTTTCGACGAGCTTGAGGAGCTCTCTAACCTCGGATGCTTTCATCTCCATAGCTTTCTGTGAAAAGAACGACTCAAAATCCAGCGGTTGGGCCGCAAGTTTGTTCTCAAGTTTGTTCTGCATTACCATCACCACCCAATGAACACATTAGTTCACATCATCAAACCTATACATCGAAATTAACTGGGAGAGGTTTGTTATAAACTTTTCTCAGCCCCTACTTGCTCTTTACAAACGTAAAAAGAATTCGAATATCACAATCAAAGTTCATCAAGGAAATTTTCCAAGCGTTAATGCACAAAAAGTATGGAAACACCTATAAACCCCGGCGATTATACCTGAGTTTACCCGGAGGTGGTTGCATGGCAGTGATAAAGGAAGTCCTCGAGATTGCGGAGAAGATAAAGAACATGGAAATCAGAGGAGCTGGGAAGATAGCCAGATCAGCTGCCTACGCCCTCCAGCTCCAGGCGGAGAATAGCAAGGCCACTAACGTTGACGAGTTCTGGAATGAGATGAAGCAGGCAGCGAAGATACTATTCGAGACGAGGCCTACGGCCGTTTCCCTGCCAAACGCGCTCCGTTATGTCATGCACAGGGGAAAGATAGCCCACTCCAGCGGAGCAGACCTCGAACAGCTCAGGTTTGTCATTATAAACGCCGCCAAGGAGTTCATCCACAACTCGGAGAAGGCCCTAGAGAGGATTGGAGAGTTCGGTGCGAAGAGGATCGAAGACGGAGACGTTATCATGACCCACTGCCACAGCAAAGCTGCCATAAGCGTCATGAAGACCGCCTGGGAGCAGGGCAAGGACATAAAGGTCATCGTGACCGAGACAAGGCCCAAATGGCAGGGCAAGATAACCGCCAAGGAGCTCGCTTCCTACGGCATTCCTGTCATCTACGTCGTCGACTCAGCCGCAAGGCACTACATGAAGATGACCGACAAGGTCGTTATGGGGGCTGACTCGATAACCGTCAACGGTGCCGTGATAAACAAGATTGGAACTGCTCTAATAGCGCTGACCGCGAAGGAGCACAGGGTCTGGACGATGATTGCAGCTGAAACCTACAAGTTCCACCCGGAGACCATGCTCGGCCAGCTGGTAGAGATAGAGATGCGCGACCCGACTGAGGTAATCCCCGAAGAGGAGCTGAAGACCTGGCCGAAGAACATCGAGGTCTGGAATCCAGCGTTCGACGTTACTCCGCCGGAGTACGTGGACGTCATAATCACCGAGCGCGGGATAATACCGCCGTACGCGGCAATAGACATCCTCAGGGAAGAGTTCGGCTGGGCGCTCAAGTACACCGAGCCCTGGGAAGACTGAGGCTTTTCTCCCTTTTCTTCTCGGGCTCAACGGTATGGCTTAAAAGGAGTATGCCTTTTATACTCCAGGCGACAAAAACAAAGGGGTGGTTAATAATGAAAGCTTACATAGCCGAGAACGTCAGAGGCATCTACGCCTTTGACGAGAGCGGGAAGCTCATAGGGAGCAAACCCTTCAGCGGGAAGCCGGAGGTGAGCCTCGACAAGCTCCTCAAGGGAGAGCCGAGCGATGAACTCATAGAGTTCCTCGACGAGCTTGGGAAGGAAGGCTACACTGAGTTCGTGGTTGAGGACTCCGAGCTGAGCAGAAACCTCAAAGAGCTCGGTTATAACGCCACAGCCGAGTTTCCGAACATAGCTGGCGAAAAGCTCCGCTCAAGCCCCGAGGAGTTCCTGGGTGAGAACTGGTTTGACGAGTACTTCAGCGTTGGTGTTGCCCTGACCAGGCTCCGCATCCAGGAGCAGAGCGGCGCTCGCGATAAGATGATCATCCAGGCCATTGAGGCCCTCGACGACATTGACAAGGTCATAAACCTCCTCGTTTCTCGCCTTAGGGAGTGGTACGGCCTCCACTTCCCGGAGCTCGATGAACTCCTCCCGAAGCACCCGCAGTACGTTGCGTTCGTTAAGGAGATCGGCCCGAGGGAGAACGCGACCAGGGAGAAGCTTGAGAAGCTCGGCTTCTCGGAGGGCAAGATAGAGAAGATCCTCAAAGCAGCTGAGAAGTCAATGGGTGCCCCGCTCGGCAAGTTCGACAGCGCAATAATCCAGAAGTTGGCCAGCGAGATACACGACCTTTACAAGCTGAGGGAGCAGATAGAGGACTACCTCGAGACTGCAATGGACGAGGTCGCCCCGAACCTTAAGGCCCTCGTCGGGGCAAAGCTCGCTGCTAGGCTCATGAGCCTTGCTGGCGGATTAAAGGAGCTCGCCATGATGCCGGCCTCGACCATACAGGTTCTTGGCGCGGAAAAAGCCCTCTTCAGGCACCTCAGGACGGGTGCTAAACCACCTAAGCACGGCGTCATCTTTCAGTACCCAGCAATAAACCGCTCACCCTGGTGGCAGAGGGGTAAGATAGCCCGCGCTCTGGCAGGAAAGCTCGCGATAGCGGCCAGGGTGGACTACTTCTCCGGCGAATACATAGGCGAGGAGCTGAAGAAGGAGCTTGAGCAGAGGATTCAGGAGATCAAGGAGAAGTACCCGAACCCGCCGAAGAGGAAGGCCAAGCCCGAGAAGAAAAAGAAGGAAAAGAAGAAGTTCAAGGGCAAAGGAAAAGGAAAGCACGAGAAGGGTAAGGGCCTCGGCGGAAAGAAGGAAGGAAAGGGCAAGAAGGACAAGAAGAAAAAGAAGAAGGGTAAGGGAGGTAAGAGGTGATCGAGATGAAGGTTAAGAAGCACAAGTTTCCTGGCGTTTACATAGTTATTGATGACGACGGCAGCGAGAAGATAGCGACCAAGAACCTCGTTCCGGGCCAGAGGGTCTATGGAGAGAGGGTGGTCAAGTTCGAGGGGGATGAGTACAGGATTTGGAACCCGACGAGGTCTAAGCTCGGAGCGGCCATCCTCAACGGCCTCAAGAACTTCCCGATAAAGCCGGGCTCAACTGTACTCTACCTCGGTGTAGCGAGCGGAACCACAGCTTCCCACGTCAGCGACGTAGTGGGCTGGGAGGGCAAGGTCTTCGGAGTGGAGTTTTCTCCGAGGGTCCTCAGGGAGCTCGTCCCTCTCGTAGAGGAGAGGAGGAACATCGTGCCGATACTCGGTGATGCCACCAAGCCCGAAGGCTACCGCGCTTTGGTTCCGAAGGTGGACGTTATCTTCGAGGACGTTGCCCAGCCGACGCAGGCAAAGATACTCATAGACAACGCCAAGGTCTACCTCAAGAGCGGCGGATACGGAATGATATCCGTCAAGAGCAGGAGCATAGACGTCACCAAGGAGCCGGAGCATGTCTTCAAGGAAGTGGAAAAGGAGCTTTCGACCTACTTCGAAGTCGTCGAGAGGCTTTCGCTCGAGCCCTACGAGAAGGACCACGCACTTTTCGTTGTTAGAAAACCGTAAAAAGAAAGTCAGGAGCGCCTGCGGGACAGAGGAATGGCTGAAAGTCCCAGAAGAACCATCAGAGCAGGCCCGCAGACTTCTCTTTTTTCTTCTCCTTCTCTGTAGGTGCACAGGACTGACGGCTGGGTTCTGAGTTTCTTCGTGCTGATGATCACGTTCCTGGACGTCCCGTTTGGTTTGCTTGCAGCCATCGAGACATCACTGACAGCAATGTCTGGTGTTGATGTGTCTATGTTCAGACTGGATAAGTACCTGCAACCAGGCAGCTTTCCGTTCCCGGGGAGTTTTCCAACCAATGGGGCTCCCTCGCTGGTGTTAATACCGAAAAGGCCTCCAACCCACAAATCACCGTTCTGATCAAACATTAGTGACTTGAACACAATTCTTGGACTGTAAACTCTCTCGGCAGTGATGTTGCCCTCATGTACGCCCAGGAGAACGCCGTAATATGTGGTGTTATCCCCCTCCCCAGTCACTGCCATCCCTGTCAACCACAGGTTTCCGCTAGGATCGATGGCCGCGTCCCTTCCAAGAACAGCCCCGTTGGTGTAGTAATCCCTGGCCCAGACTATCTTTCCGTTTCCGTCCAGCTTCATTAAAAGCGCCCCAAGAGTGCCGTTTCCCAGGTTGGCATAGCCCAAGACGTGAAAGCCCCCGTCTTTAGTGGGCAGTATTTTCAGAATTGTGAGCTCTGATCCAGTAGTGTACTCCTTGGCCCACTTGAGGTTGCCATTTTTGTCAGCTCTGAAGACAAGCCCATGAGGCACTCCCCCTGAAGTTGAGAGGCCGGTTACGACTATGTCTCCACCGGAGGCCACCTCTAGGTCAGTCCCCTCGTCCATTTCCAACGTGCCGTACGTCCTTTCCCAAATTACGTTGCCGATACTGTCAACCTTTAGAAGCCACATGTCGCCTCTGCCCGCATTGAAGCTGGTCGTTAAGCCCACGGCAAGGATGCTCCCGTCGTCCAGTACTTTTAGCCCGGAGATAATATCAGTGCCATTTCCACCGTAGCTCCTGGCCCACACCACGTTTCCGTCTTTGTCTATCTTCATGAGGAGACCATCGGGGAATCTCGATGTTTCGTTGGAGATGTAAACACCCGCAGCAACCACGTTTCCATCTGTGGCCATTGCAAGGGCATTTATTATTACCCTGCCGCCGAAGTACTCCTTCGTCCATTCCACACTGCCGTTGGAGGTCACTTTCGTCAGGATACTACCTTTGATGCCGTTCGCGTCCTTGGTATAAGAAACCACGAGTGCTCCCCCATCCGGGCAAGTCAGAAGGGGCATAGAGGATATGCTTCCAGCACCCTGGTAAGTTTCCAGCCAATAGGTTTTGTTCTGGGCACTGGCAACACCGGGTGACATTGCCACTGTAAAGAATACAAGGAGAGCAACTAAAACAGCGTAAAAGCTTTTCATGCTCTCGCCCCCATCTATATTAATTTGGAGTATCGGGTTATACGATTTTCGGTGAGTATTAATAAACAAAGGAGAACCAAGCGGAAGGGCATCAACTTCTGGCCCAAAAATAAAAGATGGATCAATCCCTCTTCGGCAGGTGTGGAACGAGCCATCCCAGGAAGCTGTCCATGCTCCTCGTCTGGATGTAAAGTGTCCCTGTCCCGTAGAACTCCGCTACAAGGCCCTCCCCGCTGAATAGGGTGCTCTTAAGGCCACCGACGCGCTTCACGTTGAAGTTTAGCCCCTCGCTGAAGGCCACCATGTGGCCAGTATCAATGACAAAGCGCTCGTTGTGGAGTTCTTTCTTGTAGATCGCACCAAAGCTCGAAAGGAAAACGATTCCCCTTCCGCTCATCTTAAGGAGGAACAGACCTTCCCTGCCGAAGAAAGTTTTAGCGCCGCCCCATTTGGTATCTATGTCAATGTCGCCATAGCTCGCCAGGAAGGCACCGCTCTGGGCGTAGAGAGTTCCATCAAGCTCAAAGGCCTCAATGTCTCCCATATAGGGCGGAGCGAGACCGATGCTTCCGGGTCCATCTTCCGCCCTGAATGTGTTCACGAAGAAGCTCTCACCACCTAGCATTGAGCGCTTAAGCGCACCAAAAACGCCGCCCTTAGCCTTAGTTTCCAGCTTTATAGTCGGGCTCATGTGCACCATAGCCCCGGCTTCTGCCTGTACCTCCTCTCCCCTCTCAAGTTCGACCTCAAGGAGAGAAAAGCTCGGCCTGTGGAGAATCTCATACTTCATAAAAACACCTCAAACTGAATAGTCTTCCATCTCTTATATACCTCTGCATCGGCAATCGTCTAAAAACTCTTTCACTTTTACCGAAAGACTTTTATAACTTCCCCCTCAACCCCATGCGAATTAAAATTAAGTTCAACCATTCTAAAGGTGGTGCCCAATGCGAAAGCTCCTGAAGCCCAAAAGGGATGTCGGCATTATCGGCTACGGCGCCTACGTGCCGATGTATAGAATCAAGGCCGAGGAGATAGGAAGGGTCTGGGGGGTAAACAGCTTCCCAATCCAGGAGAAGTCCGTTCCAGGTCTTGACGAGGACGCGATAACCATCGGTATTGAGGCCGCGAGAAACGCCCTCAAGAGGGCCCAAATTGACCCCAAGCTCATCAAGGCCATCTGGCTCGGAACTGAGAGCAAGCCCTACGCCGTTAAACCGAGCGGAACTGTCATAGCGGAGGCCATAGGAGCAACCCCAGATTTAGATGCTGCAGACTTCGAGTTCGCATGCAAGGCCGGAACAGAGGCCATACAGGCCGCTATCGGCTTCGTCGGTTCCGAGATGGCTGACTACGCGATGGCCATAGGGGCCGACACCTCACAGGGAAGGCCCGGCGACCACCTCGAGTTCACCGCCGCCGCTGGAGGGGCCGCCTACATCCTTGCCCCCAAGAGTTCAGAAACCCTCGCATACTTTGAGGCGAGCTATTCCTACGTCACAGACACCCCTGACTTCTGGAGGAGGCAGCACGAGCACTACCCGAGGCACGGGAATCGCTTCACAGGTGAGCCTGCCTACTTCCACCAGATAATAAGCGCCGCCAAGACTCTCATGGAGGAGCTCGGCTACACGCCGAACGACTTTGACTACGCCGTTTTCCACCAGCCGAACGTCAAGTTCCCTCTCACAGCCGCCAAAATCCTCGGAATTCCAAAGGAGAAGGTTCTCCCCGGACTCCTCAGCGGAATAATCGGAAACACCTACAGCGGCGCAACTCTCGTTGGTGTGTCAGCGGTTCTCGACATAGCCAAACCCGGCGACAGGATTCTGTGGGTGAGCTTTGGAAGTGGAGCTGGAAGCGATGCCTTCAGCCTCGTCGTCCAGGATGCGATAGAGGAGAAGAGAGACCTGGCTCCGAAGACGATGGACTACGTGAACAGGAAGAAGTACATAGACTACGCCCTCTATGCGAAGCACAGGGGCAAGTACATACTGTGAGGTGGTTGAAATGGAGAAGCCCGTCATAATTGGAGTTGGTATGGTTCCAGTCGGCGAGCACTGGAGGGTCTCACTCAGGGACATGGCCGTTGAGGCCCTTCTCAATGCGATGGACGACGCCGGAATAGACAAGGTTGATTCACTCTACGTAGGAAACATGGCCTCAGGCTCATTCATTGAGCAGGAAAACCTCGGTGCACTTATAGCCGACTGGGCCGGACTGGGGAACATCCCAGCAGTTAAGGTTGAGGCCGCCTGTGGAAGTGGCGGCGCGGCCGTCCAAGAAGGAGCTAAGGCCGTAATGGCAGGCTTAGAGGATATCGTTGCGGTCGTCGGTGTCGAGAAGATGACCGACGCCTGGCCGAGCGACGCTACCCGCTATCTGGCCTACGCGGCCGACGCCGAGTACGAGCTCTTCCACGGCGCGAGCTTCGTCGCTTTAAATGCTCTCATTATGAGGCTCTACATGAAGACCTACGGCTACACAGAGGAGGACTTGGCCCACTTCGCCGTTAACGCCCACGCAAACGGTGCTAAGAACCCGTACGCCATGTTCAAGAAGCCAATAACCGTTGATACAGTCCTCAAGAGTCCATACGTTGCAGACCCGATAAAGCTCTTCGACGCCGCACCAATGTGCGATGGAGCGGCTGCCGTGATAATAACCTCAAAAGAAAAGGCGGAGGAACTTGGCGTCCCGAAGGACAAGATGGTAGAACTTGCCGGCTTCTGGAGGGCAATCGACACCATAAACTTTGCAAACAGAGAGGACTTCCTGACGCTCAAAGCCGCCAAGGTTGCCGCCGAGAAAGCCTATAAGATTGCAGGAGTAACGGCCAAGGACATAGACTTCTTTGAGGTCCACGATGCATTCACAGTAATGGCCGCGCTCAGCCTCGAGGCCCTCGGCGTTGCGGAGAAGGGCAAAGGTGCCATGCTCGCGAAGGAGGGACAGATAGCGATAGACGGCGACTACCCAATACAGACGATGGGCGGCCTCAAGGCCAGGGGGCACCCTGTCGGAGCAACCGGTGTTTACCAGACGGTTGAAGCGGTTCTTCAGCTCCGCGGAGAGGCTCCCGAAGGAATACAGGTTCCCGACGCCGAAGTTGGACTGACCCAGAACATAGGTGGAACCGGTTCAAACATCACAGTCAACATCCTGAGGAGGGTCTGAAATGGGGAGGCCGATGCAGGTTGCCAGGCACTGGAGACACTTCCGTGAGAAGTACGCCCTCATCGGGGGCAAGTGTGAGAACGGCCACGTCTTCTTCCCGAAGAGGCCCGTCTGCCCTGTCTGCGGCTCAAGGAACGTTGAGGAGTACCAGTTCAGCGGAAAGGGTAAGGTCATCAGCTGGACCATCGTTAGGAACCCGCCGAGCGGCTTCGAGTACTACAAGCCCTATCCCCTTGCCCTCGTCCAGCTTGAGGAGGGACCCGTTGTCCTGGCCCAGCTCACCGACGTTGATCCAGATGAAATCCACGAGGGCATGGAGGTCGAAATGGTCACGAGGAAGATAAGGGAGTTCGGAGAAGACGGCATAATCCTCTACGCCTACAAGTTCAGGCCACCAATAAAGTGATTTCTTCTTTTTCTTTCTCATGTCCTGTGCCTCTTTTCAGGACGGACAACAGCGGGCAACTCTTTTAAGTCAACCAAGCCTTCCCGCTCTGGGAAGGAAAATGAACGAAAAAGAAGTAGTGCTGTCAAAGTTCATCGCTCACCTCAAGGAACTCGTTGAGATGGAGCGGAGGGCCGAGATAGAGGCCATGCGCTTAGAGATGAGGCGCCTCAGCGGCAGGGAGCGAGAGAAGGTTGGAAGGGCAGTTCTTGGCCTCAACGGAAAGGTAATCGGTGAGGAGCTCGGCTATTTTCTGGTGAGGTATGGAAGGGATAGGGAGATAAAGACCGAAATAAGCATCGGCGACCTCGTAGTAATCAGCAAACGCGACCCGCTCAAGAGCGACCTCGTGGGGACTGTCGTGGAGAAGGGAAAGCGCTTTCTCACCGTTGCCCTCGAAACCGTCCCGGAGTGGGCGCTTAAGGGCGTCAGAATTGACCTCTACGCGAACGACATAACCTTCAAGCGCTGGATGGAGAACCTCGACAACCTGAGGGAGAGCGGGAGAAAGGCCCTTGAGCTGTACCTCGGCCTTAGGGAGCCTGAGGAGAGCGAACCCGTTGAGTTCCAGCCCTTCGACAAGAGCCTGAACGCGAGCCAGAGGAGGGCCATATCAAAGGCCCTCGGCAGTGGGGACTTCTTCCTCGTTCACGGGCCTTTTGGGACAGGGAAAACGAGAACCCTGGTGGAGCTGATAAGGCAGGAGGTGACGAGGGGCCATAAGGTTCTCGCAACCGCCGAGAGCAACGTTGCCGTTGACAACATAGTCGAGAGGCTTGCAGATTCAGGATTGAAAGTGGTAAGGGTCGGTCACCCGAGCAGGGTCTCAAGGGCTCTCCACGAGACGACGTTAGCTTACCTGATCACCCAGCACGACCTCTACGGAGAGCTGAGGGAGCTTAGGGTCATCGGTGAGAACCTCAAGGAGAAGAGGGACACCTTCACAAAGCCAGCTCCAAAGTACAGGAGGGGGTTGAGCGATAGAGAAATTTTAAGGCTCGCTGAAAAGGGAATCGGGACGAGAGGGATTTCGGCGAGACTAATCAGGGAGATGGCGGAGTGGATCAGGATAAACCAGCAGGTTCAGAAGACCTTCGACGATGCCAAGAAGCTTGAAGAAAGAATAGCGAGGGAGATAATCAGTGAAGCCGACGTGGTTCTGACAACAAACGCATCAGCTGGCTTGGAAGTGGTTGACTACGGCGAATACGATGTGGCAGTTATAGACGAGGCGACTCAGGCGACGATTCCAAGCATCCTCATCCCTATAAACAGGGCGAAGCGCTTTGTATTGGCTGGAGACCACAAACAGCTCCCGCCGACGATACTGAGCGGGAAGGCGAAGAAGCTTTCAAGGACCCTCTTTGAGGGCCTAATAGAGCGCTATCCGGAGAAGAGTGAGATGCTCACCGTCCAGTACAGGATGAACGAGAGACTGATGGAGTTCCCAAGCAGGGAGTTCTACGACGGGAAGATAGAGGCCCACGAGAGCGTTAAAAATATCACACTGGCGGATTTAGGGGTCAGCAAACCCGAGTTTGAGGATTTCTGGAATACTGCCCTCAAGCCCGAAAACGTGCTGGTCTTCATTGACACCTCAAAGAGGGAAGACCGCTTCGAGAGACAGAGGCGTGGTAGTGACAGCAGGGAGAACCCTCTTGAGGCGAAGCTCGTCGCCGAGGCCGTTGAGAGGCTCCTTGAGATGGGCGTGAAGCCTGACTGGATAGGTGTAATCACGCCCTACGACGACCAGAGGGACATGATAAGCTCAATGGTGGGCGAAGAGGTCGAGGTAAAAACGGTTGACGGCTACCAGGGGAGGGAAAAAGAGGTCATTGTACTGTCCTTCGTCCGCTCGAACAGAAGGGGAGAGCTCGGCTTCCTTACAGACCTCAGAAGGCTTAACGTCTCCCTCACGAGGGCCAAGAGGAAGTTAATAGCGGTTGGGGACTCGTCCACACTCTCAAACCACCCAACTTACAGGAGGTTTATCGAGTTCGTGAGAGAAAAGGGCACTTTAATAGGGGTGTGAGGTGACCAGCATGTTTCTCTACACCGAGAACTTTGAAGAGCAGAAGGAAAAGGCGATGGAAGGCCTGAGGAAGGCCCTTGAAGAGGACAGGGTAGACCATGACATAATCCCGCTCCTGGAGAAGATAAACGCCCTCCCAAACTACTTCACGACTTCCTCATGCTCGGGAAGGATTTCGGTCATGGAGATGCCTCACTTCGGCGACAAGGTGAACTCTGTGTGGCTCGGCAAGTGGCACAGGGAGGTCAGGCTCGAAGAAGTCCTTGAGGCTGTGAGAAAACACCGCTCCGGCCAGCTCTGGTTTCTGGTCAGGAGTCCAATACTCCACGTTGGGGCGAGAACTCTTGAGGACGCTGTGAGACTGTTAAACCTTGCCATAGGCCTGGGCTTTAAGTACTCCAACATAAAGAGCGTGAGCCACAAGAAGCTGGTCGTTGAGATACGTTCAACAGAGAGGATGGACGTCCCGCTGGGCGAGAACGGGGAACTGTGGGTTGATGAGGCATACATCGAGAGAATAGTCACCCTTGCAAACGCCCAGGTCAGAAGGTTCAAGGCGAAGCTGAAGAGGCTGGAAGAGGAAATTGAACGCTTATCTGAGGTTTGAGTTTTTCTTAGTTTGGTTCCGTCGTTTGCTCCGGGATCTAGATGGGAAGTGAAGGAGCATTAAGTTACTGATTACTCCTCAGTCTAATCCACCATGATTGCATAGATAGCCATAAGGTAATATATAGCGGTGTACACCAGCACTCTGATGCCAAAGCTTCTGTTGTCTATCCATGCTTCCCTGTACCCTTCAATAGCTCTTGATATAAGCCAGTAGTAAACAGCGCCTGAGATAGATATCAAGAGCAGAGAACTCAGTAGGCTCATGTTCGCACCTCATACCAGCGATTTTCTTCTCACAGGCCCCCTGGGATACTCCTCTTCGAAGATTTCGGCAGTGAAGCGGTAGACCTTTGTGTCTGGATCGAGCCAGCAGTCGGGTGGAAGACCGGCTTTCCAGCAGGTCTGGGTCAGGAACTCCTCCTCGTCCCAGCCCCATTCGACTGGAACCTGAGGCAGGAGCAGGCCGGAGTAGATGCCCTTCTCTATGAGAAGGCCGTCCCTGCCGACCTTTATCTTCTTAGGTCTCTCCTCTGGCGGGCCCTCTACGAGTTCCGGCGGGGTTAAGACGCTGACCTCAACGGTCAGTTCGTCAAGCTCCTCAGGCCTGACGGGTGGGAAGCGCGGATCGTCAACAGCCGCGTATATCGCCGCCTTTATCGTTGCCTCGACGAGCGGGTATATAGGGAGCGGAAAGCCGATGCATCCTCTAAGCGCCATCTGAGGGGGAACATTGTGCCTGTTGAGGGTTACGAAGACGCCCATCTTCTCCCAAAGCTCAGGGGGCGTGTCTTCAGGCGGCTCTATGACCCTCTTATGCCTGACGTACTCTTCAACTGCCCTCCTCGCGAGCCTGACGAGGAACTCCCCCCACTCGTCCTTTATGCGGTACATCTCCATCACCTCCATCCTTGATTGAACTCCAAACGTTTATAACATGTGCTTTAACCAGAACACAAAGTTTAAAACATCGCCGAAGGAATTTAAGACGGGTGCCGAAAATGGTCATAGCGGAGTTCGTCATAGTCCCGTTGGGCGAGAAAAGCCTCAGCAGGTACGTCGCCGAAGTAGTAAAGCTTTTAGAGAAGAAAGGTGTTAAATATCAACTGACGCCGATGGCCACCATTATCGAAGTTCCAACCGTCGAAGACGTCTTCAAAATAGTCGCGGAGGCACACGAACTCATGTTTAAGCTCGGAGCTAAGCGGGTCTCAACAACCGTGAGGATTGACGACAGGAGGGACAAGGAGCGGCACATGGAGGACAAAATAAAATCAGTCATGGAAAAGGTCAGGGGTGGTTGATATCAGGGTGCTAATCCTGGCCATAGACAGAGATGACGATTTCGGAAAAAAAGCCGGAGTTAAGGGGCCGGTTATCGGGAGAGACGCCTGCTTAGATGCAGCTGTAAAGCTGAGTCTGGCCGACCCTGAGGACAGCGATGCAAACGTTCTCTACGCGGCTGTAAAGCTCTACGACGAGCTGAAAGAGAAGGGAGAGTTTGATGGGGTCCAAGTAGCCCTGATAACTGGCCATCCAAAGGTCGGGCTGAAAAGCGATATGGAGCTTGCCAGACAGCTCGAGGAAGTTTTGAGAGTTTTTCCGGCTGATGGTGTGATCCCGGTAACCGATGGAGCGGAGGACGAGCAGATTTTTCCCATAATCACTTCAAAAGTCCCAATCATAACATCCCATCGCGTTGTGGTCAAGCAAAGCCCGGGCATCGAGACGACATGGTACATCATAGTGAAGTACATGAAGGAGATACTGAGCGAC
Organism: Thermococcus peptonophilus; assembly: GCF_001592435.1. Lineage (NCBI taxonomy): Archaea > Methanobacteriati > Methanobacteriota > Thermococci > Thermococcales > Thermococcaceae > Thermococcus > Thermococcus peptonophilus. Next base: position 596,980 of record NZ_CP014750.1, read on the forward strand.
CCAGAAGTTGCGAAGGTTGTCTTCGGTATTCCCGGTCTTATCGTCCTGCTCTACGGCCTGTCCAAGATAGTGGGTGTGTGGTATCCGCAGAGCGAGAAGATAGTGTCAACGGTAATTTCCGGTACTGTCCTTCTGATAATCGGCGGTCTGTTCTTTACGAAGGGTTTCAACATTGACCTAAGCGGTGTGATATCCTCGTTTAGACGTGCCATCGTTGAGCAGTTCGTAGTTGTCCTGTCCTTTGTGGCTGGAATTTTGATAATCGTCAGCGGCGCAATAAACGCCTACCTGAACCTGGAGAGCTATTCCCTTCAGCTTATAGGCAGTTACCCCGGGACCTCACTCCTGGCAACGCTGATATACCTGAACGCAATATCCGGGACGATAACCATTGGAATTGCCGTAATGATAGCTGGGAAAGTCCTTCACGCCTACTTGAGGCGCGACTACCATATATGGTACTATATCTCGGCGCTCCTCATGACCCCCGCCCTCTGGGTGACACTTGACCTAACGACTAGATATGCCCTATCGATATTCATGGTCTCTGACATTGAGGTTTTCCAGAAGCTTATCCTGGGGATTCTTGATGTTGGAGTGGCGGTTTTAGCGGGGGCATATCTCCGTGGAAAAGTTAAGGGATGGATGAACGTTGAGAATGGAAGACGCACTCAGGAAGTATCGGCTAAAGCTTGAAGAATCGCAGAAAGAGGCCCTAAAAATAAGAAATACCTATCAAAAATGGCTCTCCAAGAAAAAGAAAGAACTGAAAAAGGCCGTTGAAAAACTTGAGAAGGCAAAGCCTCCAAAAAACGTTGACGAGACTCTCTTGAAACTCGTCGAAGCAGCCAGGCGGGCCTATGTTTCGGCGTTTAAGCGCGCCCTTGAGGGCATCCGGGATATTGAAGACCTTGGAAAGCGCCTCCCGGAGCTTGCAAAGGTTCACGTTGACTACGGAAAGCATGTCATAATCCTTTTTGAAAAGGAAGTTCGGGCAATAAACTCGATTCTCAAGGAGATGGACGAAGCATATAGAGAATATCTCCAAGAGACTCAGAAGAGATCACTCCCCAAGCTTGAAATTGAGAAAAAGATCAGAGAACTTAAAACCGTGCAGGAAAACCTCAGCTCCATCAGTTCCGAGATTGAGTCGCTTTTAGAAGAGATTACGCTGAAAAGAAAGGAAATCGAACAAGAGCGCCAAAAGCCAGAAGTCAAGGGTATTGAAGAGCAACTCGAAAACATCACCACCAAGAAGAGAAAGCTCGAAAGGGAAGTTAGGTCGAACGTTTCAAAAATCCAGAAGACCCTAAAGAGGCTTCGCATGGGTGGTCTTGCAGATCAGCTCGCCAGGGACAGCAGTGTTGCACTCGAAAGGCCGGAGGAAGTGATCTCACTCCTCCAAACGCTGAAGCCGAGGTTTGGAGGAAAGGCCCTTAAATCGGCTGAATGGCTGATTGAAAACCTTGAAAGTACTGTCAGTGAGATCAGAGAACTGGATAGGAAGAGTCAGGAACTCGAAAGTGCCAAGGAAAAAGAACTCTCCCGCGCCGAGCACATTGAGAGTGAGATAAGCTCCCTGGAGCGCAGGATCAAGGAGCTTAAGAACGAAAAGAAAAAGCTCGAAAAACTGAGAACTCGGCTCGAAGAGGAGATTCAGAAAGAAGTTAGGTTGCTTGAAAAGGTCCTCGGGGAAGAAATTGAATGGGACAACATTTAAATTAGGAAGACCTAATTTATCTTGGTGGTGAGTATGTTCAAGGTGGACAGACTGCGCTTTGGAACGGCTGGAATACCGCTGTCAACACCGAAGCCTTCAACGATTACCGGCATCGAGCACGTCAGGAAGCTCGGATTAGATGCTATGGAGCTTGAGTTCGTTAGGGGTGTCAACATCTCCCCAGAGCTGGCAAAGAAAATCAAGTACGTGGCAAAAAAGAACGACGTTCTCCTCACCGCTCACGCTCCATACTACATTAACCTCAACGCTAAGGAGAAGGCGAAAGTCGAGGCGAGCAAGAAGAGGATAATACAGAGCGCCGAGAGGCTCTACGAGGCAGGTGGCTGGAGCGTCGTCTTTCATGCGGGCTACTACCTCAAACAGCCGCCAGAGAGCGTCTATCAGAGGATCCTCGAGGCACTTAAGGATATCCAGAAGGAGCTAATGGACAAAGGCGTGAAAGTCTGGATACGACCAGAGCTAACTGGAAAGCCCACCCAGTTCGGCGACCTGAAGGAGGTAGTGAAGCTTAGCGAGGAGCTCGAGATGGTTCTTCCGACGATAGACTTTGCTCACGCCCACGCGAGGAACAAGGGGAAGTGCAACAGCGTTGAAGAGTGGCGCGAGATGCTGTCCTTCATCGAGGACAGACTCGGCAGAGAGGCTTTGGACAACATGCACATCCACATGAGCGGCATCGAGTACACTGAGAAGGGGGAGAAGAGACACTTACCGCTCCAAGAAAGCGATATGAATTGGGAGGACTTGCTCAGGGTCTTAAAAGAGTTCAAGGTGAAGGGTATCGTTATAAGCGAAAGCCCGAACATAGAGGAAGATGCCATCCTCATGAAGAAGAAGTATGAGGAGGTAAAGGTCTAAAGTATGGTCCCCTCACTAGGGCCGCCATCAGAAGTTCTTTTCGACCTCTTTTCAATGCAATCTATGATAGTCTCAAGGACTTCCTCGTCCCCTTTCGAGAGTATCTCCGCTATCTTCTCCGCCACTAAATTCTTCTTGAGTAGGAGTCCTATCCTTTCCCTGACCCTTTCGACATCTTCTCCATTCTCGCCTTCCAGTTCCTCAAGCACCCTCAGAAGGCTCTCGCGGGTTTCTCTAACGTCCTCAAGGATTCTTTTGTAGTACGCCGCCCTGCGCCATTCCTGGAGGTTCTTCACAGCTTTGTAGTAAGCCTTTCTGTCGCCCGGCTTCTTTATCCTCACAACGAGTCCCAAGTTCTCAAGGAATTTGAGAGCACTGCTCACGTGGGAAAGCGAGTAGCCCGTTCTTTTGGCTATCTCTCCAAGGCTCATGGGCTCGTCCTCAAAAAAGAGAACACCGTAGATATATCCGTAGAGCTCGCTGAGTCCGAACTTTCTTGCGGTGTTCGCGAAGTGCTCCATCATTATCCTCTTAGCATTTTCAACACTCAACTCTCTCCCTCCGCGCAGATTAATGTTTCTATAAGGAGAACCCTCCCGGTGTTTAAGATTTCTCGCTGGAGCTTTGAAAGTTCCCCAGGGTCGTTCACGCTGACCCTCGCGAGGATATCGTAGTAGCCATACAGGCGGTAGAACTCAACCACCCGGCCAAGGCTCCTGAGGTACTCAACGACACCGTCATCGTTCTTGGCATCTGTCACGAGCAGGAGGAACGCCTCCATGGTATCATCTCCATGTGTGCATTGGCACTCGGATCTTATAAAACTTTCGGAAATTTCCGAAAATTTAGTAAATACTAAAACACAAAAAGAATGGGTCCAAGAATCAATAGGCCTCCACAAGGCTCGGCTGAGAATACCAGCGGTGTTCTTCTACCTCAATCCGAATATCGAGCGGCTCAAGCGGCTTTACCTCGTAACCCTTGCTCCTTCCCCACTTCTCTATCTGCCGTATGACGATTCTCGTTCCAAGCCTCGCTAGCGGGTAGAAAGGTATCAGGAACGGGTTGTTCTTCATGACCGCGGGCAGACCCCTCGTTACCTCCCTCATCATGTGCTTCCAAGCGTAGTAGAGATGAAGGAACTGGCCGTAAGTTATCATCTCGTCGATCTGGTAGACTCCTGTTTCTTGAGCAGGCCCATAGGAACGAACGCCAGTGGAGTCACAGTGAAGTGCGCTCTATTACCGAGCTTCTCCTCAAGCTCCCTCTCCATCGTAACTATTAGCCGCGCCGTCATTATTTCGTCGTCATCGGTGTCGCCAGGCAATCCCAGAATCGTTGTGTAAGCCGGGAACCAGTAGTTCTTGTTGAAGACGTAAGTCCCGTTGAGGAGAACCCATGGCCACTCCTCGGGTGAGAAAGGCTTCATCTTGTTGTTCATGTACTTCCCTATGAGCCTCGGTGAGGCCGTCTCAAAGCCGACCTGAATGCCTATCCAGCGAGCTGGGCCTGCATCAACGATACGGGAGATTTCCTCTATCATCCCTGGAACTGCTAAGGCCCCTGCGACGGCCCCATGGGTCGGGTTCACGTTCTTCGTGTATTTCCTTGCCATTTCAAACAGCTCAACAACGGCCTCAGCATTTGGATAGAAGTTCTTCCTGTCCCCGACCTGATAGAGAAAGATGTCCTCGCTGTGGAGCCAGGCGTGGTCTATTCCAGCGCTGACGTTGAGCCTTATCTCCTCCTCTATCCTCTCCAGCGGCATGTAGCGGGCGACCCTCAGATTCGGCTCGCAGAAGCGACAGCCCCTCCCACAGCCCCGCATCACCTCGACGAGACCCTTGTAAGAGGGTGCCACGATTGTTGGAATCTGCTCCACCCGCGGCCAGCCCCTTATAAAGATCGTCTCGTCGGCGCTCCCGCTCTCGATCTCCCTGAAGAGTTCTCCCACAACGTGATCTACTTCACCGATCACCACGTGGTCTATCTTCAGCCTCTCCCGCTCCTCTTTTCTGAAGTCCACCTGCCAGGCTCCCGGCCCGCCGACGACAAGCTTGAAGTCTAGCTTTTTACCCTCCCTTATGCGGTTTATCCTCTCCACGAGCCCAAGGAACTTGACCTTCGTGTAGTTCGTCCACTTGCCGCCGTTCGTGAACATCATGCTGACCGGCCCCAGGCCGAGTGGGTCCATCTCGTAGAGGGCGACGACTGTCGTGTCATTTCCTATGAACTTCTCAATCTTGCGAGGGTGGGTGACGACGACCTCGTCCCTCCTAAAGCCGTCCCTGAGAAGGGCCGCTTCGACCTTCCTGAGGCCGTAAGGGGCCTGGGTTAGAACGCCGTTCTCATCGGGCAGCTGGGTGTCAAAAAACCTGAAAACCCACTTCGGGAGCTTGTCGTAGGGCGCACAGCCAAGGAAGTCGAGCAGGGGCACGTCGTGGTACGTGCTCGTCAGAGTTTCATCGGTCGTTAAAACTATCCTGCCCATTTCATCACCTCATAGGTATGAAGAAAAAGTTGCATATATATGGTTTTCGGATTTCTAAGTGATCCATAGAAAAAACTTCGAATATTCCAATTGCTGACTACTAATCAACGTATAAAATGAATCAAACAGTGGGCTAACCACGCTCTATTCTTCCGTATTTCTCCAGAATCTCAACGACTTTATCAACGGGCAGTGCATACCTTACGTGCCCGTTTCCTTCAATAGTTTTTGCCTGCAGGAGGGCGTTTATTATTGCCTCTTCCGTTGCCTCGGCGGTCGCCCTGAAGAGATAGCTGAGAGCATTGTCAGGCAGGAAACTAACCAGTTCCGGCTCTTTTCCAATTGGAACGGTCTGAGCTGTGGAGAATGCCAGGACTATGTCTCCGCTCCCGTGGTAGGCGTAGCCGCCCGTTCTTGCCAGCCCCATAACTGCCCTCTTGGCGAGCCTCCTGAGCTGCCCCGCCGTGAGGGGGGCATCGGTGGCAACAACCATAGAGATGCTGCCCTTCCCCGAAGTTCCCCTACCAGGATAATCCTTCAGAAGCTCGCCGACGGGAACTCCAGCTATCGTTAAGTCTTCTCTCCTTCCGAAGTTTGCCAGGACAAGGGAAACTACCTTGTACTCTTCTCCGCCAATCTCGACGGCCCTTGAGGAAGAGCCTATACCACCTTTGAACTCGAAGGCGCTCATTCCCGTTCCTGCTCCCACAGCACCTTCCTCAAAGTCGAGCGAGGCATTCCTGAGAGCCTCGAAGTAGTGCTCCTCCTCAACTGCCATCTTCCTGATGTTGTTAAGATAGGAGTCGTTGCACTCCATGACGACGGGCGAGACGCTCTTCAGGTCTGGGTTGAGGTCGATCATGTGCCTGACGACGGCGCTGGCGACGGTGTAAACGCTTAGCGTGTTGGTTAACGCTATCGGAGTCTCAATATAGCCGAGTTCGTCAACCTGGACAAAGCCTATCGGTTTGGAGAAGCCGTTCATGACGAAGGTAGAAGCGAATAGCCTTTCCCTAAAGGGGTTCTTTACCGGCGGTAGAACTACGGTAACGCCAGTCCTTACATCATCACCCTCGATGAGGGTTTTGTGGCCGACTTTGACGCCGAGGTCGGCTATTGAGTTCCTCTTTCCGGGTTCATGGATGCCTATCCTTATCCCAAGGTCCGGGGCCTTCATGAGCGTCACCGGGATGAATAGCCCTCAGACCTTAACAACTTTGCCCAATCAACGCTTATAAACCCGAAGAACCGAGTTATGGGCATGAGGCCAAAAGCGCTCGCGGTACTCCTGCCACCACTGGCCTTCCTTGTAATCTTCTTCTACGCCCCAATACTCAGCATCCTCAGTCTTGGAGTCTGGGAAAAGGGGCCGACTTTAGAGTATCTCCGGGCAGTCCTGAGCAACGAGTATCACCGAAATGTTGTCCTCTTCACGATTTCCCAGGCTTTAGCCTCAACGGTTTTAACCGTTCTCATAGGCCTTCCCGGGGCGTACATCTTCGCCAACTACGACTTTCCCGGAAAGAGGCTGATAAAGGCCGTTCTAACTGTTCCTTTCGTGATGCCCGGCATTATGGTAGCGCTCGGCTTCGTGATACTCTTCGGGAAGGACGGCATCATTGCAGGACTGATAGGGCGCGACCCGGGCATAATCTACTCCTGGAAGGCCATCCTTCTGGCCCACGCATTCTATAACTTCCCGATCGTCGTCAGGATGGTCTCCGCGCTCTGGCAGAGGATCAACCCCCACTACGAGGAAATGGCCGAAGTCCTCGGGGCAAGAGGATTCACTCTATTCAGAAAGGTCACGCTCCCGCTGATCTCCCCGGCTATATTCGCCTCGGCTATGCTGACTTTCGTTTTCTGCTTTCTCAGCTTCTCCGTGCCGCTCATCCTCGGCGGCTACCAGTATGTTACCATCGAGGTGGACATATTCTCGACGATAGTTACCCTCCTCGACTTCAGGACCGGGGCGGCTCTCGCGATAATCCAGCTCTCCCTCTCGGTGCTCTTCATGTACTTCTACCTGAAAGCGCTTGATGCGTATTCAAAGAGGGAGGAGCAGAGAATAATGAGGAAACCGAAGAAGCTGGCTATCAGGTCCATCTTAAGCCTCAAGGGGTTTGGGATAGTTCTCTACTCCATCTTCGTTGTGGTCTTTATCCTGGCGCCGCTTGGGGCGATTCTCTACGACTCCCTGCGCTTCAACGGAACTTGGAGCCTCGAGTGGTATAGGAGAGTGTTCTCCACCGAGTACAACCCAATGTTTGGAACGTCAACCCTTGGCGCGATAAAGAACTCCCTCCTCTTCGGCTTTGCAACGGTGTTCTTCTCAACGCTGGTAGGCCTGCCGATAGCGTACTTTCTCAACCGCTGGAAGTTCAGGGGGAAAGTCCTGCTCGATGCCCTCGCGATGCTCCCGCTGGCCAGCTCTCCTATAACCATAGGCTTCGCCTACGTGAAGTTCTTCAGCACAACACCTCTCTACTACACCATATGGATAGTCGTGATAGCGCACACAATCATAGCCTACCCGTTCGTCCTTCGCGCCGTCTCAACGGCCCTGAAGAAGATAAAGCCGAACCTTAGGGAGGCCGCGCTTAGCCTCGGTGCTGGTGAGTGGAAGGCCTTCCTGAGAGTCGAACTGCCGCTGGCTGCCGGGGGATTGATAGTGGGGGCGATATTCGCATTCGCGATGAGCATTGCGGAGCTTGGGGCAACCTACATGCTTGCCACACCGGAATACACCACGATGACCATAGCCATATACAAGTTCCTCGGTGCAAGGCAGTTCGGGAGTGCATCAGCACTCTCTGTCCTCCTCATGGCGGTCTCGGCTCTCGGCTTCATAATAATCGAGAGAACCGGTGAGGAAGTATGGTGAGGGTTAAGCTTGAGGGGATAAGGAAGTCGTTCGAGGGCTTTACACTCGAGATCCCAGAGCTTGAAGTGAAGAGCGGGGAGATGATAACGCTCCTCGGGCCGAGCGGGTGCGGGAAGACGACAACCTTGAGGATCATAGCAGGGCTTGAAAAGCCCGACTCTGGAAGGGTGTTTTTCGACGAAACCGATGTTACCGACCTCGAACCCGGGAAGAGGAGCATTGGAATAGTCTTCCAGGACTACGCGCTGTTCCCGCACATGACCGTCTTCGAAAACGTCGCCTTCGGCCTTGAGACGAGGAAGCTTCCCAGGGACGAGATAAACAGAAGGGTGACGTGGGCGCTTGAACTGGTTGGCCTTAAAGGTTTTGAAAACCGCTATCCCGAACAGCTCTCCGGCGGCCAGCAGCAGAGGGTAGCTTTAGCCAGGGCCCTGGTTATAGAGCCGCAGGTTCTTCTCCTTGACGAACCGCTCAGCAACTTAGATGCCAAGATACGCGAGCGCCTGAGGGGAGAGATAAGGAGAATCCAGAAGGAACTTGGGATAACGACGATCTACGTCACCCACGACCAGGAAGAGGCAATGGCTGTGAGCGACAGAATAGCCGTAATGAACTCGGGGAGGATAGAGGGGATAGGAAAGCCGCTTGAGCTCTACTACCACCCGAAAACAGAGTTCGTCGCCAAGTTCCTGGGGTTGAGCAACATACTGGAGCTTGAAGCCAAGAGCGGGATCGCCCGCCTTGGAACTCTGGAGTTCAAAACAGGAAGAGATGGAAAAGTTAGGGTCTTCTTCAGGCCCGAAAACGTCCTCGTGAAGCCCGGGAGGGGTGCCAGAGTTATTGGCTACGACCTCTTGCCGGGCAGGATACGCCTCAGGCTGGAGATAGGTGGCAAGACTATAACGGCGGAGCGCTTCCTTAACGAACTGCCGTTCAGCCCGGAAGACATCCCCCAAGAAGTGAGCGTCGAAGTTCTGTCATATTCTGTCCTTGAATGACTAACTCTGCCCAACTCCATCGTTTTTGGTTTTCCCTGCATTGGGGCAGATACCCTTCTGACTTTTGTTTTTACATTTTCGTGCTAAAAAAAGATTTAAAAATCGGTTTTATTAGCAGATAATAGTCAAACGGAGGTGCCGCTCATGGGATGGTTTGAAAAGTACTTCGAGTTCGAAAAGTACGGAACTGATATGAAAACCGAGATCCTGGCTGGAGTCACGACGTTCCTCACGATGGCGTACATACTCTTCGTGAACCCAGCGATACTCAGCGATGCCATTGGAAAGGAAGCCTTTAACTCACTCGTCGCCGTGACGGCTCTCGCCGCGGGGTTCACGACTATCCTTATGGGCATCTACGCCAAGAAGCCCTTTGCCCTCGCACCCGGAATGGGTCTAAACGCGTACTTCGCCTATACGGTTGCTCCAAAGTACGGCTGGAAGGTAGCGCTGGCGGCGGTCTTCGTTGAGGGCCTGATATTCATCGTCCTCAGCGTCACCAAGGTCAGAAGCGCAATAATTCACGCTATACCAACCGGACAGAAGTACGCGATAGGTGCTGGAATCGGGCTTTTCCTTACGCTCATCGGCCTGAACGACGTTGGTCTCCTCACAGCCAAGGTCGTGGCGCCCAAGGGGAGCGAGTTCGTAATAGACGGGCAGATAAACCTCATAGGAAAGCTGGCATTTACCGGACTTAACGCCCAGGTTCTAACGACCAAAGCTGGCCTCTTGTTTATCTTTGGATTACTCTTCACGGGAATCCTCCTCGCACTCCGCATCAAGGGTGCTCTCCTCATCTCGATACTCACGACGAGCTTCCTCGGATGGGTAACAGGAGCGGCCCCCTGGCCAAAGAGCCTCTTCTCGATGCCAGACATAAGCTACACCTTCATGAAGATGGATCTTCACGGCCTTCTCAACGCTGGAGCCCTGGGCGCAGTCTTTGCGTTCTTCATGGTGGACTTCTTTGACACCCTGGGAACCGTGACCGGGCTTAGCGCTAAGGCGGGCTTCCTGACCAAGGACGGAAAGGTGCCCGATGCGGAGAAGGTTCTCCTGACAGACGCCATAGGAACGACCTTCGGTGCAGTCTTGGGAACCTCAACAGTGACCACTTACATCGAAAGCGCCGCTGGGATAGAAGAGGGTGGAAGGACTGGAATGACAGCCCTCGTTACAGGCTTCCTCTTCCTCGCGATAGGCCTCTTCATAGCTCCCCTCGCTGGAGCCATCCCGTCCTTTGCAACAGCCCCTGCCCTCGTCATAGTCGGCTACTACATGTTAACAGCACTCAAAGAAGTTGACTTTAGCGACCCAACTGAGGCACTCCCAGCGTTCCTCGTCCTTGTGACGATACCCTACACCTACTCAATAGCGGACGGGGTTGGAGTTGGATTCATCAGCTACACCGTTCTCAAGGTCTTCAGTGGCCGCTGGAGGGAGGTTCACCCGCTGATGTACATCCTGGCCCTGGTCTTTGTCGCGTACTTCGCGTACCTCGGCGGCGTGTTTTAATCAGCTTTTTTCTGACCCTTCTTTTATTTCAAAAACGAGAAGAAAAGTCAGAAGAGCTCAGAGCTGGAACTGCTCAACGTTCTGGCGGAGTGCCCTGGCAATTTCGCGCAACTTCCTGGCCTCTTCTGTTAGGGTCTCTATCTCGGCCCTCTGCTCCTGCATGGCGGAGCTTACCTCTTCGGCACTGGCGGTCGTTTCCTCGGCACTGGCTGCGAGATTCTCCAGAGCCTTCAGGGCTTTCTCTACCTCTTCCCTCGTCCTCTCAGCCTGCTCCTTAACCTCCGAGACCCTAGAACCGACTGAGCTTATCATCTCAGCGATGTGACCGAGGTATCCCAGGCTTTCCTGGAGGCCCTGAGTTGACCTCGAAACTGTATTAACTCCCCTCTGCGTCTCCTCAACGGCCTTTTGAACCTTCTCCTCCATCTCTGCAATGATTCTGTTTATAGTCTCGGCAGCCTGCTTGCTGTCTTCAGCCAGACTGCGTATCTCCTGGGCGACTACCGCGAATCCCTTCCCAGCCTCACCCGCGCGGGCAGCCTCAATAGCCGCATTCAAGGCAAGCAGGTTGGTCTGCTCGGCAATGCCGCTGATGGCCTGGGTTATCTCACCGATCTTCCTGCTCATCTCACTGACCGCCTTAACGGCCTCGTCTATGAAGTGCATTGAGCGCTTTATGCTCTCGACATCTTTAAGGGCCAGCTCTCCCTTGTTCCTGCCCTCCTCCGCTATTCTGATGACCTCCCCCACGGCACTCTCAAACTCGTTCATGGTATCCACTGTCTCCTCTGTTATAGAGGAGACCACGCGCATGCCTTCGGTTATCTCGTTGATGTTTTCCTGCTCCCTCTGGGCCTCGATGCTCACCTGTTCCACTGCCTCGCCAACCTGATCCATTGAATGCCCGACGTTCTCCGCGATTTTTGCTAGTGCATCCGCCTGTCTGTCCAGCTCAAGCCCTATTTCCCTGATGTTTCCGATGAGCGCTCTCATCTTTGCGGAGGTCTCCCTGAGTGCGAGGATTATGTTCTGAAGGTCACCACGCGCGTTTTCATCGAGGGCATAGTTCAGCCTGCCTTCAGCCATGTCCTGCAGGCGGGCTATGACGCCGTTCAGCGTGCCTATAACATCCTTTGATATTGCCTCAAAGGCCGTGAGGAGCTTTCCTATCTCGTCGTCCCTATACGGGTAGTCGATAGAAGACACATGGCGCTTTGCTTCTTCAAGCCTGCCTTCTGCAATAAGCTCTGCGGCGGTTGTGAGCTTCTCTATCGGCTTAAGGGAGTCACGCAGATACTTGATATTAAGGAGGGCCAGGACTATGCCGACTGCTAACGACGTGAGGAGACCCAGGATAAGACTCTTCGATGCCTCCTTCCTAGCCCTGTCCAGGGCGTTTAGTAGGGAGGCCATCATTTCCTCCTTTGGCACAACTGAGACTATTATCCATCCAGACACATCACTCCTAGAAAATGCGACTAACATATCCCTTCCATTCAACGTGGCTTCAAAAACGCCTCTATCACTCCCGCTTAGTGCCTTGGAAAGCTCAGAATACGAAGGATCCTCAAAAATGTTAAGCTTTCCAACAAGGCTTTTATTGGGGTGTATTATTACGGTTCCATTCGAACTAACAGCAAATGAATAACCACTCTCACCGAGTTTAGCGTTTAATATCTCATCTTCCACGGAAGAAACGTCAATATCAACCCCAAGGACACCCTTCACTTTCCCTCCGTACTTAATCGGGACAATGTAGCTGACGATTGTTTTGTTTGTTATCATGTCCCTATAAGGATCCATCCAGAAGGGCCCTTCTTCCACAGCCCTCCGATACCAACTGGTTTTTGTTGCGTTGAATTCCTCCGGAAGCTCCGCTGGAGGAACGATCTTTAACCGTCCCCTAAAATCAGCATAGTAAACGTTTATTATCTTGTCATCAGAATTTTTAAGATCCTGAAGGACTTTTTCAACGTAGTTCCAGAACGTTGGACTATCCGTATATCCCGGGATATACAGATCAACCGAGTATTCCTTCGCTATGGACTTAGCATAGGAGTGTGACAGCATACTGAGGGCATACAACACCCTATCAATCTCCTTTGAATTCTTCTCACTCTCCAGTAATGCCGTGTGCTCTGCTTGGTCTACCAGTGCCGGTCGCATGGTTTCCTCCACGGTACTCCCCATCCGGCTGATCGCCCTAACTTGGAGAACGGCCATTATGAGCATTATTACTGTGAGAGTTCCAATGATTGATAGGTAAATCCTCTGTCTAAACCTCAACAATAATCCCCCCTCAACAAGGAATTACTAATCAATTCATATTACTTTCCAATGATTTTTAAGAGATTTGTGTATGTACTTGTGTAGGTTTCAACGGCTGGGGAGGACCCACCAAAAGCTCAAAGTGGACTAACTAACTTTTTAAGGCAACCTTCAAACTTAGGCCGGTGAGAGAAGATGGTTGTGAAAGACTGTCCGGAGTGTCACGGAACGGGTAAGGTAAAAGTTGGCGAGAAGGAGTGCCCCGTGTGTGAGGGCTGGGGATACGTTCCGGCTGACTTTAAGATTGGAGATAAGCTCAAGGGTTACAGGAACCTGGATCACCTTGGAGTTGAGGATGAAGTTGATGAGATACCCTGTCCGGAGTGCCACGGGAAGGGTACTGTTCCAGTTTACGACACCTGCCCGACCTGCGGGGGAACTGGGAAGGTTCTAGCCTGTGACATCTGTGGAAAGATAAAAGAGCCATGGGAACCCGGTATGGAGACCACGTGGGTCTGTCCTGATTGCCTGAGGAAATACAAGGTCGTTTACATCCTCGACAAGACCTGCGACTATGAGGACGTTGAGGTTGGTAGCCTGTACAAGGGTACGATTGACAGGGTTGAGCGCTTCGGTGTCTTCGTCAAGCTCAATCCCCACGTTACCGGCCTCATCAAGAGGAAAGACCTCCTCGGTGGAAGGGAGTACAAGCCCGGCGACGAGATAGTCGTGCAGGTTCTTGACGTGAGGCCGGACAAGAGGGAAGTTGACCTAATTGAATCAGCGCTCAAGCACTACAAGACGGTCGTTGTTAGGAAGGAGCTTCCGGTCACTCCGATAGCAGAGCTGAACAAGGACATGGCCGGAAAGACCGTCAGGATACAGGGAAGGGTCACCCAGGTTCAGGTAACCGGCGGGCCGACAGTCTTCACGATAACCGACGGAACAGGAATAACCTGGGTAGCGGCCTTTGAGGCTCCCGGAGTCAGGGCTTACCCGAACATCAACGTCGGTGACATAGTCGAGGTCATCGGTAAGGTTGCCTTCCACTCGGGCGAGATACAGATCGAAGCCAGCGACATGGCGAGGCTCTGGGGCCCGGATGCAGCGAGGGTGAAGCAACAGATAGAGGCCGAGCTCGACAGGAGGGCACAACCGGAAGACGTTGGCTTTCTGGTAGAGAGCGAGGTTCTCGAAAAGCTCAAGCCGAGGATAATGAGGGCTGCCTTCATGATAAGGAGGGCCATTCTGGAAGGCAGGCCCATACTCCTGAGACATCACGCCGATGCCGATGGCTATACATCCGGCCTGGCCCTTGAGTACGCTATAGTCCCGCTCATCGAGAAGATATCACCAGACCCGCAGGCGAGGTGGAAGCTCTTCAAGAGGAGGCCGAGCAGGGCACCCTTCTACGAGCTGGAGGATGTGCTCAAGGACATCATATTCATGATCGAAGACCACGAGAAGTTCGGTGACCCGCTTCCGCTGGTTGTTATAGTTGACAACGGCGGAACGAGTGAGGACATTCCGGCATACAAGCGCATTCGCGCCTACGGCGTCCCGATAGTGGTCATAGACCACCACGACCCTCGCGAGTGGGTGAGCGAGGACAAAGCCAAGGTTGACGACTACGTTGACGTCCACGTCAACCCGCACCACGTCAAGCGCGGCTACTACGAGCTAACCGCGGGAATGCTAGCTACCGAGGTAGCGAGGTTCATCAACCCTGAAGTCGAGGACAAGATAAAACACCTTCCAGCAATAGCTGGAACGGGCGACAGGAGCAAGGCCCCAGAGTTCTACCAGTACCTCGAGATAGCGAAGAAGGCGAAGGGCCTCAACGAGGAAGACCTGGAGAAGATAGCCGAGGTCATCGACCACGAGGCCTACTTCTGGAAGTTCATGGACGGGCACGGAATAATAGACGAGATACTCCTCCTCACCGGCAACCTTCAGAGGCACCGCGAGCTGATCAATGCCATCTATCCGGAGGTCAAGGAGAAGCAGGAGAAGGCGCTGAGGGCTTCCCTGCCGCACGTTAAGAGCGTCGTCCTGCCGAACGGCATAAGGTTCAACACGATAGATGTGGAGCTGTTTGCACCGAAGTTCAGCTATCCGTCTCCAGGCAAGCTCTCCGGCCTCATCCACGACCACTTCAAGGAGAAGTACGGTGAGGACTCGCCGATACTGACCTTGGCATACGGCCCGGACTTCGCGGTTGTCAGGGCCAGCGACGGCATGGCAGCCTACGGCTTCGACCTCAACGAGATAATTCCAAGGCTCCAGGAGAAGCTTCCGTCAGCCGGAATCGAGGGCGGCGGTCACAGCTACGCTGGCTCGATAAAGTTCTTCGAGGGCATGAGGAAAGAAGTCCTCGAGGAGTTCGCCAAGGAAGTCGTGAAGCTGAAGAAGATTTCCTGATGCCCCTTTTCTTTCCCGGGTTTTGTTCCTGCAAACGTTTTTAACCTTCAGGACAACCCAGAGATGGTGACAGTTATGAGGGGAGACCTGATAAGGATTCTGAGCTCTGTTGAAGAGAAGGCAAACGAGCTGAAGCTGGAGGGTTTTGAGCCCGATGTAGTTCTCGTTGGCAAGGAAGCCTACGAGTTCATAAAGGAACAGGTAAACGAGGAGTTTGGTGGGGACGAAGAAGTTCTTGAGCTCTCCGGCCTCAGGGTGAGAATCCTTGAGGAGCTCGGGGGAGATGCGGTCGTCGTTGACACCAAGGCCCTTGGATACGCTCCAGCCGCGAGGCGCTTCAGGGTTGTTCAATAACTCCCCACGCCTTTCCGTCCACAACTTTGATTTTCAGGCCCGCGAGGGCTAAAACGCTGAGCGAAGCCGCCATGATGTCGGCGAGGCTTCCAGGATTCCTCAGGTCACCTTTTTCCCTGAGAAAGGCGTCGAACTCATCAACGCTGAGCCCTCCCTTGAGAACCTCCCGGGCTTTTTCCATCACGAGCTCCGCTTCTTCCTTACCGGCTTTCCTGACTATGAGGGTGTCTTCCCTGCTTGCCAGAAGTTCGAGGAAGGCCCTGACGGCAGCATCTTCAAGAGGGTACTCTTTTATGAGCTGGAATAGTCTCTCAGCGGTCGAGTACGTGAGCTCGTAGCCGGTGAGCCACTCACAGAAGACAAGCTCCCTCTCACAGCTTATCTCAGCGAGCTTCCACAGGTTTATTCCGTCCCTGAAGAGCTCCTCAAATGAGTCGTCAGAATAGACATCGTACTTGACCTCACCGGGTATTCCCTTCGGGTTGGCCGTCCTGATTGCCCGGTAAAGCTCCATTGTGTCTCTAACCGTTGAGGACCGGATGAGATCGCGGGCCTTTTCTCCAGCCTCCAGGGGGTTCTTCGAAAGGGAAGCGCCCATGGCCAGAGGTATTCCCAGTACGAGAACTCCAAAGTTAGGGTTGGCGTCCTGGACTTCCTTCGACGCTATCACCGCCCGTTTTATCAGACTCCCAATACCAGCCTCAGACGGGAAGAGCTCGCCCCTCCTGACCAGCTCCGCAGTCCTCACGGCCTCATGGTAAACACTCACAACAGCGGTGTTGGCAAATATGAAGTTGTAGAGGGTAAGGTCGCTGAAGTCGCGGTAGCGGTTCACGTTGCCGGGCTTTGGAAGGGCCGCCTCCAGCAGGGGGCCAAGCAGAAACGCCCTCACTATCTTCCAGCGCTCCATTCACACCACCAGGTACAGGATTAGATAGATTATGTAGAGCACTAAGACGGCTTTCCTGAGGGTCCTTCTGGTAAGCATGTACAGGCCGAGGGCCAGCAGGGTCACTCCCCAGAAGGCGTTCTTTATGTAGGACGCGTAAGCCCTCAGCGGCTCGAGTACTGCCGGCTGAAACTCCTTCAGAAGGAGCAGAAGCCCAAGGAAAATGAAGATGTATCCAAGCGTCCTCATATCACTCACCCTCCTTAAGGAGCACTACGCCGATTACCAGCAGGACAACTGCAAGGAGTGTCTTGAAGCCTACCACAGGGAGCACTCTAAAGGCGGAATCCACCAGAAGGATAGCTCCAAGCAGTATCAGGACAAGGGCAACTATTCTGGACGTGCTGTCCTCGTGAACCACTGCATCCAAGCTCTCCCCAGCTTCCTTTATGACGTCTTCGAGCTTCTTGCCGAGGTCAGTGCCCTCTTCCTCAGAGCTCTCTTCGGGCATCACCAGAGCCGCAAGCAGGTAAGCCAGCGTCATAACGCCTGGATTAACCGCGAAGAGAACGACGAAGATAAGCCTGACAATAGTCGGGTCCACTTCTAGGTACTCGGCTATCCCCCCGAGGACTCCAAGGAAAATCCTATTCTTTTTTGATCTCACGAGCTTCTTCTTCATACTCTCACCAATGATAAAAAGGAGCGAAGCTTAAAAATCATTGCCCAACCACAACGTCGGATATCCTCACGAGAACCGGCCTCCTTTTTGCGAAGCTGGTGATCGTGAATAATCACAACCGCGACCGGACTCGAAGACAACTGCAAGGATGACACCTACAATAAAAGGGAGAACTCCACCACGTCTGAGCATGCTTTCACCCATTCAATATAGCCAATACATCGTATAAAGCTTACGCTTTTGAAAAGTTATAAAGGCACCAACTGTTGCCCTCAGTCAGCCCCAAGTTGAATAACACAGAACAAAAAAGAGGAGAGGTAATCACTTCAAAAGCCTGATGAACTCCCTCATCCAGGCGTACAGGTCCCCTGGATGCCTTGAGCTGACCCAGTTTCCGTCAACGACGACCTCTGCATCAATCCACTCGGCGCCAGCGTTCTTCACGTCGTCCCTGATGGTTACCGTGCTCGTGCCCTTCCTCCCCTCCAACACGCCGGCGGAAATGAGTATCTGCGGCCCGTGGCAGATGCTTGCAACTGGCTTTCCGTCCTCGAACATCTTCTTCGTTATTGCGACGGCCTTCTCGTTCAGCCTGACGATCTCCGGTGCCCTTCCTCCCGGGAGAACCAGCGCGTCGAACTCGTCTGGATCAACCTCGTCAAAGGCAAGGTCAACGTTGACCGTGTAGCCATGCTTGCCCGTTATCTTGCCCCTCCGGAAGCTGGCGACGTAGACTTCATGGCCCTCTTCCTTGATCCTGTGGAGGGGATATATCAGCTCAAGGTCTTCAAAACCGTCAGCACTCAGAATCAAGACCTTCATCTCAATCACCTCCATAACATTCAGATAAAGATTGAAACTCGACATTTATAACCCTTGCTGGACAGAAATGGTGAACACGCAAAATACCGTAAAAAGAAAGTTCAGAGCGGCAGTTCGGTGGTCTCCTTGTGAACCTTGAGGACGACCATCGTGTGCGTTGCTTCAACACCTTCAATGCTACCCATCTTGTCCAGGAACTCGTTGAGCTCTGAGCTACTCCTAGTCCTGATTTTCACTATCATGTCGTAGTCACCGGTGGTCTCATAGACCTCACATATCTCGGGATACTTCTTAAGCTGGTCAGCGACGTGGCCGTACATCCCAGCTTTGGCCTTTATGAGAATGAACGCGAGTATGTTGAAACCGAGAGCATTTGGATCCAGAATGACCGTGAACTTCTTTATTATTCCCTTCTCCTTGAGCTTCTTTATGCGCTCATATATTGTGGACTCGGCAAGTCCCACTTCCTTTGATATTTCTCGAAGGGGAGTTCTGCTGTTCTTCTGGAGAATCATGAGGATTTTCTTATCAACTTCGTCAAGACCTCCTCTAGCCATAAACATCACCACCATGGAAAATTTTCGGAAGAGCTTATAAATCTGCCGACTATAGGATACCATACGTTTATAAAAACCCGTTCGTCTTTGCGGACGGGGGTGACAGGGAATGCCAACGAACGTAACAGCGGAATACCTTGCCGCGGAAGAGGAGTACAGGAACGCCAAGACCATTCCAGAGAAGATCCGCGCCCTGGAAAAGAT